>NZ_CP007264.1:1646963-1976356 GCF_000585495.1 Thermococcus nautili
TCACCGCCTCGACCTTGTCCTTTCCAATTATCTCGGTGACGACGGTGTCGAGTATCGCCGGAATCCCGCTCTCCCTGAAGCGGTCCTGCAGTATCTTGTCGGCCCTGAACTTGTCGCGCCTGTGGACGAGCGTTACATCAACGCCGATGCTCTTGAGGTAGAGGGCCTCCTGTAAAGCGGTGTTTCCACCGCCGACGACGATGACCTTCTTGCCCTTGAAGAGCGGGCCGTCGCACGTTGCACAGTAGGAAACTCCCCTTCCTGTGAACTCCTCCTCGCCCGGAACCTTGAGCTTCCTCGGCGAGGCTCCGACCGCTATGATTATCGTCTTCCCGCGGTACTCTTTGCCGTTCTTGGTCTTCACGGTGAACTTGCACGGGCCCTCGTAGTAGGCGCATTCAGCGGGGTCAATCCTCTCGACCTCGTCGAAGACCACCTCAACGCCGAGCCTCTTGACCTGCTCGTGCATCCTGTTGGTCAGCTCCGAACCGCTGATTCCCTCGGGGAAGCCGGGGTAGTTCTCTATGAGGTCTGTTAAGGCCATGTTTCCGCCCAGGTCCTTGCTGATAATCAGCGTGTCGAGGCCGAAGCGCTTGGCGTATATCGCCGCCGTAAAGCCCGCTGGGCCAGCTCCGATGATGAGGACGTCCCAGAGCTTCTTCTCGTACTCACCACCGCGTGAGAATCCTCCAAGGCTGAACATCTCTCCCACCTCCGCGCTTTCCTAAAGTGGGTTATTTAAAAGCATTGTTGCCCAAAGATGGGTAAAACTAAACCAGCTTAACCGAGCGGTCGAGGGCTAGATGGAGGGTGTAGCCGAGGAAAGCACTCAAACCGACGAAGATTCCCTCGCCAGTTGACATCTTGAGGCCGTACTCGACCAAAAGGAAAGCGAGCAGTCCGTAGATTCCTGCGAAGAGTAGCGAGTGGACGATTCCCCTGTGCTTCGGCATGAGCCACGTGAAGGCGTACCACGCTACGAGCCCTGCCAGGGCACCCGCGACCCACGAGACAACTGGATTAATCCACGCCGGGTTCATGTGAACGAATCCCCTGGCCCATAGGAAGACGGCGCTTCCAGCGGCGACGCTGACTATCGGCTTTGAGCCCCTGTGTATCAGCGCGTCCGGGTGGTCCATGTCGGGTAAATCGCTTCCCAGGACATAGAACGCGTATCCGAGGATTAGCGCCGTTGAGGTTAGCTCAATCGGTAGCTTGGCGTAAACCTTCAGGAGCTCGCCGATGAGCACCGCTATTGGATAAGTCACTATTCCGCTGAGCACGTGGGTATCGTAGTTCGGCAACTCACTCACCCTTCAGCTTCTCCGCCTGCCCCTCCTCTAAAAACTTTCTGACGTAGTCTGGAACCTTGTAGTTGCCCTTCGGGTCGCCGACGAGGAAGCCGAGCCTTATGAGCTCGTTCAGCTTGTCGTAGACCTGCATTCCCGGCTTCTTGACGACCTTGGCGACCTGTATGTAGCTCACCGGCCCGCCGTTGAACTCAAACACTATCGCCTCAACTAGGTCCTTGTACTCCTTCGGAATCCTCGTGAGGTACTCCTCAAGGCTCTTCGGTTCTTCTAGAATCGTCGTCACGACGTAGTCGTCAATCGGGTCGAACTTGTGCTTTGCGGACTCGCTTAGGACGTAGTGAAGGAGTCTTAAAATCTGCCTCGGGTTGCCCTTCCCGAGCTGGTGGATTAGCCTTATCGCCTCCTCCGTGAAGGGATACAGCGGGTCGTCGGTGTCCCTTATGCGAACGCGGTTGAGCCTCTTCTTCACGAGCTCAAAGGTCTCGTCAAGGCTCATCGGGCGGAGCTTGAACTCGTAGTGGAGGCGCATGAAGAAGGCGGGGAATATCTTCGTGTACTCCTCATAAGCTTCTGGAACGCAGGCGAAGGCAACGATACAGCCCTTCGGCATCGTGCTTATGAAGTGCCTCAGCATCTCGAAGAACTGAATCTTCTCGTGCTCCCTTGCGCTCTGCATGTTCTCCAGCTCGTCTAGGAGGAGCGCGCAGTAGGGATACTTGCTCATCTGCTCGACGAGGAGTTCAGCGATGTCCCTGCTCTTGTACTCCTTCGAGTCGCTGAGCATCTTCTCAAGCCTGTCGATGAATCCGAGCTTCCTGCTGAGGTTTTCGAGAAATATGTTCGTCCTGCTCTTGGGGGGCTTCAGCGCGTAGAAGATGTCGCGCGTGAGCTTGAGGATGTCGTTGGTATCGACTTTGACATATATCGCTTTGCCTTTGTTCTCCTCTATGGCCTTCGCGAGCGTTTTGAGCCTCTGCGTTTTACCCATTCCAAGAGGCCCAACGATGCTGAGCGCTATCGAGCTTTTGTTGCCTATTACCTCCGAAACAATCATCTGGAGGCGCATGTCTATCTCCTGATAAACGTGAATGCTCTCGACGTCGGTTATTCCTTCGCTGGCGAGCTGTTCAAAGGGATTGGCCGAGAGGCCGTAAACCTCGTATGACTGGTAAAGCTTAAGACCCTCCATTTCACCCACCGAAGTGTTTAAGGCCTTTCAATATAAAAACCTGTTCATCGGTGAGCGGAAATGATTCTCCTCGTAACGGCACCGCCCGGCAGAGAAGGCGACGCGATACTCGAACTGGAGTGGGCACTGGGAAAGGTGAGGGTTAAAGGAACGGACTGGCGGGGCGTCCTCCTCGCTGAAACTCCCCTACCAAAGGACGAGGCCCTCAAACGGTTGAGGAACTTCGAGACGCAGGCGATACAGAGAGTAATCCCCATCGAAAGACTCGTTCCGGCCAGGTGGGAGGAGGTAGAGAAGGCCGTCCTTGAGCTGGGGAAAGCGATAGACGGAACCTTCGCCGTCCGCGCCAGGGTTCGCGGGAATAAACGGCTCTCCCAGCGGGAGCTCGAAGTCAAACTCGGCTCGCTCCTCGTCGAGCGCTATAATCTAAAGGTCAACCTGAGCGAGCCCGATTACACGGTTATCATCGAGGTTTTGGGTAAGAAAGCTGGAATCGGCCTCGTCCGAAAGGGTGAGGTTCTTCGCTTCGATGTGAAGGAATAAATAGTTTGGGCGCCAACTAATCACATGCTCCGGAAGGTTGCCTACCTGACCCTGGCGCTGGCCCTCGTTCTCCCACTACTGTTAATCTTCAAGCCGGGCCCGAGGTTTGAGACCGTTGAGACGGCCTCGGGTGAGGTTGTGCCCCTTCCAGAACCCCGTTTGAGGGGTGAGATAAGCGTTGAGGAGGCGATAGCGAAGAGGAGGAGCGTCCGCTCCTACCGTGACGAGCCCCTAACCCTTGAAGAGCTCTCCCAGCTCCTCTGGTCGGCTCAGGGAATAACGAGTTCAAAGGGCTACCGCTCGGCCCCGAGCGCGGGCGCTACTTATCCCTTCGAGGTCTACGTCGTCGTTGGTAAGGTTGAGGGCCTTGAACCCGGAATTTACCGCTACATCCCCGGGAAACACGCCCTTGAGCTGGTAAAGCCAGGTGACTACAGAATGGAGCTCCAGAGGGCCTGTCTCGACCAGGAATGGGTCGGTAGCGCCCCCGTTGACATCGTTCTGGTTGCCTTCTACGAGAGAACAACTGACGTCTACGGTGAGAGGGGAATCCGGTACGTTCATATGGAGGCCGGCCACATAGGCCAGAACATCTACCTCCAGGCAACCGCCCTTGGCCTCGGAACGGTCGCGGTTGGGGCTTTCCACGACGATGAGGTTGCCTCGCTCCTTGGAACTGAAGGTGCTCCACTCTACGTCTTTCCGGTGGGGAGGCATGGTTGACCACAACACGCTCGGCTACCTCAGCTTCGCCCTCATGACACTGGCCCTCGTTACCGGCGCCCTCTACTTTCTCTCGCCGAGGTGGAAGAGGGTTCTTTTGTACTTCCACGTTATCCTGGGCCTTCTCGCCTACATCGCGATGTTCCTGGCGATATGGCTCGTTCGCTGAGGAACAAAAGCTTATTAGGC
Source organism: Thermococcus nautili (assembly GCF_000585495.1). Lineage (NCBI taxonomy): Archaea > Methanobacteriati > Methanobacteriota > Thermococci > Thermococcales > Thermococcaceae > Thermococcus > Thermococcus nautili. Next base: position 1,650,921 of record NZ_CP007264.1, read on the forward strand.
CCGCCGACAAATTATTCAGGGGGTTGGAATGCTGGACGTCGATGATGTCATCGAGAGACTCCAGAAGCTGAGCTACGAGGAGGCCTTGGCCTACTGGATAGCCAGCGAGCTGGAGGAGGCCGAGTTTTATCGCAAGCTGGCCGAGAGGGCTAAGAACCTTGGGCTTCCAGAGAGCCTCGTGGAGACTTTTCTCAGACTGAGCGAGGACTCCGAAAGGCATGCAGTTGAGCTCAGGGAGGAGTTCAAAGCCTCTTTCGGCAGGGAGCCGTCAACGGAAATCCCTCCTCTTGAAGTTTTACCAGTTCTCGACCGTTTTGAAAGGGCCGACCAGGTTAAGGAGGTCCTTGAAACCGCTATGGAGAGCGAGCTCATAGCGATGAACGCCTACAAAGCCCTCGCCGAAAAGGTTGGGGATGAGCGGTTAAGAGAACTCTACCTCAAGCTCGCCGATGTGGAGAGGGGCCACTACGAGGCCCTGAAGAGGGAATACGAACGGTTGGGTGGTTGACATGGTGGTTGAGGTTCTGGAAGAAATTAAGAAGCTCAACGAGCGCGAACTGCTCAGCTACTGGATTAAGGGTGAATACGAGGAGGCCGAGACCTACCTGAAGCTGGCGGAGAGGGCCAAGGAGCTCGGCCTTCCCAAGGAAGTCTACGAGACCTTTGAAAGGCTCGGCAAGGAGTCCAAGGGCCATGGCGACGAGCTCTACAAGATTTACCGGGAGAAATACGGCGACGAGTTGATTGAGGTGAACGTTCCGAGCGTTGAGGGAACCCACGTTCTCGGCAAGTTCTGGAAGGTCGAGGACCTCGAGGACGTTCTCATTAACGCTATGGAAGCTGAAAAGCTTGCCGAGACGATTTATCGGAAGCTGGCGGAGGAAACCGATAACGAGGAGCTCAAAAAGGTCTACCTCTACCTTGCGGACGTTGAGAAGGGCCATTACTCGGCATTAAAGGCCCTCTACGAGTGGAGAAAAAAGAAGGGGTTACTTTGACTCCTTTTTCTCGGTCTTGGCCTTCTCGGCTTTGGCCTTTTCCTTGGCCTTCTTCTGCTCCTCAAGTTTCTTCCGTATCTCCTCTATCTTCTCCTCCTTCAGGGGGATGAACTTGTCGTCGTAGTTGTCGTAGCTCGCGAGCAGAAACTCGTCGCTCATCTCCAGAGCTCCCGTCGGGCAGACGTCAACGCACTGGGCGCAGTAAACGCACCTTCCAGTCCACAGCGCCACCTTCCTGATGTCGGGCAGGTAAACGAAGACCCCCGCGGGACAGACGGTGACGCACATTCTACAGCCGACGCACTTGTCGACGTTGTACTTAAGCTGGCCCCTGAAGTTCTCTGGAACCGGCACCGGCTCGGTCTTCGGAAAGAGGTTGGTCGCTGGCTTCCTGACGAGGTTCCTGAGCACCGTTGGGACGAGTATTGGCGCCCTCACATTATCACCTCCATCGCAAGGAGGAGTGAGCCAACGAGAGACGCTAAGAAGACGTTCTTCCAGAGGAAGTCCACCGCCTGGGTTATCTTCAGCCTTCCGGTTACGGCCCTGAAGACGCTTCCGACGACGAAGAGCAGGATAAACACTTTCAGCGTGTGGAAGAGCAGGTTAACGACGTCCGCTGAGAGGCCCGTCAGGCCGAAGTAGCCCGCTATTCCCCAGGGGAAGAATATCGCGACCACCAGGGAAGCCGCTATATAGGCTTTGAGAGCCTTCGTCAGCTTGAGCAGTGCCAGATACCTTCCGCTGTACTCGACGAGCAGTCCCTCGGCTATCTCCTCCTCCGCATCCGGTATGTTGAAGAACCCGACCTCTATCTCGCTCGCCAGCCAGACGCAGAAGACGTAGAGGAGTATTATCGCTCCCACGAAGCTCATCGGCGTCCCTATCTCCCAGATGTTGTGCTGGTAGAATATGCCCATGCTGAAGGGCTTGTCAACGCCGAGCTTTCCGAGGCGCCACATTATCGCAAAGATTGCCAGCATCATGGCGGGTTCTCTCGACACCATTATCGTCGCTTCCCTCGCCGCTCCGATTTTCGCGTAGGGACTGCCTGAGCTTATCGCTCCAACTATCTTGAAGAAGCTGATGAGGGCTAATAGGTAGATGAAGACGATGACGTCGCCCTTGCTCGCTAAAATCGGGGTGAAGCCCATCGGCGTGTAAGCCAGGAGCGCTATCGCCGTTGCCAGTGCCAGAACCGGGGCCGCTCTGAACATGTAGTTTGCCGTGTTCGGGACTATCGTTTCCTTGCTCATCAGCTTGAGGAAGTCGTAGAACGGCTGTATCAGCGGTGGTCCAACGCGCCTCTGCATTCTCGCAACCAGTTTCCTGTCTATTCCCTCCCAGAGGAGCGAGGCCAGTGAGACGAAGCCGTAGAGCCCGAGCAGGCCTGCAATCGGATAGACGATGTTTCCCATCACGTCCATGAGCATCACCTCGAACAGCCGAACCCTACAGGGGTTGGGTCTCCCTTCACGTCGGGATTAATCTCGCGCGTCTTCTTTATCGAGGCCTTCAGGAGGTCCTTTTCGGTCAGGATTCTCTTCTTTCCGTCTTCAACGACCGCAACCCTGTCCGTACAGCTCAGACACGGGTCTATCGAGGCAACCGCCACCACGAAGTCCGCAACCTGGTCTCCCTTGACGCCCTCAGCGACCGCGAACAGGTTCGGGAACGTCGGTTCCCTCGGCTTCCAGCGGAGGGGCTTGTCGCTTCCCTTCTTTCCGCGGACGTAGTGAATCAGCTCGCCCCTCGGCGCCTCGTACCTTCCAATGCCCTCTCCGTCCACCATTATCCTGAGCTTGGCGACGAGAACGTTGTCCTTCGGAAAGGTCTTGATTTTTCCGTCCGGCATCTGGTCGAGGGCGTGCTCGATGAGCTCCAAACTCTGCCAAAGCTCGCCTATCCTCACGGCCATTCTGTCGAATACGTCTCCCCTCGGCCTCTCCCCAGTAACGTCCTGGGGCATGACAGGCTTTATTCCCAAATCCGGATAAACGCCGAGCCTCTCGCTCCAGCGCGCGTCGTCGCGGATTCCGCTTCCCCTTCCCGTCGGCCCGACGGCTCCCTGTTCCAGCGCCACGCGCTTGCTTATAACAGCAGTGTCCCTGAAACGGGCCTCTATCGTCGGGTCGTGGAGGAAAATATCTTCAATCTGCGGGAAGACCTCCTTGTAGTACTTTATCATATCGAGAATTATCCGCCTCCTCTTCTCGTCGATGTCCCTCCTGACGCCTCCGATGGTTACCATCGAGTAGTTGACGCGGTTTCCAGCAACTGCCTCAAGCGTGTCCATGGCCTTTTCACGGGCGAGCCAGGTGAGGTGGAGCACGGTATCGTAGCCTATGTCGTGAGCCAGAACGCCGAGGTTGAGCAGGTGGCTGTGAATCCTCTCAAGCTCGCCGACGATTACGCGGATGTACTCTGCCCTCTCGGGCACCTCTATTCCGGCCGCTTCTTCAACGGCCCTCGTGTAGGTGTGGTTGTGGGAGAAACTGCATATCCCGCACATTCTCTCGGCTAAGTACATTATCTGGACGTAGTTCCTCCTGAGGGCTATCCACTGGATTCCGCGCAGGTTGTAACCGAGCTTGACGTCAACGTCAACTATCCTCTCGCCGTCGAGGGTGAGTATGAACTTCTCGGGCTCCTCCAGACCGGGGTGAATCGGACCGAAGGGTATCTTGACCCAGTATTCAACTTTGGTCATTTCTTAGCACCTCCCTTGAGGTAATAGGGGTGGCCTGCGTTGTGCACCATCTCCTCGGGAACACCCTTGTCGTCGAGGCGGAGTGGATAGATGCCTTCGGGGAAGTCCTCCGGCAGGAAGAGCCTCCTCTTGTCCGGTGCATTTTCAAAGTCTATGCCAACCATCTCCATTCCTTCCCTCTCGAACTGGAGGGCTATCGGAAAGACCTCGCTGATGTCCGGGAGCGTTGGGTCGTCCTTCGGCGCGTGGACGTCTATGAGCAGTGAAACGGCAGGGGCGTCGTCGTAATAAATCACGAGGTGACTGAGGAAGCCCAGGTCGTCCCCCCAGTCCTGCTCGATGCCTATCGAGTAGTGGGCCTCGCCGTCAAGCGTTTTTATGAACCTCATCAGCTCGCGGTAGCTTTCCCTGTCGATTCTCACCCAGACCCTCTCGCGCCCCCACTTGTTGGTCTTGACCTCAACCTGGGCGTTTGGAAAGCGTTCCGCTATCGCCTTCGCGACTTTCTCGGCTTTGGTGGGCTCTTTAACCTCGTTCGCCTCGTTAATGGGATTATCATTCATGTTCCTCCCCTCCCGGGACTTCTCCTTTCAGGATTTTAGCCAGCTTTTCCAGTGCCAAAACAACCCCATGTAGTATTGCCTCCGGTCTCGGCGGACAGCCCGGGACGTAAACATCCACCGGAATCACGTTGCTCAGCGGTGCGTTGGTGAAGGGACTCTCGTAGAAGACGCTCCCACCGGTGGGGCAGGAGCCGACTGCTATCACTATCTTCGGCTCGGGCGTCTGCTCGTAGACCAGCTTAACCCTCTCGAGGCTCTGGTTGGTTACCGGCCCGGTAACGAGGAGTATGTCCGCATGTCTTGGACTGCCGACGAGCTTGACTCCAAAGCGCTCCGCGTCGTAGCGTGGCGTTAGAGCGGCTATGATTTCGATGTCGCAACCGTTGCACGAGCCCGTGTTCACGTGGAAGACCCAGGGGGATTTTCCGATGTAGCGACACAGCTGGGCGATTCTTTTCTCAAGCCTCTCGCGCTCCGATGAGTTTGAACCGCCGTTAGCGGGAACTTTGATGCTCACTTTCTCACCTCCTCAACCCCATATCAGTATCACGCCCATCACGAAGGCCGTAACGATGACGAGGTAGCTCACGTAGTCGGTCAGCAGTCCGGTGTGGTCGGCCTTGAGGACGGTGAAGAAGCGCTTGAGTGCGTAAGTTAGCCCCCACATGACGTTTCTTCCCGTGTAGTGGCCCTCAAGGTGCTCGAAGCCCGGAATAACCTTGTCCGGGTCCTCACCGCTGATGAATATCTTCGTCCCGTCGCCGACTTCCCTCGTCCCCATTCCGCTCCTCTTCGCCCACTTGTCGAGGAGATACGCTAAGATGAGCCCGACGATGAAAACGAGGACGAAGTAAAGTGCATCCCAGTAGCCGAACATTTCACGCACCCCCCAGGACCGCGCTTATGTATGCCAGCTGGTTCTCAAGGGCCTTGACGGCTGGAATCATGACCTTGTCGCTTATCTGCCAGGGGAAGAGTCCCATGACGACTATCGCGACCGCGAGGATTATTATGGGCCAGAGCATGCTTCCCTCGGGGTCTCTGGCCTTCATGACTCTCTCGTTCGGCCTGCCGAAGAAGGTGTAGAGCACCTTGACGTATGCTGCCGTACAGAATGCCGTTCCGATTATCGCTATCGCACCGAGTATCGGGTTGAATATGGCAGAACTCTCGTATATGAGCCACTTGCTCGCGAAGCCGTTGAGGGGTGGCATTCCTATTATCGCGGCCGCCCCGATGAGGAAGGCGAAAGTTGTTTTCGGCATGGTCTTGGCCAGACCGCTCAGCTCGTTGAGGTCCCTCGTGCCGAGCTGGTGAATCACAACGCCCGCGATGAGGAAGAGGAGGGCTTTCATGAGCGCGTGGTTGAAGGTGTGGTAAATCGCTCCCGCCATTGCTATCTCTCCCGTCTGGCTTCCATAAGCGGCTAAGCCGATTCCGAGGCCGAGGAGGATGTAGCCTATCTGGCCGACCGAGGAGTAGGCGAGAAGACGCTTCATGTCGTTCTGGATTACCGCCATCGCGTTGCCGACGATGAGGGTTATGCAGGCGAAGATTATGATGACCCAGCCGACTGTCGTCAGGTTGATGGCCGGGTGGAAATCTCCCATGTAGAGCCCTCTTAGAGACATGCCCGCACCGTACACACTGAAGAGTATCCTCGCTAGGGCGTAGATTCCGCCTATCTTGATGACGAGACCTGAAAGCATAGCACTTATCGAGCTCGGCGCGGCCGGGTGCGCGTCTGCCAGCCACATGTGGACTGGAGAAGCACCGCTCTTGAAGAGGAGTCCTGCTATGAAGAGCGCCAGCGCGACCTTCGCCGTAACCGTCGGGTTCTGGGCGAGCTTAACTGCCAGATAGCTCATCGTCAGCGTTCCGTACTGGCCGTAGAGGAGCGCTATGCCGAGCAGGATGAAGGCGCTCGCTATCGAGCCGACGAACATGTACTTGATGCCGGCTTCAATGCCCTCCCAGGTGTCGTTTCTAAAGGCCACCAGCGCGTAGCTCGCTATACTCATGATTTCGAGGAAGACGTAGAAGTTGAAGAGGTCGCCGGTTATCGCTATGCCCAGCATTCCGAGCTCGAGGATTATGATGAGGGTGTAGTACTTATCGAGGCCGGTGTCGTGCTTCATGTAGCCGAGGGAGTAAACCACCGCGAGGAAGCCCACGAGCGTTACCATGAGAACCATTATCGCGCCGAAGAGGTCGACCTCCCAGACTATCCTTATCGGGAAGTTAGCTTGGCCGAGCGGGCTCTTGGCTCCGAGGGTGTAGACGATTATGCTCTTGTTCTCCCAGACCGAGTAGAAGAGCGCCGAGCCCACCGCTAAGGTGGCGCCGGTGATTATGACTGCCCACGCCTCCCTCGCCTTCCTGCCGAGGAGGTTCACTATCGGCATCGAGAACGCTCCGAGGAGCGGGATGATTATGAGGTAGGGAAGTATCTCGTGCCCGTTCATCCCCTCAACCTCCTTAGAGCTCTCACGTCAAGGGTTCCGTAGTGGCGGTAGGCGTTTATCGTGAGCGCGACCGCGAGCGAGAGGACACAGACGCCGATGACTATGCTCGTAAGCACTAAGGCCTGTGGAAGCGGGCCGACCATCGGGCTCTTCAGCGTCTCGTAGCCGGTGTAAATCGGCGCGGTCGGGATTTCGTTGAGCTCTATGCGGTAGCCGAGGCTTATGAGGAGCAGGTGTATTCCGGAGTCTATGATGTCTAAAGCCAGAATCAGCTTGATGAGGTTCCTCTTCGCGAGGAAGGCGTATATTCCGAGGACTATGAGCAGGAAGGCCGTGATGAACTGAAACTGAATCATGACTTCCACCTCCTGTAGAGCGCTATCGCGGTCAGCGCGCTGACGAGGCCCGTGAAGACCTTAAGGCCGACGGCGAGGTTCATTATCGGCAGGAATCCGGCGGAGAGAAGCGTTCCGGGCTTTCCGTTGAAGAACGGGCCGTTGTGCCAGAGCGTGTTGTAGAAGAACGCCACGCTCATGCCGAGCATCGCGGCGCCGAGGAAAACGAGACCGCCGATACCCTCGAGAGCCGAGTACAGGCTCTTGTTGTAGTGCTTCTTCATCTCGTCGAGGCCGAAGGAGACGAGGAACAGTATCCCCGCTCCGGCTATCGTTGCTCCTCCCTGGAAGCCACCTCCCGGTGTCAGGTGACCGTGCATGACGATGTAGGCTCCGAAGATACCTATGAGCGGGATTATCGCCCTCGCCGAGGTCTTGACGATGAGCCCCATATCGCTACCGCACCTCGGCCTCATTTCTCATCCCTCCTCCAGGGCCTCAGAAGAGCAATCGCGCCGGCTATGGCCGTGAACAGGACGGTCGCCTCTCCAATCGTATCGTAGCCACGGTAGTCGAACACTATGTCGGTGACTATGTTCGTACCGCCGACTTCCTGGACGCCATGTTCGATGTAGTAGTTGTCCGTATACCTCAGGGTGAGCCACTCCTTTCCCCCCGGGCCCGAACTTGAGGCCGTAGTTGGGGTTCGCAACGTAGAGGAGCGCCCCGAGGATGAAGAGCAGTGAGAGGTAAGCGATTGTTCTCTTCACGGTTCCACCTCCCATCTCTCGGTCTTGGCTATGCCGTAAACCACAATCGCCGTAACGACTCCCGCACCGACCGCCGCCTCGGCTATCGCAACGTCCGGGGCGTGGAGCATGTAGAACTCGAGGCTGAGGAGCAGGCTCATCGCCGCGGACATGAGTGCAGCGGCGAGCAGGTCTCTAAAGCGAATCGTGAGGTAAGCCGTGATGAGAACGCCGATGAGTATTATCGCCTGAATCGCCATGTCAATCGTGAGGGCGTTCATTCCCCATCACCCCCAAGCTTCTCCTCGTAGGCGTCAACGACCGCTTTAGCCGGCTTGTAACCGCTCAGGTGCGCGGCTTTCGCTATTGCATGCGCTCCGACGGGGTTCGTGAGGAGGAGCGCCACGAGGGCAACGAAGCTGTGAAGGGCCATCTGGAGGTACTTGGGGTCGCCGGTGACGTGAAGCTGATAGAGGGCGTGGGTTACAACCGCTAAAACGGCGAATATCGTTCCGAAGGTCGTGCACTTGGTAGCTCCGTGAAGTCTGGTATAAACGTCCGGGAAGCGGTGGAGGGCTATGCTCCCGAGCATGTTGAATGTGATGTTTATCGCGAGGAAGGCGTAAATCAGGTATTCGACCGGGCTCATTCCAATCCCCCCTGCAGGTATCTCGCGATTATGAGCGTTCCGATGTAGCTGAGGAGCGCGTAGACTATCGCGATGTCGATGTAAATCGTCCTGTCGTAGGCCGCTCCGAGGAGAACCATGCCGGCAACCACGAGCGTGTTCAGCGTATCAACCCCGACGACCCTGTCCGGAACGCTGGGACCGAGGAGAACCCTGAGTATCGCCAGGAACGCTCCAATCGAGATTATCAGCGCCGAGTAGAAGAACACGGGCTCAATCATTTCCCCAACCTCCTGGCCCACTTCTCAAAGGGTCCCGCGACGGGTTCAGAGCTCTCGGGCCTCTCCAGTCCCTCCGGGATGTCAATCCAGTGGACGTACAGGGCCTTCTCCTTCGGGCAGGCGTCTATGGTAAGGGTTCCCGGGGTGAGGGTTATCGAGTTGGCCAGAATGGTGTACTGGGCGTCCTTTTCGAGCTCAACCGGGACCTTGACGATTCCGGGCCTTATCTTCCCTGTTATGACGAGATAAGCTACGTGGAAGTTGGCCTTGACCATTCCCCAGAACAGGACCGGGACATAGGCAATCCACTCGAGCCACCTTATCGGGTTCAGGAAGCGGGTTGATTCCTCCCCAACGATGTCCTTCGTCGCGTACGCTACTATCCCCGCGAATATTAGACCTGCTATCAGTTCCTGAGTGCTCCAGAGCAGTCCGTTCGTTCCCGCCGTTAAAACCAGCCAGGTGATGTAGGCGAAGACGAACGCGACTATGAAGGGCAAGCTACCACCTCCGCATTAACGCTTTTGTTTACTCTCGATTGGGACTTCTCTTTCCGGCTTAAAACGGTTTTCCAAAGCTCAGTTTGGCAAAAAAAGGTAGGAAACGCCTTGTTGTAAACCAAAGGTTTAGGAGCCCCCATGTTCTAACCTATGCAACGAAGAACTTTAACGGTTTTCGGTGAATAAAAATTGAAGACTCAGAGGTTGCGGGAAATTACCTCCGCCACCTTTGCCCTCGTCTCCTCCCCGCCGTCGGGGCCGTAGTAGATGGCATTGGCAGGACACATCTCGTGGCAGGCCGGCTTCAAACCCTCGGCCCTTCTCTCGGCGCACATGTCGCACTTGTAAACAACTCTAACGACCGGCTCGTAGCCTATCGCCCCGAACGGGCAGACCGAGAGGCACATAAGACAGCCTATGCACTTCTCCTCGTTGATTATGACCGCCCCGTCCTTATCGCGGGTGATGGCGTTTACTGGACATACCGCCATACAGGGCGCGTCGTCGCAGTGGCGACAGTTAATCGGGACGCCGACGCCGTTGCTCGCAAAAACCACCCTTATGTTGGGCCTTCCGTCGTGAATGAAGTCGCATACTGCCTCACAGGTCTCGCAACCTATGCAGGCGTTGAAGTCCACGAGGAGCTTCATGCTCTCACCTCCATCAGCCAGAGGTGAACATCGCGAGCGGCGTAGAGGCCGTCTTTCGTTGCCCTGCCGACGAGGGAAGGGCCCAGAACAACGTCTCCGGCCGCGAAGATTCCCTCCCTGCTCGTCATGTGCCTCGAATCCACGACGATTCTGCCCTTTCTATCGGTCGCTATTCCGCAGTTCTCGCCGAATGGAGGTGTCGGCGTCTGCCCTATCGCGAAGACAATGTAATCCACGTCGACCGTGAACTCGCTTCCCTCTACCGGGACGGGCCTCCTCCTTCCGCTCTCGTCCGGCTCGCTGAGCTTTGTTCTAATGAGCTCCACGGCTTTGACCCTCCCGTTCTCGCCGATGATTCTCTTCGGCATCGTCAGTTCGAGCCACTCAACGCCCTTCTCGCGGAGGAGGTTTATCTCGTAGCTTCCTGCCGGGGCCTCCCTTATCGTCCTGCGGTAGCTCATGTAGACCTTCTCTGCTCCCATCAAGAGGCTCTCCAAAGCCGCGTCGCAGGCCGTGTGGCCGGCTCCAACGACCATTACCCTCTTGCCCTCTATCTCCGGCACCTCGCTCCAGTCCATGTGGCCGAGCTTGGCGCTCTTTATCCTGAAGAGGTATTCCAGGGCCTTGAAGACGCCTTCAAGCTCTATTCCCGGAATATCTGCGAGCCAGGAGCGCCACGTTCCAGTGGCTATCAAAACGGCGTCGAAGTCCCTAACGAGCTCCTCAAAGTCAACGGTCTTCTCGACGAACTCGTCGCCCTCGTCCTTCCTCCCACCGGAGACGACCTTGACTCCCGTGTGGAAGACGACTCCCATGCGCTCTGCAAGGTCTCTGTAGCCAAGCCTGACCCTCTCCACCGGAATCCTGAACTCTGGAATCCCGAAGAGCATTAAGCCACCCGGCTCGGGCAGTTTGTCGTAGACGTGAACCTCGTGGCCCTTACAGGAGAGGTAGCCGGCCGCCGCCAAACCTGCGGGGCCGGCGCCTATTATCGCCACCCTCTTTCCCGTTGGTTCGGGACGTTTGAGGCAGTGGAAGGCGAAGTTCATGCCGTTCATCCTCTCACCCCCGGCTTTGCGATTCTCGCCAGGGCGAAGGTTCCGGCTACGTAGTAGACGCTCAGCACGAGCGGGAAGGCGTAGAGGTTGTTCTTGAGGGCGAGGGCTATTCCTGCTGGAATCAGGGTCGCGAGGACCCAGAAGGCCACGAAGACTACGGTGAAGTCCACTATCTCCTTCGCAAGCCTCCTGGCCGTTAGCTCCGGGTGGCTGAGGTACCAGTAGTAGAAGCTGACGAACAGGAAGCCTCCGATGGCGTTTCCAAGGGTTACTGGAATCAGGTTGTGGAAGAAGCTGGCCCAGTTTATAGCCCCGTTGCTGAGGAAGACGCCCATCGGTATGGCCCACATGTTGGCTATGGCGTGCTCGAAGCCTATGGCAACGAAGGCGAATATCGGGAACCATATTGCCAGTATCTTTCCTGCCCCGTCCTGGACCCTCGCCGACTGCCATATCGCGACGTTCACGAGCCAGTTACAGCCGATTCCGAGGAAAAGCAGGGCAATGAAGTCCTTGGAGACCTTGCCGTGCGCTATGGCGACTATCGTCTTTCCGAAGGCGTTGGGGTCTCCGACGTGGCCGAAGAGCCCGGTGAGCTGGACCGCCAGGAGTGCTATGAAGACCGAGCCTATGAAGTTGCCACCGTAGCTCCCGAACCAGTTGTAGAGGACGCACCTGAAGTCCGCGTAGCCCTTGGCCTTTGCAGAGCTGAGGAACTGCACGTTGCCCGTCCACAGGTCGGCTCCCGCTAATATTACCGCGATTAAGCCGACCGGGAAGACCGCTCCGAGAAGGAGTTTGAAGGCTGAGGGGTTGTCGTGGAAGCCCGTGGCGGCTATAACAGCTAAAACGAAACCGAAGGCTATGTACGCCCCGGCCATGAAGCCCGCGAAGAGCAACCTTCCGGGAGTTGTTTTGAACTTCGGGGTTGCCTTCTTCGCAATCCCCTCAAAGGTGGAGTCAACCCCGTACAGGATTTCGCTCATTCCAATCCCTCCCCGATTTTTCTTGCCGATTCAACCCTTCTGCAGGTTGAGCAAAGGAAAACGGTGAAATGGCCCATCTTCCGGGCCCATTCAACCTCCTTAACCGTGAACTCCGTCAGCCTTCCGCAGTTCTCGCACCTCGCCAGCTCGAAGGTGGCCGAGCTCTCCCCGCTCTCGTGGTTTGGGAAGCCCTTCACCGCGTTTACCGGGCAGACCTCAACGCAGAGCAGGTCACCGTCGCAGAGCCTCGGCTCGAAGGTTATCCTCCTCACTCCATCTTCGTCGCTGTAGCTCAGGGCGCCGGCTTTGCAGGCCCTCACGCAGGCGAGACAGCCTATGCACCTCTCCCAGTCAAAGACCGGGCGCATTCTCAGACCTCCTGAGGGCGAGCCTCTCGGCGTAGGCCTTCCTTCTACCTGCAGAGAAGTCGTTGGGCTCGACGTAGCTCAAAGCCCCCGTCGGGCAGGTCTGGACGCAGAGCGGGAGCTTCCCCTCGGCCCTTCTCTCCGGGCATAGGTCGCACTTCACCATGACCTTTCCGGCAATCTCCGGAATCCCGAAGGGACAGGCCAGTAGGCACACCTCACAGCCTATGCACTTCTTAACGTCCACCATAACGGCCCCATCCTTGTCCCTGAAGAGCGCCCCCGTTGGGCAGGCTTCTATGCACGGCGCCTTCTCGCAGTGGCGACAGTTCAGCGGAACGGCAGAGCTTTCAAACTCGAAGACCGTTATGAAGCTCCTCCCGTGCTCCCTCTCGCAGGCAACCTCGCAGGCCCTGCAGGCTATGCACTTACCGGGGTCGATTAGAATCCCGCTCAAGCTACCACCCCCTCGGCCCTCAGCTCCTCCAGAATCCGCCTCGCCTCGACCTCTCCAACGGGCTTAACGCGGCAGGCGCATGCTTTAGTGTCCGGGATTTTTGAAACCGGGTCGAGGACGTCGTTGGTCAGGACGTTGGCCCCCCAGTGCCAGGGAATCGCGACAACTCCGGGCTTCACAGCTTTGGTAACCTTCACCCTCGCGGCGTATCTCCCGCGCCTCGTCTCTATGAGCGCCCAGCCGTTGTCCTCAAGCCCGAAACGTCTTGCATCGCCCGGGTGGACCTCGAGGAACGGCTCCCTCCAGCGCTTCCTCAGGAGCTCGCTCCTTCCAGTCATCGTCAGCGTGTGGAAGTGCCCGACGTAGCGCGTCGTCGTCAGGATGAGCGGGTATTCATCGTCGGGTGTTTCGGCCGGGGGCCTGTGCTCCACAGCGGCAAGGTGGGCCTTTCCGTCAGGCGTTAGGAAGCGCTCGGTGTAGAGCAGGGGCGTTCCCGGGTGGTCTTCGCTCGGGCACGGCCAGTGGATTCCCGCCAGGTTGGCCTTGAGCCTCTCAGGCGTTATGCCCCTGTACTGGGGCGTGCATGCGTTTATCTCCCTCAGAACGTCCTCGGCGGAGCGATAGTTGAAGCCCTTTGGTCCGCTTCCGGTGAAACCGAGGGCCTTTCCGACCTCGCTCACTATCCACCAGTCGGGCCTCGCCTCCCCTGGCGGTTCGATTGCCTTGAAGCTCCACTGCACGCGCCTCTCTGTGTTGGTGAGCGAACCCTCGTTTTCGAGCATTGAAGTTGCCGGCAGAACGATGTCTGCCAACCTCGTCGTCTCGGTCGGGAAGATGTCCTGAACGACGAGGAACTCGAGCCTTCTAAGGGCCTTGACGGCGTTCTTTGAGTTGGCCTCGCTTATCACCGGGTTCTCGCCGACGATGTAGTAGGCCTTCAGCCTGCCCTTCAGGGCCTCGTGCGTCGCCTCGACCGTCGTAAGGCCGACTTCACCGCTCAGCTCAGTTCCCCAGAACTCCTCAAAGAACATCCGCTTTTCCTCGTCCGTAACTGCCTGATAGCCGGGGAAGACGTTCGGGAGAACGCCGAGGTCGCAGGCTCCCTGGACGTTGTTCTGCCCGCGCATTGGAGAGGCTCCGTTTCCGGGCTTCCCTATGTGGCCGGTGATTGCTATGAGCGTCGCGACGGCCCTGACGTTGTCGTAGCCGTGAACCGACTGCGTTAGCCCCATCGCCCACGTAACTACGGCGTTCTCGGCTTTTGCAAAGGTAACCGCCGCCTCCTCTATCAGCTCCGCGGGAACACCGGTTATCTCTTCGACCCTCTCGGGCGTGTACTTCTCGACGGTCTTCTTGAGCTCTTGGAATCCGACGGTTCTCCTCTCCACGAACTCCTTGTCGTGGAGGCCGTGCTTTATGATGACGTGCATCAGGCCGTTGGCGAGCGCTATGTCCGTTCCGGGGTAGAGCTGGAGGAAGATGTCCGAGAACCACGCGGTCCTCGTGTAGCGCGGGTCAACGACGATGACCCTCGCGCCCCTCTCCTTGGCCTTGATGACGTAGCGGAAGCCGACGGGGTGGGTTTCGGCGTAGTTGTGGCCCCAAATCATTATCACGTCCGCCCTCTCGATGTCGCGGTAGGTGTTCGTCATCGCCCCCGCTCCGAAAACGGCTTTCAAACCTGCAACCGTTGAGGAGTGGCATAAGCGGGCGCAGTGGTCGATGTTGTTGGTCCCGAGCATTCTGGCCAGCTTTTGAACGAGGTAGTTCGGCTCGTTGTAGGTCTTTGCCGAGCCGAAGAACATAAGCCCGTTGGGGTCGTCTCTGGCTATCTCCCTAAGCCTCTCGGCGACCTCTTTGATGGCCTCACCCCAGCTCACCTCGACGAACTTACCTTCTTCCTTCGCCTTGAGGGGCTTCCTGAGCCTGTCCTTCGAGAGCAAATCGAGGACGGCGTTGCCCTTTGGACAGAGGCTTCCGTTCTCGTTGGGGATGCCCGGTACGTCGTCAGCGTAATCCAGCCTGTAACCGCTCGGCGTCTGCTCGATGTAGAGCCGACAGCCGACCCCACAGTAGGGGCACACGACGGGGACCTTCAAGCTCCCACCTCCATGAACAGATATGTCCACGTGCACATTTTTGTTCCCTCATTCCGAAGTTCACCGAAGAATTTAAAACGCTTTTCTAAATCCCCAGTTCCAAACAAAAGGTGTTATACGGCCTTCTTTCGCCGAAAAAAGCTCGCAAAAAGCTTTTTTGTATTCCCTTTCCGGGATGGAAAACAAAAGTGTTTAACGAATCTGCCAAAAAAATAAAGGCTCAAAAGGTTCAGAGGAGCTGGGCCATGTTCCTCTGGGCCCTCGCGAGCTTCTCTCGCGCCTTTTTGAGCACGTCGCCGAGCACGTGGGAGCCGTCGCGGAGTTCAAGGTAGCCCTCCTTCTCGGCCCCCCTGACGAGCTCTTCACCGCGCTGGTTCCTCGTTATCAGCACCGTCCAGCCGGGTTCGCTCTCGACGAAGCCCGCCGAAACGTCGCTCCACACCCCGGTGTAGTCGGAGCATACCAGACAGCCCGTCTGGAGGTAGGAGAACGCCTCCTTCAGCGGTATCGCGAGAACGCCTGTCTCCCTGTGGATTTCGAGGAATTCTCTTGAGAGCCTTATGTCCTCTATCTCCTCTGCCCTGACGCCGTACTTGACGCGCAGGTAGTTCAGGAACGCTTCAAAGGCGAAGGTGCCCATGCAGAACAGGCTGACGATGTACTTAATCCTGTTGCCGAAGTCCGTTTCGAGTATTGGGAAGTCCCTCATCTGACCGAAGAACTGCGCCTGGCAGGGAAGGCAGACAACCGCGACCTTCTTCAGGTCTTCCTCCTCTATCTTCGCCTTAATCCTCGCCGCGAACGGGACTATGCTCCAGCGGTTTCCCGCGGTTTCGAGGAGCTCCTCCTTCGTCCTTGCAACGACGGCCTCGCCTTCAAGGCCCTTCGTCCTCTTCGCGGTAACTACACCCTCTATGAGGTCCTTTTCGAGGGCGTAGGTGAGCATGGCTGTAACAGCGCCGCCGCTTGCGACCTTCCGCTTCAGTATCTCTTCGTCGGTTGCCCTGCCGAGGTAAACGGCCCTAATCTGGCCGAGAAGGGTTTCCCCAACGGGCATCATGTCTTAACACCCCCGAGGCATATAATCTGGCTCGCGCGCGGACAGCGGATGTAGCAGGTTCCACAGCGTATGCACCTCTCCTGGGCCAGGGTCGGCCTCTTGTCTATGAGCTTGATGGCCCCGGTCGGACAGGAGAGCTCGCAGGCCCCACATCCTATGCAGAGGCCCGTTAGAACGACGTCGTCGATGAGGTCGAACCCGCTGAGCTTCTTCACCCCCGCGGTGACCTTGAAGAGCCTCAGCCTCGTCTCGTTTCCTGCCATGAAGTACTTGAAGAAGGACTGGAGCATCTGGGGCGTCGGCGGACAGCCGGGTATCGAGTAGTCAACCTCTATGACGCTGTTTATCGGCTGGAAGTTCCTGTGGTCCGGCCTCGGCGCCTGACCGCCACGGCAGAAGCGCAGTATTCCTCCCAACGCCGCGCACGAACCGAATGCAACGACGACCTTGGCCTTCTCCCTTATCTCCTTCAGCTCCTCTCCGATTCTCGGCTCGTTCATGCAGACGCCGCCGGTTATGAGGGCCACGTCGTACTCGTCGTACATGCATTCCCCGTCGCGGAGGTAGGATATGTCGAGCTCTACGCTATCCATGAGCTTGGGGTAGGCCCTGATGATGCTCACGTTACAGCCCTCACAACCGCCTATATCAACGTGAAGGACCTTCAGCTTCTCCATAACCATCACCTCATCCTCACGACGTGGGTCGTGCAGGGGATGCACGGGTCGTAGAGCCTCATAACTGCCTCCGCCGCCTTAACGCTCAGCCCTTTCGCCATCTCCTCCATAACCGGGATGTTGAACATCGTCGGGACGACTATTTTCGAGCTGACCACGCGCCCCTCCTCGCCGAGCTCAAGGTAGTGTATCAGCGTCCCCCTCGGCGCCTCGTAAACGCCGACGCCCCTGCCCGGGCCGAAGGTGATGTTTTTGACCCTGAAGGCTTCGTTCATGTCAATCTCGTCGAGAATCTCCCCCAGGCGCAGGATTGCGAGCTCTGTATCGAGAACCCTCGCGAGGTGGATTCCGTAGAGGGAGTTATCTCTAAACTCGCGGTAGGTCTTCATCCTCGCCCTCGGGCCGGCCTCGACCTTCTTTCCGTCGTAGAAAGCAACGAGCGTCGTTGATTCCCTCGCTGGTTCCTCCTTCCTGAACTCGTAGTAGGGCATCGTCTCCACGGCGTCGGTCCTTATGTTGTAGCGGTCGCCGTAGAAGAAACTGCTCGCGAGGTAGGGCATCTCCCTCCTCGCTTCCCTAAGCTCCTCCGCTATCTCGGTCTGAACGTCCTCGTCGAGGAGAACCTCCTTTAGCTCCTCCCAGCTCTTCATGAGGTCGGGGAACCTCGCCTTCAGGTTGTTGAAGACGCTCCACTTGGGAACGCGGAGCATTCCGCCTATCGTCAGGTTCGGCGGGTGGGTTGCCGCGCCACCGAGCTTGAGCAGGTAGTCGCTTACCTTGGCGTGGAAGTCCATGAGCTTGAAGAGCACCTCGTTCCGCTTCTCCTCCTTTATCAGGTCTCCCGCCATCATGAGGAACTGGAGGGCGTGGCTCTGGGCCCTGTTTATCAGCCCCAGCGCTTCCCTCATGAGAAGGCCGTTCCTCGGTGGGGCTATTCCTATCGCGTGCTCGACCGCTTCAACGGCCGCTATGCCGTGGGACGCGTGGCAGAGGCCGCATATCCTCATGACCGCCTCGACGGCGAAGAGCGGGTTCTTTCCTATAACCATCTTCTCGAAGCCCCTGACCGGCGCGGTCGCGATGAAGAGCGCATCCTGAACGGTTCCGTCCTCCTCGTAAAGTATCAGCTTCGCCTCGCCCGCGACGCGACAGACCCTGTCAAGCCTGACCTCGCCCAAGGTATCACCCCCAAAACTTGAATTTCATCTCACCCGTTATTGTGTAATAGGCTTTTGATAAAAGGGTTTCCTGAACCGAAGGTTTGGAACCGGGGATTCTCGTCAAAACACCACCAAATGCCCTTATTTTGAAAAACGGTTTTGTTTTCCTTTTCAAGAACGGCAAACGGACGCACCCAAAGCTTTATATACCCTCGAACCTACTTCCCAACGGGACTCTTCTCGGAGTCTTTCGGGAAGGTTCCAGAAATGTGTAGGTTGTGTTGTGTATGTACGGAGACAGGTTTGGTGGATATGGAAGGGACTACGGAAACGAAGCCCCGGTTAAGGTTGGAGAGCGCTACACCGTCAAGATTGAGAGCCTTGGTAAGGGCGGCGATGGAATCGCCAAGATTCAGGGCTTCGTGATATTCGTCCCGAACACCCAGGTTGGAGACGAGGTTGAGATTGTGATTAACTCCGTCAAGAGGAAGTTCGCATTCGCCTCGGTCATCGAGTGATTCTTTTCCCTTTCCTACTCTTATTCCCAGTTCTGAACCATACATTTTTTAAGGCCCTCCTTGGAGCGCCCACCGATGGTTAAAGTTCACGTCGAGAGCTACGGTTGCTCAAGGAACAAAGCTGATGGCGAGATAATGGAGGCCCTCCTTCTGAAAGCGGGCCACGAGTTAGTCGAGACTCCTGAGCAGGCTGATTACATCATCGTCAACACCTGCGCGGTTAAAGACCCGACGGAGCTCAAGATGGCGAAGAGGATTAGGGAGCTCCTTGATTCCGGGAAGAGGGTAATCGTTACCGGCTGTCTCGTCCACGTCAACCCCGATGTAATAGACCCGCGCGTCTCGGGGATTTTAGGCGTTAAGAGCATAGACAGAATCGCCGAGGCGATTGACGTTGCCGAGCGCGGAGGAAAGCTCGTCAGCGTGGAAGGCTGGCGGGAAAGAAACCCTGACAAGCTCGAACTCCCGAGGCTCTGGAAGCCCGGCGTCGCCTTCGTCGTCCCGATAAGCGAGGGTTGCCTCAACGCATGTACCTACTGCGCGACGCGCTTCGCTAGGGGCGTTTTGAAGAGCTACAAGCCAGAACTCGTCGTCAAATGGGTGAAGGAAGCCCTGGCAAGGGGTTACAGGGAGATTATCCTATCGAGCGAGGACACCGGTTGCTACGGCTTCGACATCGGGACGAACTTGGCTGAGCTCCTTGACGAAATAACGGCCATCGAAGGGGAGTTTCGCGTCAGGGTCGGCATGATGAACCCCAACCACGTCCTCAAGTTCCTCGACGAGCTGATTGATGCCTATCAGGACGAAAAGGTTTACCGCTTCCTCCATCTGCCGGTTCAGAGCGGTGACAACGAGGTTCTCAGGAGGATGGGGAGAACCTACACCGTTGAGGAGTTCGAGGAGATAGTTCGTGCCTTCAGGAAGGAGATTCCGGACTTGAACCTCAACACCGACATCATCGTTGGCTTCCCGGGGGAGACCGATGAGGCATTTATGAACACGGTCGAGCTCGTGAAGCGGATTAAGCCGGACAAGATTAACGTTTCTCGCTACTCGGCAAGGCCGGGAACGATAGCGGCAAGGTGGAAGCAGTTACCCGGCTGGCTCGTCAAGGAGCGCTCGAGGCTTTTGCACCGCCTGAGGCTTCAGATAGCCTACGAGATAAACAGGGCCTACGTCGGCAGAACCGTCGAGGTTCTCGTCCACGGCCCGGGCAAAAAAGGGGGAGTGGAGGGGAGAACCTTCAACTACAAGGAGGTAATCCTCGACTCGGGCAGTGTCGGGGAGTTCATTGAGGTCAAGGTCACTTGGGCCGGCTCCACTTATCTAAGGGGCGTTCCTGTGGAGGATTGAGTTTTTTTGACGTCTCTTTGGGGATTTCTCAAGAACTTCTGGTTTTAATTGTGTTCAATCTAATGCAGAAATCGAACCATTAGGGTTCATTTTAGAAAACTATTTATACCACAGCCTCCAAGTGGGAAGGGAAGCTCAAACGGAGGTGGCTTGAATGAGGAGGAACGCCAAGAAGAGGTTGCTCCCGCTTGTTTTTGCGCTCGTGCTTACCGTCGTAGGTGCGGCTTTGGCCGTTCCGCAGATTAGCGTCAGGCTCCAGCCCCTCGGCCAGGGACAAGAGTCATATCCGAGCCAGTACGACATAACTGCGGCCGTTAACTTCCAGCTCAGCAACGATGGCTCTACCATTCAGGGCGTTAAAGTGTATCTCATTGATAATGACCCTAATGTTAACGTTCAGGTCGGCGATACCGTCTACATCCAGCTCATTGGTACAGATGGCAATACCGTTCTTTGGTCTGGCAGTGGGCAGGTTCAGGAGGATAATAACAACAACCTCTACGTTGAAATCACTGGCCTTAGTGTCTCCGTTAACCAGCTCGGCTCAGTTAAGGTCACCTACCAGGGCCAGGAGATAACCAGCTGATTTACCTGCCCCAACCCCCTTCTTTTTTTCCAGCCTGCGAACATTCGGTGCTCAAATTAGGGTGGTAAAATGAAGAAGCGCGTGGACTGGTATTCCCTGCTTTCATACGCGCTTGCAATTTTTGTCGCGGTCGTGTTAGTCCTCCACTTCGTCTTTGGCTTCCAGTACGTTGTTATACTGACGGACTCAATGAAGCCTCACATAAACCCCGGCGACCTCGTCGTCACCAGGCCGGTTTCTCCATCCGAGCTTCACGTCGGCGACGTGATACTCTACGAGATTCACCTCGGAAACGCCACTTACAGGATAACCCACAGGATAGTGGCAATCAAACGGGACGATTCTGGCAGAATCTACTTCGTGACGAAGGGCGACAACCGAAAGTACACCGACCCCTGGCGCGTTTATCCGGACCAGGTTATAGGGAAGGTAATCCTCGTGATTCCGAAGGTTGGCATGGTCTGGTACTACACTCCCCTGATAGTCCTCCTCATCTTCCTGTTCATAATCGGTAGCCTGGCCTACGAGATTGCCCTCATACTTCTTGAAGAAGAGCCTCCGAGGCCCAAGTGGGCCAAACCTTCACTGCTCGCAATCAAAAGGAAAAAGCTGAAGAGGTACTACCGCCGTTAAGCCCACTCCTCCTCGGGGATGGCCTCTTTCTTGGCCGGGATGAGGCAGAGGAACTCGAAGGTGTCAGTTAGGGCCTTGTAGCCGTGGGGCTCGTTGGGCGGGACGTAGAGGAAGTTCCCGGCCTTGACGTGGTACTCTTCCTTTCCGTTGGTTATTATCCCCTCGCCCTTCATTATGAAAATCTCGTGCTCCCAGTCGTGCTGGTGTATCGGAATCTCGGCGCCCTTCTTGAGAACGAAATAGCGCATCGCGAAGTTCTTCGCTCCGAGCTTCGGAGAAACGAGCCACCTTATCGTCACTCCCTCAAAACCGGTGTCCTTCTCGGGGACGTCCTTGTAGTGCCCGACGAACATGGTATCACCGATTACCTTTAGGGAGTTTCATATTTAAACCTTCACGCTTTTAAGGCTAACATAGAGTTTCGACGGGTGGTTGCATGAGGCGTTTGATTGCACTTGCCTTGGTTCTCGTTGTTCTAGCCAGCGGTTGCATAGGCTCAACTCAGACGCAAAGCTCAACGACGTCCACATCTCAGCCCACTGGAATTAACTTCGCCAAGTATCCCACTGGAAAGGTCATCGGAAGCTGGTGGGAGCTCTTCAACGAGACGTTCTACGTCAGCGACGGCTACGAAGGCCTGGTTAAGCACTACTTCCCGAACGCAAAGGTCGAGCCCTTCTCCCAGTTCAATGGAAGCGGTATAGTCGTTCTCTCGCAGGGGGACGAGGTTAAGTCGAGGATACTCTTCGGAAAACCCGTCCAGGTTCAGAAGCTTGAGCCCTTCGGCTACATCGCCTACAAGTACGGAACCCACCTTCCGGGTCCCTGGCTCGGCGCGATAGCGATTCTCAACTCCGATAAGGGTCCCCTCATGGTCGTTACTGGAACGAGCAGGGCCGGCGTCGGTGCTTCGCTCTACTTCCTCAGGGAGCTCAAGGACGGGAAGGTTTCGGTCGACCCCAACGCTGTCGTTCGCTCAGGTTCCTTCGAGGGAATTCTCCTCAAGGAGTTCGGCGACGTTAACTTCAATGGAATCCCAGATAGCGATGAGCACTACGGGCTCTACCAGCTCCTCTACGACGAGCCCTTCAACTACTACTGGAGGGTTGTGAAAGGCGAAAACGTCACCGTCAGCGGGGGTTTCATAAGGCTCGTCAACGGCACGACGGTCTACATAAGGGCCCTAGGTTTCAACGTCACCGTGAAGGTTGAGAACCCGAAGAACGTCCAGCTGACCTACGTCATCGAGAACATTAACCCCGAACTTATGGCCCTTCCTGAGGGGGCTAAAATCCTCGACAACACAACGGTCGAGTTCACCACGAGTGAGCCGAGCTTTTCAATAGTTGCTAAGAACGTCAGCGAATACCGCGTCCTCGCTTTCGGCGACCACAGGCCGGCGAGCGGTGACAAGCCCCCAGAGGTCTTCCTCAAGATAATGAACGGCATCAACAACGAGAGCGGGGCCTTCGTCATAGACGGTGGCGACCTCGTTTACTCCGGCACAATCTACCAGTGGGCCGAGCTCATGAAGGTCTGGCACTGGAACAAACCCGTCTTCATAGCGGTTGGAAACCACGAGTACCAGGGCGAGGGAGTGAGCATCTTCCACTACTACTTCGGTCCAACTGATTACGCCTTCAGCCTCGGAAACTACCGCTACATCTTCGCCAACGACATAAGCAACGACTACAGCCTGACCGACGAGCAGTTCGCCTGGCTCAAGAAGCAGTTTGAGATAGCCAAGGAGCGCGGTGAGAGGCCGGTCGTCGTTATGCACGCACCGCCCTACGACCCGAGGCCCGGCGGAGACGACCACGCGATGAGCGAGGAGAGCGCGAAGGAGCTCCTGGAGCTCATGAAGGAGTACAACGCCTTCGGAATCTTCAGCCACATCCACATATACTGGAACGGAACCTACGACGGCGTTCACTTCATCATAACCGGCGGAGGGGGCGCGCCCCTCTACGCGAAGCCCGACGAGGGTGGCTTCTACCACTACACTATCTTGACGATGGAGCCCGACGGAAAGGTTGACATAAAGGTGGTCAAGGTCTCCACCTGAGCTTTTCTCTTTATTCTATTTGTGTCTATATAGAGACCTTTAGCAGGCTATATTTTATTGCGGCAAGGTATTTATTTTGTGCTATTTAGTTCCGCCCGGTGGTGTGGATGGACCCCTGGCTGCTAATCACAATCCTCCTGGGTTTTGCCATGGCTTGGGCAATAGGTGCCAACGACGCCGCCAACTCGATGAGCACGGCAGTGGGAGCGAAGGCGATAACGCCAAAGCAGGCGGTGGTCATAGCCGGAGTGCTTGAGTTCACGGGTGCCTACTTCTTTGGAAAGAGCGTTACCGAGACGATACGGAAGGGAATCCTTGACCCGAGCAGAATCACCGACCCCAACGTCCTCATTTACGGCTCAATAGCGGCCCTTTTAGCTGCGACGATTTGGTTGATAATAGCGACCAAGTTTGGACTGCCTGTTTCAACCACTCACTCGATAATCGGCGGAATAGCCGGCTACGGCATCGTTTACGCCGGGACGAGCATCGTTAACTGGGGTAAGATGACTCAGGTGGTCCTCAGCTGGATTCTTTCCCCAATCGTCGGCGCAATAATGGCCTACCTCGTCTTTAAGGCCCTCACGAGGAGCATTTTCATGAGCAAAAATCCCGTTAAAAACGCCCGTGTGTGGTCGCCGTTCTGGATTGGACTCGCCTTCGTGGTCATAGGGACGATGTTCTACATCAAGGTTCTCCACGGCAAAGACCTGAAGGCGGGCGTTCTCTTCTATGGAATCCCTGCGGGTTTCCTCGTTTTCCTGATTACCTACGCTCTGATACGGCTCAGGTTCCCCATAAACGACCCCTACATAGGGGTTGAGAGCATATTTCGGCGCGTTCAGGTTATCACCTCTGGCTACGTGGCTTTAGCGCACGGTGCCAACGACGTCGCGAACGCCATAGGACCAGTCGCTGCAGTCTACGCCGTCGCGAGTATGGGAATGGCGGGAATGAAGGTTCCTGTTCCGAGGTGGATTTTGGCCCTCGGAGGTCTCGGCATAGCGGTCGGCGTCGCCACCTACGGCTACCGCGTCATGGAGACAGTTGGGAAGAAGATAACCGAGCTGACGAACACGCGCGGCTTCACGATAGACTTCTCGGCCGCGACGGTCGTCCTCTTCGCGAGCTGGCTCGGAATGCCAATCTCAACCACTCACACCGTTGTTGGTGCGGTCGTTGGCGTCGGCCTGGCGAGGGGAATCAAGGCGATAAACACTTCAATCCTGAAGGACATAGTAATCTCATGGTTCGTTACCGTTCCGGTCGCCGGCCTAATCAGCGCCGTCATATTCAAGGTCTTAATGCTCGTGGGGTGATACCATGCAGGTTTGGACCAAACTCTTCGCGAAAAGCCCATTCAAGCCCCTGATAAAGCACGCGGAAGTGGTCATCCAGACGGTTGAAACCCTTGAGAAGGCCCTCCAGGCCTGGCACGATGGAAACGCGGAGGAGATGGAGAGGCTTGCCATCGAGGTTGACCGGCTCGAAGACGTCGCCGACAGGATAAAGGAGGAAATCCGCGACTCGCTCAGCTCGAAACTCATGATGGCGGTCTCGCGCGAGGACGTTCTCATATACCTCCACATGCAGGATAAGGTGGCCGATTCAGCCGAGGACACCGCCAAGTGGCTCCTCGTCAAGAGCCCGTGCGAGATTCCAACGGAGATAAAGGACGTAATCCTCCAGATGGGAACCGAGAGCATAAAAGCTGCTAAGCTCGTTTACGAGGCGATAGTGCAGATGGACAGGGTTATAGAGAGTGGCTTCGCTGAGAACGAGATAGCGAGGGAATACGAACTTATTCGGGCAATAGAAGACGTCGAGAGCAAGATTGACGGCCTCGACACCAAGCTGATGAAGCTCGTCTTCGAGAACGCCGATAAGCTCGATTGGGGAACCGGCTTCTGCATCCTGAACATCGCGAGGACAATCAGCAACATATCGGACAAGGCAAAGGACGCCGCCGAGAGGATAAGGCTGATGATGAACAAGTGATAAATTTTTCCTATTTTTAATCGCATGCAATTTCCAGGGAGAATAATGCGAGAGAAGAACGAGAGAATCAGATGGCTATCATCGTCGAGGTCATCTGGATTTCCGGCATGCGCCTTATCTTCTCGGTTATGAACTGGTCGAGGTCCTTGAGCGTGTCCGTTTCAACTTTGACAACGAGGTCGTACTCGCCGTAAACGACGTAGGCCTCCTTAACTTCTGGCATGGCGAGAAGCTTCTCCATAACTTCCCTTTCCTTTCCAGCGGCCGTAACCATCAAAATAAAAGCCGTCACCATGGGCTATCACCAAAAATATTTAACCCGCGACCTATTTAAGCTTATCGAGTATGACTTTCGAGAACATCATCGGTCGTAAGAAACTGGAGCGGTTTCTGAACCACCTTGAGGGTCTTGGGTTAAGTGGGGTCAGGCCGTTCTCCAAAGGCACTACGAGCCTCGTCTTCCTCGGCGAGTTCAAGGGAAGAAAGGTCGTCGTGAAGCTCCAGAGGCCGGATTCGCCGAGGAACAACTTTGAAAGGGAGGCGAGGATACTGAGGGCGATAGAGCCCTTCGGAATCACGCCCCCGCTCCTCTTCACGGGGGTCTTTGAGGGCCTGCCCTACCTCGTCAGGGAGTTCGCCAATGGTGAGCCCGTTCTCTACGCCGACATTGAAAAGCGTCACCTCTTCGGAATAGCCGAGAAAACTGCCCTGCTCGACAGACTTTACCTCGACCACGGCCAGATTCAGGGTGGCAAGCACATCATCGTCGGCGAGGGGGTTTACATTATAGACTTTGAGAAGGCCGGCTGGAGGAAGCCGAACAACCTAACCTCGGCCTTTTCGATGCTCTTCGTCGGCAGAAACGCGATTTCAGAAAGGTTATACATGAAGTTCGGTCTCGGCGAGGGTTTCAGGGAGGAGGTAAAAGAAGCGCTGAGGGAGTACAAGAGAACCGGAAAGCTTTCACGCCTTCTGGGCCTTCTTTCCGGCCTTTAGCCTGTCGGCGTAGAGAGCCAGGAGCGGAACGACGATGGCGAGGGCTATGAGTCCAATCCTCGGGTCGAGGAAGTAGTTGAAGACGAGGATTACAACTATCGAGATGCCAATCATGAGGAACAGGTCCCTGTCGTAGAGCCTTGACTTCGCGAGTATGTTCTGTTCTCGGGCGGTGTAGGCGAGGTACGCCGGTATTCCGAAGGCCGCTATGGCTATCCCGATGTAGTTCTTCAGGAGCAACGAAACGCCTATTCCCACGGCCAGGATTATCGCTATGGCGCTCGTTTCCTTCATTCTCTCACCTGTCCCGGCACTATCGGCGGGCTCCTTTTAAAGGTTCCCGTGTTCATTGATGTCCATTGGAGTTAAGCTTTTATACCTCGGCGCCTATCATAACTGGGTGATAGCGTTATGAGCGGTATCGAATGGAACGAGAAGACCTTTTCTCGGTTCGCCTACGTGAACGACCCTCGGATTGAAGGGAGCAGAATAGCCTACACCCTGACCAAGGTCAACATGAAGGACAACAAGTACGAGAGCACTGTAGTCGTTGAGGACCTTGAAACGGGCTCAAGGCGCTTCATTGAGAACGCCTCCATGCCGAGACTCTCGCCGGATGGGAGTAAACTTGCCTTCACGAGGCCCAACGAGGAGAAGAAGGAAACAGAGGTCTGGGTTGCAGAGCTTGAGACGATGAGCGCCAAGAAGGTTCTCTCGGCCAAGAACATTCGCTCCCTCCAGTGGAACGACGACTCAAGGAGGCTTCTGGTGGTAGGCTTCAAGAGGCACGACGATGACGACTTCGTCTTCGACGACGACGTTCCCTTCTGGTTCGACAGCATGGGATTCCTGGACGGTGAGAAAACGACCTTCTGGGTCCTCGACACCGAGGCGGAGGAAATCATAGAGGAGTTCGAGAAGCCCCGCTTCAGTTCCGGCCTCTGGCACGGGGAGGGAATACTCATCAACGTTCCGCATCGCGAGGACGGCAAGCCGGCGCTCTTCAAGTTCTACGACATCTACCTCTGGAAGGACGGAAACGAGGAGAAGCTCTTCGAGCACGTTTCCTTCGAGGCGGTTGACTCCGACGGAAAGGCGATTCTCCTGAGGGGCAAGAGGGAGAAGAAGTTCATCAGCGAGCACGACTGGCTTTACATCTACGACGGCGAGCTCAAGCCCGTTTACGAGGGTCCGCTCGACGTCTGGGGCGCGAAGCTAACGGAAGGCAAGGTCTACTTCCTGACGCCAGATGCGGGCAGTGTTCACCTCTGGCTCTGGGACGGGAAGGCTGAGAGGGTCGTCGTTGGTGACCACTGGATTTACGGCTTGGATGCCAGCAACGGAAAGGCGTTGCTCCTCATAATGACCGCGACGAGGATAGGCGAGCTCTACCTCTACGATGGCGAGCTCAAGCAGGTCACCGACTACAACGGGCCAATCTTTGAGAAGCTGAAAACCTTCGAGCCGAGGCACTTCCGCTTCAAGAGCAAGGATTTGGAGATAGACGGCTGGTACCTCAAACCTGAGCTCAAGGAGGACGAGAAGGCCCCGGTGATAGTCTTCGTCCACGGCGGGCCGAAGGGAATGTACGGGCACCGCTTCGTCTACGAGATGCAGTTGATGGCGAACAAAGGCTACTACGTGGTCTACGTCAACCCGCGCGGTAGCGACGGCTATAGCGAAGACTTCGCGCTCCGCGTTCTTGAGAGAACGGGTCTGGAGGACTTTGAGGACATAATGGCCGGTATAGAGGAGTTCTTCAAGCTTGAGCCTCAGGCAGACCGGGAGCGCGTTGGAATAACGGGCATAAGCTACGGCGGCTTCATGACCAACTGGGCGCTAACGCAGAGCGACCTCTTCAAGGCCGGAATCAGCGAGAACGGCATAAGCTACTGGCTGACGAGTTATGCCTTCTCGGACATAGGCCTCTGGTACGACGTTGAGGTCATCGGCCCGAATCCACTCGAAAACGAGAACTATCGGAAGCTCAGCCCGCTGTTCTACGCGGGGAACGTGAAAGCCCCGATACTGCTCATCCACTCGCTGGAGGACTACCGCTGTCCGCTCGACCAGAGCCTGATGTTCTACAACGTGCTTAAGGACCTCGGTAAGGAAGCTTACATAGCCGTCTTCAAGAGGGGCCCGCACGGCCACAGCATTCGTGGAAGCCCGAAGCACCGCTCAAAGCGCTACAAGCTCTTCATCGAGTTCTTCGAGAGGAAGCTCAGGAAGTACGAAGAGGGCTTCGACGTTGAGAAGATACTGAAGGGAGGGAAGGAGTGAACTTTACTTCCCCTTCTTCCCCGGTTTTCTCGCCACGACTCCAAGTGCCTCTTCAACGCGCTTAACGCTGACGAAGCCCGCTTTTCGTAACCGCTCCATGACGCCCCTTTGGAGGTCTTTTCTTCTGTATTTCTTTCCAGGGTTGCCGACGTAGTGGAAGAGCCTTCCGCCGGGCTTCAAAACCCTGAAAAGCTCGCGGTAGAACTCCTCCGAGTAGAGCTGGCCGGCTAAGGAAAAGCGCGGTGGGTCGTGGATTACAACATCGAAGCTCTCGTCGTTAAAGCGCTTTACGACCTCGAAGGCGTCGCCGTGAATCACCTGGATTTTACCGCCCGTGAAGAGCTCCCTGCTCCAGGGGTTTATCTTTGCCAGCTCGATGACGTTTGGGTCTTTCTCGATTGTTATGACGTAGGCTCCGCGCTTTGAAGCCTCTATGGCGGTATAGCCGAGCCCCATGCAGGTATCTAAGACCGTCTCGCCTTCCTTTGGTTTTACCGTGTTAACCTTGTTCCTCGTGTCCTGGAGCGGGTTTACTTCCTTCGTCCTGTGCATCCTGATGCCGTTTATCTCAATCGTCGGCGGAATCGTCGGGACGAGCTTGTAGAAGTGCTCTCCAGCGATGGCGGCCTTGTAAACTCCCCCATCTTTAACGAAGTAAACGCTACCCTCGTCCCTTGCTATCCTCTCGATGACGTCTCTCGAAACTCGCGTTCCGTCGGGGAAGATGAACTCATCACCTTCCCGCGTTACCTCCCACGTCCTGTTGGTCTTCCTGAGGTCGAGGTTGAGCCTGACCGCCCCCCGTGAGAGGAGCATCCTCCTCGCGTCCTGAGCAGTTAAAAAGTAAGCGTTCATGGCCTTTCCCTCTTCCAGGATGGGACACCTTTTTATATAGTTTTACCTCACTTATTAATAAGCGGGAGGCTGATAGGATGAGGGCCGGCGAGAGGGTTCGCACCGGAATCCCTGGCTTTGACGAGCTCATCGAGGGTGGCTTCGTTCCTGGAAAGGCCTACCTGGTCACAGGTCCTCCAGGGAGCGGTAAGACCACCTTTGCCATGCAGTTCCTCGTGGAGGGCGCGAGAAACGGCGAGAGGGTTGCATACATATCACTCGTCCACAATCCTGAGGAGGTCATCAAAGACTTTGAGCGCTTCGACCCGGAGGTTAGAGACCACATCGCCCACGGAAACCTAATCCTCTACGACCTTGGGCGGGAACTCTGGGGCTCCACGGCCAAACCTCCCCAGTGGAGCAGCGTTATGTTCCGCATCAAAGACCTCGCGAGGGAGGCGAAGATTTCGCGCCTCGCCATAGACCCGCTTACCGCCATAGACTTCCCCACAACAGACCCCGCCGAGAAAAGGGCGGAGCTGGCGACGTTCCTCCGAACCATTGAAGACCTTGGGATAACAAGCATACTTGTTGCCGAGCTGACTGAGCTCGACCGCTACACCGAGGAGCACTACCTCGTTGATGGAGTCATAATGCTCCACTACTACCTCGACGGCGTCAAGATGGTTCGCGCCGTTCAGGTTCTCAAGATGCGCAGGACGAACCACGAGACGAGGATGTACCGCGTTGAGTTTGGTTCCCGCGGACTCTCCGTTAGGGGGCCGCTCATATGAGTATGAGAAGGCGTTTCAGAAGAAAACCCGTGACAATAGCGGAAATACTCTCGGAGGAGAGTCCTGTTCGAAAGGCCTATTTGCTCGGCTACTTTCTGGGCTACTCCGGCCACTTGGCTTGGAGCGGCTGGTCGAGGGAGCTTAAGGAGCGCGTTCTTCGGGAGGCAGAGGCGAGGAACGTTCTCGGCCCGGCCCTCGACTCCTTCAGAAAAGGAAGAACTGAGGGTGCCTCGGACAGGGAGCTTGACGTCATGCTTGGAGTTTACAGGCCTCCCGTTCTTGAGGCGGAGCTCAGTGCGGAGTCAGTTCGCTCGGTCGTTGAGCGCTCAAGGATTCTGGGCATGCTCTCCGTCCGGCTTACTGGTGAAGCGAGGTTCCTCGGCTTCGTGCGCTTTTCCAACAGCAGGGGGCATCTGGGGATACCCTCTTTTCTCAGGAGGCCTTAGGTTACCCTCTCAAAAACCCTTTCAAAGTTCTTGAAGGCTATTGCCTCCACCTCTTTCTCGCTGAAGTTTTCCCTCAGCTTTTCAATGAGCGCAGGAATCTTCGATTCATCCTCAAAGCCCTCGACGCTCCTCCCGCTCCAGCCGCTCAGGTAGTAGACGAAGTCAAAGCCGAGGCCAACGTGTTTGTAGCCTATGAGGTCGGCCATGTAAGTTATGTGCTCGACGTACTTTTCCAGCGTCGGCTTCTCCTTATCCACGAAGCCCGGTATGGCGACGGCACCAACAACGCCGTCCCTCTCGGCTATCGCCTTCAACTGCTCGTCCGTTAGGTTCCTCCTGTTATCGCAGAGCTTCCTCGCGTTGGAGTGCGACGCTATGACCGGGAACGAGGTAACGTCCAGCGCGTCCCAGAAGCCGGCCTCGTTTATGTGGCTGAGGTCTATTACTATCCCCAGCTCCTCGGCCTTTCCAACGACCTCCACGCCGAAGTTGGTGAGGCCTCCGTTGGTCCTCTCGAAGACGCCGTCGCCTATCGCGTTCCTCAGGCTCCACGTGAGCGTCAGAACGCGGAGCCCTAGGCGGTGAAAGACCTCAAGGAGTTCTAAACTCTCGCCTATTGGCTCTCCCCCTTCGAGGCCCAGCCAGAGTGCCACTCTGCCGTCCTCTATGGTTTTTCTCATCTCCTCAACGTTCCTCACGAGCTCGAAGCGCTCGCTCTCCTCGACGTCCTTGAGAAATGCGTTCAAAACCTCGAAGCCGTAAACGGTTGCGTCCTTTCGTCTGTCCGGCCTCGTCCATATCGCCATAACCCTTGAACTAACCCAGCCGTTGAAGAAGTGCCAGTTCCCTTCGAGGACGCGCGTTTTTCCTGCCTTCCTTTCGTCGTAGATGAAGGTGGGCAAATCCGAGTGTGCGTCGAAAATCATGGGCTCACCCAAGGGACATCGTCTCGACGTCCCTTAAGGTTTCCGCCCTGACCTCGGGTAAGGGTATTGACTCGGCCACCTTTTTGGCCTCGTCGTACTCCTCCCTCTCGGCGAGGGCAATCGCTATTCCCCTGAGGGCGCTGCTCTTCCGCCCGGGGTCTTCTATCATCTCCGCAAAGGTCAGCGCGTCCCTGAGGCTTCCGAGCTGGGTCAGGAGCATCGCCACCCTCTGGGCGCTCGCCGGTGAGAGCTCAACGTTGCCGGCCTCGCGGAGTGCCTCTTCAATAACCTCTACGTAAGTCGGCTCGTTTACGCGCTTCATCCAAAGGGCCGCCTCGAGTTCCCCAATGAGCTTCGACGCACCCTTGAACTTCCTCCTTATCAGGGCCAGCGCGTAGTGGTAGCGTCCCTCAAGCAGGGCGCGCCTTATCTCCGGCAGCCCAGTCTCGCTCATTATCTCGGCGAGCTGGAGCTTCTTTTCTGTGACGCCGGCCCTCTGGTTCACGTGGAGCTTGTCGAAGATGTCAAATGCGGTCCGGTAGAAGCCTATTGCGTTTTTAGAGAACAGCTCATCACCGGCGTTCTCCATGAGTTCAGCTATCTTGAGAAGGCCGTCAACTTTAGCCCGGTATTCTACCTCCGCCCTGGCTATAACGTCGAAAGCAACATCGAAAAGTTCCATAGCGGTTTCGGCGTCGCCGGTTGTGGCAACGTAGTAGGCTACCGTTGCCAGAGCTTCCCCCTTCAGCAGGGGGTCTTTTATCTTGCCGGCCTCCTCTATGGCGGTGTTGAAGGTCTCGGCCGCCTCTTTGTAGTATCCGAGGGCATGAAAGGCAAAGGCGATTATGCCGTATCCCACCGCCCTTGTGTACGGGTCTTTTGAGTGCTCGGCGATGTATTCAGCATCCTCGAGGATTCCGGGAATCCAGTCCTCGGGGCCGCCTTTCCGTCTTATGGCTAAGGCAACGTTGATGAGGGCCTCAATCTGGTCGAGCTCATCATCTAGCTCCCACACCCTCTCAAGCGCGTCCTCGAACTGCCCCCTCTCTGCCAAAGCCCTAATCTCTTCGAGGTCGGTCATGGCAACTTTTAATTAACTTCCAAATCCTTATAAACCTTCTCGGACGTCATACAACCATGCCAATGCTAACTTTGGCCCTCTACAACACCTACGATGCCAGAAGGCTTCACGAGGCACATCTGCGCGCAATAGCCCGCTCCGCCCCGATAGCGTACGCCTACGGCTTTCACCTGGCCCTAATCGGCTTCCCTCTCGATGGAAAGCCCCTCGACGTTGCCGAGGAGGTCAGCGAGCACACGACGATAGGGGAGGGTGGCAAATACCTCGTTGAACTCGCCAGGGGAAACCGCTTTCACCTCCTTGACTTTCCGAAGAAGGGATTCCCCCCGCAGTTCGGCGTTCCCGTTGCCACGACGAGAAAGCCCTCGGAGGAAAAAGAAATTACGCCCCTTGAACTTGCTGAGAGGGCCCTCAACGGCGAGCGTTTTCTCCTCCTCATAGGGCTCGGAAGGCACGGACTGCCGAAGGAAACCTTTAAGTTGGCGCGCCACCATATGGACGTCACAGGAAAGAGGGTCAGCCTCGAAACCTGCACGGCCATAGGCGCGATAGCCGTTAGAATCGCCACCTACATGGAGGCCTTAACATGGAGGAGTGGAAGAAGGAAGTAGCGTGGTTTTTGGTGGCAATCGTCGTCGTTTTCGGAATTCAGGCGGGCCTCAGGGTGGCCCTTCACACGGACTCGCCCCTCGTTATAGTGGTGAGTGGCTCTATGGAGCCCGTCTTTTACAGGGGGGACGTCGTTCTCCTCAAGGGCGTTACCAACCCCGACCAGATAAAGGTCGGCGACGTGATAGTTTACAAGCGTCCCGGTTACGAGTACCCGATAATTCACCGCGTTCGCTACATCTACACGGTTAAAATCGATGGGAAGCCTGAGAAGTGCTTCGTAACCTGGGGTGACAACAACCCCGTTCCGGACCCGCCGTACCCAACTTCGGACGGCCTGCTTGAGGTCCAGCTCCCCGACGGCTACATAGCCGGATGCGTGCCGACGTACGCCGTCGAGGCCAAGGCCGAGTTTGTGTTCCCGAAGATAGGCCTCATCCCGCTCTGGATTCGCAACGCCCTCGGCCTGGGATGATGTGAGGGTAGGTAACTGAGCCGTGATGAGCTAATCGGCCCCTGACCGCTTTCTGTCAATTTTTCTTTTCATCGAAAGGCATTTTAACTTCTATATGCCAACCCCTTCGGTGGTCGAATGGACGCGAGGGATTTTCACAGGGGTAACTTCATCGGCAATGGCAAAATAGAGGTTATTCCAAAGGTTCCGCTAACGAGGGAAACCCTTCCCCTGGCGTACACTCCGGGTGTCGCCGAGGTCTCGCGCGAGATAGCTGAAGAGCCTGAGAAATCCTATGATTACACCAACAGGGGCAACACGATAGCTGTCGTAAGCGATGGGACGAGGGTTTTAGGCCTCGGCGACATAGGGCCCCTTGGCGCTCTCCCAGTTATGGAGGGCAAGGCCCTGCTTTTCAAGGCCTTCGGCGGCGTTGACGCGTTCCCGCTCGTCTTAGCAGAGAAGGACCCCGAAGGGTTCATAGAGGTCGTTAAAGCCGTCTCACCTTCCTTCGGTGGGATAAACCTTGAAGATATAGCCTCACCGAAGTGCTTCTACATCCTCGACAGGCTGAGGGAGGAACTTGACGTTCCGGTCTTCCACGACGACCAGCAGGGCACGGCGAGCGTCGTTTTAGCAGGTTTAATCAACGCCCTCAAGGTAGTTGGTAAGAAGCTTGACGAGATAAGCGTCGCGCTCTTCGGGGCCGGGGCGGCCGGTTTCGCAACGCTCAGATTAATCGTCAGGGCAGGCGTCAAGCCGGAAAACGTCCGGGTCGTCGAGCTGATTGACGGGGAGCCGAGGGTTTTAACGCCGGATTTGCCCCTTGAAGAGCTGTTCCCGTACAGGGGCGAACTCCTCGCGAAGACCAACGGCGAGGGGATTGAGGGGGGCCCGGCAGAGGCGCTCAGGGGAGCGGACGTTCTAATCTCCTTCACGAGGCCGGGGCCGGGCGTCATAAAGCCCGAGTGGATAAGGAACATGGCCGACGACGCGATAGTCTTTCCCCTCGCCAATCCCGTTCCGGAGATACTGCCGGAAGATGCTAAAAAGGCCGGCGCGAGAATTGTGGCAACGGGAAGGAGCGACTACCCGAACCAGATTAACAACCTCCTCGGCTTTCCGGCGATTTTCAGGGGAGCGCTCGACGTCAGGGCTAGGACGATAACGGACGGCATGATAATCGCGGCATCAAAGGCAATGGCTTCGGTCATAGAGCCGAGCGAGGAGGAGATAATCCCATCACCGTTCCACCCCGACGTTCATCCCGTCGTGGCTAAGGCGGTAGCGGAGGAGGCCATGAAGGAAGGCGTTGCGAGGGTTCGCGTTAATCCAGAGGAGGTCGCGGAGAGGCTTAGGAAGTGGAGGGAGTTCTACTCCCGGTTCATAGTCCCCATGAACGAGGAGCGTAAGGCCTACCGGTAGAGCGAGTTTCCGTGCGCGTCTATGGCCACAATCAGCGGGAAGTCCTCCACCTCAAGGACCCAGAGGGCCTCCGGTATTCCAAGGTCGAGCCAGTGGGCGGCTTTAACGCGCTTTATGCTTTTGGCGGCGAGCGAGCCGGCTCCACCGGTGAAGGAGAAGTAAACCGCTCTGCCCCTGAACGGCTCAGCTTTCATTCCTCCCTTTCCTATTATCCCCCTGACGCCCAGGTCAAGAACCCCGTCGAGGTAGCGGTTCATCCTCGCGCTCGTCGTCGGCCCAGCCGAGACTACCTCGTAGCCCTCCCAGGTTTTCCTCACGACCGGCCCGCAGTGGTAGATTACGGCCCCCTCCGGGCTGAAGGGCAGTTCCTCCTTCGGAAGGCTCAGAATTCTCCTGTGGGCCGAGTCTCTTGCGGTAACGATTTCTTCCGACAGGTAAACGACGTCCCCCGCCTTCAGTCTAAGGACGTCCTCCGTGCTCAGCGGGGTTCTCAGCTTCACTGCCATATATCGACCCTCCCGTCGGGTTTTATCCTCAGAAACGCCCGCCTGTTCGCCCAGCACTGGACTATTAGGCCAACGGGAAAGCTCGCCGGGTGCCTGTGGGCGACCTCTATCTTCACGTCCAGGGCGGTCGTTCTCCCGCCCATCCCCATCGGGCCGATTCCAAGGGCGTTGATTTCCTCCAAAAGCTCCCCCTCGATTTCCGCAATCCTTTCGTCGGGGTTCCTCTCGCCGACCCTCCTGAGGAGGGCCTTCTTTGCCAGCAGGAGGGAGTAATCGGCGCCACCGCCGACGCCTATGCCCAGAACAACCGGAGGGCAGGGCCTTCCACCGCAGGCCTTAACCCTCTCGACCACGAAGCGCTTAACTCCTTCCCAGCCCTCGCCAGGAGTGAGCATCGCCAGGGCGGAGCAGTTCTCGCTCCCGCCGCCCTTCGGCAGAACCGCTATCTCGATTTCATCGCCCTCGGTAAGCTCCCAGTGGATTACCGGAACGCCCCTGCCCGTGTTGTCGCCCGAGTTCTTTCCCGTGAGAACGTCCACCGCGTTGGGCCTGAGCGGGATTTCTTTCGTCGCGAGCCTCGTGGCTTCCACTATTGCCCTCTCGATTTCTCCCAGAAACGGGCTGTCCAGGCCGGCTTTCACGAAGAAGGTGAGCGTCCCCGTGTCCTGACAGACTGGTATTGCTTCTGCCTTTCCAATCTCTATCGCCCTCAGGATGTTCTCAAGGTTGAAGCGCGCCACTCCGTTTTCCTCGCGCTCGTAGGCTTTCTTCAGAGCGGAAACGACGTCGTCTGGAATCCTCGTCACCGCAAGCCTTATCGCCTCGACGATTGCCCCTATCAATAGGCATTCACCTGTCTAAGGCTGGGTGTGAGAGTTAAAAAGATTGACGCGAGAATTTAAAAGCCACTTCCAGAGGGGAACGGCGTTAACCCTCAGTCCGTCCCTTGTTATCTCGCCGAAGTAGTCCCACGTCACGAGTGTCCCGGTTTTCACGCCGAAGAGTTCCATAACTCTGAATAGGTTTTCCAGCTCTCTTTTTGCTATCTCCCCTTCCTCTGAAGCGTAGGTGACCTGAATTAACTCAACACTTCCGTTCTCCCTGACAACGAAGTCCACTTCGCCCTTGGCGTCCCTGTAGTAGTAGAGCTCAATCCTCGGTCTCCAGTAATGTTTGAGCCTCAAGAGTTCGAGGAAAACAACGTTCTCCATGAATCTGCCGATGTTCTCGGAAACCTTTGGTAGAACGGCGTTGAGCATTCCAGTGTCGATTGCGTAGACCTTCTTATCGCTTCTCACGACTTCCTTCGGCTTGAAGGAGAACTTAGGAAGTTCGAATATCAGGTAGGCCGACTGCAGGTACTCGACGTAGTTCTTGACAGTCTCGACGTTGCCGATTCCAAGGGCGTTCTTCGTCTTGCTGTAGGTAAACCTGCCCGCGAAGTTCGAGAAGAGATAGAACGCGACCTCCTTCAGCTCGCGGACGTTTCTAACGCCGTAGCGGACTATAACGTCCCTCGTGATTATGTCGTTGTAGAGGTTCACGAGGTATTCCCTGCCGAAGCGCAGTGCCTCTGGAAATCCCCCGCGCTCGATGTACTCCGTTAGGGCTCTCTTTACCCTTGCCTCGTCCCGGGTAGTCATTACCTCAGGCTTAATCCCCCTGTAAGCTAAGAACTCCCTGAACGAAAACGGGAGGAGGGTGTAGCTCAGGTATCGGCCGGTTAGGTAGGTTGAGAACTCCCGCGAGAGGAGGCGAGCGTTGCTTCCCGTAACGACGGTGGGATAGCTCTCCCTCAGAACTGAGACCATTCGCTCCCAGCCTTCAACTTCCTGAACCTCGTCGAGGACTATGTAGTCGAACTCGCCGAGGAGCTCGTAGCCAGCTTTGAGTAACTCCTTGTAGTCCCCCACGCCGAATCCTGCCATCGCGGGGTCCTCGAAGTTCACGTAGAGTGGCCTGCCCAGTAGGGATGCCGAAAGAACGGACTTTCCAGAGCGCCTCGGCCCCGTTATTATGTGGGCCGTTGGGCTGAAGTTCTTCACTATCTTTTCTTTTAGCTCCCTCTCGACGATGTTCTCCCTTTCGAGCTTCTCGCGGAGGGTCTCCCACTGGTCCGCCAAAACACGCTTGAGTTCCTCTGCCTTCATGGTCTAAACTGGTGCGAACTTCCTATAAAGTTTACCACCATACCGGTAAACTTTTCCCCAGGACTCTACCACTATACTGGTAAATATTCCGCAAGAACTATCACACCATACCGGTAGTTTCCGCTCCCAAGAACCCTGCTTCAGCGGGCGCCAGAATTGGGAAGTAATGAAGGAAAAGGGCCTCAGCCCTTCAGAATCTCGACTATCTGCTCCGCGACCTGGACTCCAGCGCGCATCTGGGCCTCCTCTGTCGAGGCTCCGATGTGGGGCGTTAGGACCACGTTGTCGAGCTTAGTTAGTGGGTGGTCCTTCGGGAGAGGCTCCTCCTCGAAGACGTCGAGACCCGCTCCGTAAATCCAGCCCTCCTGAAGGGCCCTGACGAGGGCGTTGGTGTCAACGACGGCCCCGCGGGCGGCGTTTATGAGTATCGCGGTTTTCTTCATGAGCTTAAGGCGCTCCTCGTTTATGAGGTGGTAGGTGGCATCGATGAGCGGGACGTGGAGCGTTACGACGTCGCTCTCCCTGAGGAGCTCTTCAAGCTCGACGAACTTTCCGCCTACTTCCCTCGCGCGCTCCTCGTTTGGCTTGGGGTCGTAGAGGAGGACGTTCATTCCGAAGGCGTTCGCGATTTTCGCGACCTCGTAGCCTATCCTTCCGAAGCCGATTATACCTATCGTCTTGCCCTCGAGCTCGATTCCCATGCACTGCTTCTTGGCCCAAACGCCTTCCCTCATCTTCCTGTCGGCGAAGGCCACCTTTCTGGCAACTGCAAAGAGCAGGCCGAAGACGAGCTCGGCGACGCTCCTTGAGCTCGCTCCGGGGCTGTTAACGACCTTAACCCCCCTCTCCTTCGCGGCCTCAAGGTCTATGTTGTCCAGGCCGACGCCGGCCCTTCCGATGACCTTGAGTTTGGGAGCGTTTTCGATGACCTTTCTCGTCACCTTCGGCTTGCTCCTAACGATAATCGCGTCAACATCGCGGACGAGCTCTACTAACCTCTCCTCGTCCGGATACTCCTCGTAAAGAACCTCAAAACCGGCGTTCTTCAAAACCTCCAAGGCTTTCTCGTGCAGTGGCGCCGCAACGAGAACCTTCATGCTTTCACCCCCTCCTTTTTATAGCCATCAGCATTACCTGGTCGGAAGCGTCTTCCGCGCGGTCGGCTATGTCGCCGACCTTCGTGATTGCCTGGTTCCATATTAGCTTTGCGTATGTTGTTATCGTCTCGCTCTCAAACACCATCGCCTTGAGCTTGTACTCGACCTTGTCAGCGTTCTCCTCGAGGTCTTCTGTCTCCTTTGCGAGCTCCAAAGCCCTGTCAACGTCCTCGTTAAGGGCCTTTACCGCTTCCATGAGCTTCTCGTAGGTTTTTACCGCCTCCCTCACGAGGGCCATTATCTCCTCTCTGAGCTCCTCTGGAACCTTCGGCTTTGCCAGAATAAGGGTGTGGGCCGCGCTCTCTGCCGCGTCCGCCACCTGGTCTATTAGCTCGCTCAGCCTCACGTAGTCTCCCCTGCTGGCGGGCAGAAAGGCCCCTTCGTAGAGCATGAGCTCGATGCTCCTCCTCAGCTTGTCGGCCTCGCTCTCGAGCAGGGTTACCCTCTCCTCAAGCTCCTTTGCGCCCTCAAAATCACCGTTCAGGTACGCCTCGATGAGCTTCTCAAAGGCCTTGACGGTTTCGTAAACGACGTTGAGGTGCCTGTCTATGGCGTCAAAAACGTTGCTCTCCTTACCCCCAAAGAGCGGCATCTTCACACCCCGCTCAACGATTGGTTGAACCCCTATTTAGGTTTTCCTTCCCCTTGATGAGTGCCCACAGAAGTTCGTTCCTCGGGGCTTCGAGGCCGACGGAGTGGGCATATTCCACGATTTTGCCGTGAATATAGTCCACCTCCGTCCTTCTTCCGCGCATTATGTCCTGGAGCGTCGAGTTGTAGTTCTCCCGCGTTCTCTCTATCGTGTCCCAGAGCAGTTCGAGGGGATGAATTTCGAACTCGATGCCGAGCTGCTGTGCAACCATACAGCCCTCCCGCGCTATCTCCACCGAGATTCCCTCCAGCTCTGGGATGTCACGCAGGGCCCCGTTCTTGACCTCCAGAACCGTTCCAAGCCCGTTTATGACTGAGTTCACTATGGCTTTTGCCCACTTCCAGCCGACTGCGTTTTCAGTGACCCTCGTCTCTATCCCGGCCTCGTTGAAGACCTTCGCGACCTCCTCGACGAACTCAGCCCTTCCCGTTGGATACTTCCCGATGACGGTTATCCCCTTTCCCGTCCACCTGACGACGCCCCAGTCAACGAGCATTGCGCCGTTTGTGGTTATTCCCCCGATGACGTTGGGCGTCAGCTTCAAGGCTAACTCCTCGTTTCCGAGGCCGTTCTGGACGCTCAGAACCCACGTCTCCGGCCCTATGCAGTTCCTCGCGCACTCTAAGGCGGTCTTCGTTGAGTAGGACTTCGTTGTCAGGAGGAGCAGGTCCGGAGGCTCGTCCGGCGCGTGGAGGGAAGCCTTGACCTTCACCTTGAACTCCTCTATTCCGGTAATCTTCAGTCCGTTCTCGTTTACCGCCTTAACCTGCTCCTCTCGCCCTATGAGCAGGACGTCGTTTCCGGCCCTCGCCAGGAGCGCGCCGAGAAGGGAGCCTATGCTTCCAGCTCCGAGCACGTAAATCCTCATCCTCTCACCTCAGGAGCTTTCTAAGGTGGTTGAGCGAGTAAACGTAAACCAGCGCGAAGAGGGCCAGCTTAACCCTCTCGGGAACCTGGTAAGCCCCGATTAGGTAGAGCGCCGACGCCGGGAGGAGCCCGAAGGAAGAGAGAACCCGGTTCCTCAGTAGGAGGAACGGAACGGCAACCCCGAGAACTGCCCCTGTGCTCCCGAGGTTGTAGAGGCCGAGCGCTATGGCAAGACCAGTCCCCCCGATTACCGCGTTGATGAAGCGCTCCCAGAACTTCACCGGCTGTTTCTCGTAGGGATAGCCAAGGGCAAGAATGAGGGCCGAGAGAGCTATTAGCGCGTACCTCGCCTCTTCCCCGAGCGGGTAGGTCAGCGCGAAGGCGAGAACTGCGCCGGCCGAGAAGGGTCTGGCCTTTTTCTTCACCGCCGGAACGATGAGCGGGATATATAGGTAAGGAATCCACTCCATGCTCCCACCGCAAGCGTTTAAAGAGTCCTCCTTAAATGCATACCGATGCTCTCGGTCGTTCTCGTTGAACCTGAGGGGCCGGCGAACATAGGCATGGTTGCGCGGACGATGAAGAACTTCGGCTTCTCGCGGTTAGTCCTCGTGAACCCGAACCTGACCGAGGAGAGCTACAGCTACGCGGTCCACGCTACCGACGTCCTTGAAAACGCGGTCATAGTGGATACCTTTGACGAAGCCTTAGAGCTGTTCGATTTGACCGTCGGAACCACTGGAAAGCCGGGAAAGAGGTTCATACCCTACCGCGCACCGCTCTATCCCTGGGAGCTGAGGGAAACCCTGAAGGACTACCCCGGTGAGGCCGGTCTGTTCTTCGGTCGGGAGAGCATAGGGCTTAAGAACGATGAGCTTGAGAGGCTCGACCTAATCGTCACTATTCCGACGAGCGACGCTTACCCGGTTATGAACTTAGCTCAGGCGGTCGCGGTTATACTCTACGAGCTCTCGAAGGCTAAACCGGAACCTTCCGTCGAAGCCCTAAAACCTGCGACGATGGAGGAGAAGGAGGCGCTAGTAAGAGTATGGGCCGAACTTTTAAACGTCCTCAACTACCCCAAGGACGAGGAGAGGCGGGCTGTCTTCGTCAAGGTCTTCAGGAAGGCAATCGGTAAGGCCTTCCTCTATGGTCGAGAAGTGCACACCCTCATAGGTCCGCTGAGAAGGGCCGTTAAGAGGCTGGAGGAATGCTGAATGCTCGCGGTGGAGAGGTTTAGGGTCAGCGGCCGGGACGTATGGATTGGGGTAATCTTTCACGGCAGGATTCAGGGAATCAGCTTCGCCTTCACGAGGGGCGAGCTTTTGGGGAGAATCAGAAACCTCGCCGAGTTCCTGCGGGGGAGAAACGTTGCCGTTTCCCTCGACGTCCAGCCGAGCAATTACACAGAGCTCGTTTATCGCGTTATGGTTGGGGAGCTTGACAACGGGAAAGCCCTTTCCGAGCTCTCCTTCGAGGGTGTAACGCCCTTTGAGAGGCGCGTTTACGAGTGGCTCACGAAAAACGTTAAAAGAGGCACCGTTATAACCTACGGTAGCCTTGCGAAAGCCCTTGGAACGTCGCCGAGAGCCATCGGCGGGGCGATGAAGAGGAACCCGTATCCGATAATCGTCCCCTGCCACAGGGTCGTGGCGAGCGACGGCATAGGCTACTACAGCTCCGGGATTGAAGAAAAGAAGTTCCTGCTCGAACTTGAGGGGGTGAAAGAATGGACAAGCTGAAGGCATATATAATCGGCTTCCTCGTTGTCCTCCTTGCGGTGGCCGGTTTCATAGTCTACAACTGGGGCTTCTGGAAGCTGGTGCAGGTAATCCTTGCGATAGGCTTCGTCGGATTCACGCTCGCACTGCTGTTCTTCACGGCTCTGACACTCTACGCCGAGAGCTGGAAGTACGGGGCAGTTCTGGCGGTTCTGACGGCGATAGCGGGCTATGGCTCCTACCTCGTGCTCACCTGGCAGAAGCTGGAAATCGTTGGAGGAATCATAGCGTTCTTCGTCTTCCTGCTGGCCTTTGGAATATGGTACATAAGCGAGCCCGATTTGAGCATAGCGGACCGCTTCCGCTCGGCTGAAAAGCTTGAGAGGATGGGACGCTACAAGCAGGCCGCGAGGAAGTACGAGAAGGCCGGAAACTATGAGAAGGCGGCTGAGATGTACCTGAAGCTCGGCTGGCTTGAGAGCGCGGCGTGGGCCTACGAGAAGGCCGGGAAGTATGAGAAAGCTGCCGAGCTCTACGAAAAGCTCTACGAGAAGGAGAAGGACACCTACTACCTGAAGGAGGCCCACGAGTACTGGAAGAAAGCTGGAAACATGGAGAGGGCCGCTAAGGCGCTTGAAAAGTACGCCGAGGAGGAGCCTTGGTTCTGGGAAGATGTTGCCAAGCTCTACGAGGAGCTCGGAAACGAGGAGAAGGCCAGGGAAGCCTGGGAGAAGGCCCTTGAGTACTACACCAAGGAGGCTCAGGAGGAGGGCGTCTTCTGGGAGGACGTTGGCAACATAGCGAGGAAGCTCGGTAGAGAGGAGCTGGCCCGCGAGGCTTACCAGAAGTTCCTCGAGTACTGCCTCAAGGAGGCGGAGGAGGACCCGATGTGGTGGAAGCACGTTGCAGAGGCCTACGAGTACCTGGGCGAGGCGGAGAAGGCTGAAGAAGCCAGGAAGAAGTACGAGGAGTACAGGCAGAGAATCCTTAAGGCCAACGAGGAGACCTCGCACTTCCCTGAGAATTAACCTTTTAAGCTCTCCCTCCCTACCTTTTCTTCGGGGATTGCCTTGGACGAGGAAAAGCCGAAGCTGAACGTTATCAAGCTCTCCAAGATGCCGATAAGGCTCGCGATGGAGGAGAAGTTCCTCCGCCTGAGCCCGGACGACAGGGTCGAGGACCTAATCAAGGGCCTCGAGCACAGAACCTGCGCCGTCGTAACCGACGAGTCCGGAAAACTGCTCGGCTTCATCTCCGTTGACGAGATAATAAACCTCCTCCTTCCGCCGTCCGATTACGTTCTCGTTGGCCTCGACGC
Source organism: Thermococcus nautili (assembly GCF_000585495.1). Lineage (NCBI taxonomy): Archaea > Methanobacteriati > Methanobacteriota > Thermococci > Thermococcales > Thermococcaceae > Thermococcus > Thermococcus nautili. The sequence continues at coordinate 1,694,037 of NZ_CP007264.1, forward strand.
CCTCAGGGAGGCCCATTTCGACTGGGACAGGCCGGTAAAGGAGATAATGAACCCCCGGCCGATAACGCTCTCCCCGGACGATAAGCTCGGCTACGCACTCAGCATGATGCTCGAAACCGGCGTGAGGCAGTTCCCGGTGGTCGAGAAGAAGAAAGTCGTCGGAACCTTCTCGGCTCAGAGCGTCATACGCTTGCTCAGGGTCTTCGCGCGGTGAGGGAAGTTGATTGAGCTAATCCTCTACCTCGCGCTCATGCTCTTAACGGCAGAAACCTTCGGCTGGCTGTTCTCGAGGATTGGACAGCCCGTGGTTCTCGGCCAGATAGTCAGTGGAATCCTCCTCGGGTTGGCGTTCCCGCCGACTGAGGAAGTGAAGGACATATCCATGATAGGCGTCCTCATGCTCCTCTTTCTGGCGGGCCTTGAGAGTAGCGTTGAAGAGCTCAAGAGCGCCGGCAAGAGCGGTTTTTCCGTCGCTTTCGTCGGTGTCGTTGTGGCCTTCGCAATGGGCTTTGGGATAGCCTACCCCTTCAAGGGCTTCGACCAGGCCCTCCTCTACGGCGCGCTGACCACTCCGACGAGCGTCAGCTTAACCGTCAGGGTTCTAATGGAGATGGACCGGCTGAAGAGCCGTGAGGGGACTACAATCCTCACCGCGGCGATAGTTGACGACATACTCGGTATAATCGTCCTGACGGTCGTCATATCGTCTCTCGTCTCCGGGGGCGTCAGCGTCGTCAGTCTCGTTGAAATCCTCGCCAAGGTTGGCATCTTCATAGCCCTGATGCTCTTCGCGATGCCGAGGGTTCTCGACTACGCCCTCAGGAAGGTCGTGAGGATAGGATTCGCCGATTCGACGGTTACCCTTTCAATGGCCGCCCTCTTCGCTTTCGCATACCTTGCCGAGCACATGAACCTTGCCTCTATCCTGGGTGCCTACCTGCTCGGCCTCGCGCTGAGCGAAACCGAGTTCAGGAAGCCGATTTTCGAGCACTCAAGGATAATAGCTCATTCGGTCTTCGTCCCACTGTTCTTCGTCGACGTCGGTATGAACATACCTGTTAAAGACCTCAAGAGTGCTGGACTCTTCGCGGTGCTCTTCAGCCTCGTGGCGATAGTGAGCAAGGTAATCGGCTGTGGAATCGGGGCGCTAATCGGCGGTATGAGCCCGAGGGAAGCCCTCCGCGTCGGCGTTGGAATGGTTCCGAGAATGGGCGTCGAGCTCGCGATGCTGGCGATAGCGATGAAGGCCGGCATAGTCGGGAGCGACGCCTACCTCGTGATAGTCCTGATGATATTCCTGAGCACCCTCGTTACCCCACCGCTCCTCAAGCTTGCCTTCAAGGGTCAGTAGACGTCTCCAGAGTCTTCGAGCTCCCTCAATTCCTCCTCAATTTCCCTCTCTTTCCGTTCGGCGTAGCGCTTGAGGTAGTCCGCGAGAACGTAGAGCGCAACTCCGCCAAGGGCCGTGAGAAGAAACGCCGCCGCGAGGGTTCCGAGGGTTACGTCGCCTCCGGACGGCAGGGGCATCGTCACCACCGGAGACCTTTCGAAGAAGGCCGTTAAAATCTTCCGCCAACCTTTTAAGAGCCCCGGCGAACCTTAGCCGGTGGTTGAGATGATGGGAATGAACCCAAGGCAGATGAAGAAGCTCATGCGCCAGCTCGGCATAAAGATGGAGGAGATGGAAGGCGTTAAGGAGGTCGTTCTTAAGCTTGAGGGCAAGGAAATAGTCCTCAAGAACCCCGTTGTCACTGTTATGGTCGTCCAGGGCGAGAAGACCTACCAGATTGTCCCCGGGAGCGAGGAGGTGAGGGAGGTCATAGAGATTCCCGAAGAGGACATCGAGCTCGTCATGGAGCAGGCCGGCGTTGACAGGGAAACCGCGCTCAAGGCCTTGAAAGAAACGAAAGGGGACATAGCGGAGGCAATCCTCAAGCTCAGCGGGGAGTAATCACTCCTTCTTGAACTTCTCTATTGCCTTCATGAGCGGTATGAGGTGCATTAACGCCGGGCCTCCGGCCATAAGAACTGCGACCAAACCGGCCTCTATGAGCTCCTCCGGCTTCGCTCCCGCCTCCAAAGCTTTCTGGGTGTGGAGGTAGATGCACCACTCACAGCCCTGGGCAATGCCGAGGGCGAGCGCTATAAGCTCCTTCTCCCTGGTTGTAAGGGCCTTGTTGTCGAGGGTCTCGCGGAGGAACCTTGAGAACGCGGCAATCTCCTTCGGGTGCTCCTTCCCGAGCCTGTCAAGGAGCTCCTCAATCTCCTTAAGCTTGACCTCAACCTCGGCGTACTCCATAGAAACCACCGAGGTAAGTTGGGAAAAAAGAATCTTAAGGCTTTCCTGAACGAAACGTTCTCAACCACTCGTTGGAACTATTCCCTGCCTGCGCATCTTCAGGATGTCGTCTATAACGTCTACCAGCCCCGCTATTATCTGGTCGTACTTGCCCCCGTCCTTTCCGTAGATTTCCTTCAGCTTGTCCTCAAGTGCGAAGAGGTCTTCGGTGTCGAGGTCAAGGAGCTTCTGGGCTTCCCTTGCAATCACGCGGAGCGTGACCCCCCTGGTTCTGTCGTCGTCGAGCAGTTTCAGAACGAGCTTGAGCATGCCTGAGAGCATTTCCCTTGAAGGAAGCCTGTCCGAGAGCCGGGCCATGAGCTCAAGGGCTCCTTCAACGTCCCTCTCCTTACCGGACTTGAGGAGCGTGTCTAGTAAACTGCTGAAGAACTTGGAGGTTCCCGGGTAGAGGGCGTAGATATCAGCTAAAACCCTCGCGGCGGTTTCCCTTGCCCAGGGGTTCTTGCTCTTCAGGAAGTCCCCGAGAACCGGGAGAATTCTGTAGGCGTCGCTCGGGGTTAGATGACTCGTCAGCCTCGCCACAATCCAGAGCGCGTCCATTCTCCTGCTGTAGTCGTCGCTCTCCAGCATGCCGAGAACCCTGTCCATGACCTCCGGGTCGAGCTTTGCCATCTCCGCCACTATCTCCGTTTTTCCGGCGTCCAAGAGCCTCTCGATGTCGTCTATGCTGTACTGGCTTATTTCGAGCCTCTTCTTGGCTTCGGTCTCGCTCACGAGCTCTTCGCTCGTTACCGCGCTTTTCTCGAGCTTCTCAAGAACCTGCGACGCCTTGACACCGAGCTTGACGTCTCCCTTGAGCTCCTTTATCCTCGTTATCGCCTTCAGCTTGTTCCTCGTGCTTATATCCTTCTCGCGGGAGAGCATCCTCTCGATAGAGTACAGTGCCCTCTCAACGACGTAGGGGTCGGGATGGGCAAGTAAATCGGCTATCCCGTCGAAAACTTCGTTCAGGACCTTTCTATCGTCGGTCTTCATCGCCATCTCTGTAAGGGCCGTTATAGCCGCGCTCTGAACTTCCCTCTTCTTGCTCGACCCTATGAGCGAGAACAGCCAGCGGATAATCTTGTACGCTATCTTCGCGACCTTTGCGCCGAGCTTTCCAAGTCCCTCTGCCGCGTACTCGCCGAGGACAGGCATTCCGGACTTCACCACGTCCTTCAGGGCCTCGGTGACCCTCTCGTACTCCTCGTCGGTGAGCTCGCCGGTTTCGAGGAGTGCGTTTATGAACTCCAGCGCCTTCAGCGCCACCCGCTCATCGTCGTCCTTCACGAGCCCAAGAACCGCGTCCAGCGCGAGCTTCTTCCTCTCACCGTCAAGCTTTCCCTCGGAGAGCATGTCTATAAGCACTTGAACCACGTTGGCACGCACGTGGGGGTTCTCGTCGTTCAACAGTTCGAGCAGAACCTTGAAGACCTTGTCGTACTCCTCGGCCAGCGCCCGAACCTCCTTGAGGCGCCAGGCGAGCAAATCTTTTCTAAGGCCCTCCTTGTCAACTATGATATCGCCACCTTTTAGCACGGCGAGAAGCGTCAAACCCAGCATAGTCTCCCCCCACTATATTACGGTGCGTTAGGATTTAAGCTTAGCCCAAAGGTTATTAAGGGCCCCTCCGATGGGTGGACGATGAGGGCAGTAGGCGTCATAAGGTACTCGCGAAGGGAGAGGCTCAGCAGGGAGGAGTTCGAGGAGCTCTTGAGGAGCGCCGGTTACGAGGTTCTGGCCGTTCTTGAGCAGAACAGGGAGGAGCATCCGCGCTACAACATCGGAAAGGGGAAGCTGGAGGAGCTTAAGGAACTCGTCAGGGAGCTTAAACCGGACAAGGTGGTTTTTGCGAACCGGTTAACGCCTTCCCAGGCCTACAACCTCTGGAAGGAGCTTCGCGTTGAGGTCATCGACCGCTGGCAGCTCGTCCTTGAGATTTTCGAAAAGCGGGCCCACTCAAAGGAGGCCAAACTTCAGGTGGAACTCGCGAGCCTCCAGTACGAGGTTCCGCTCGTGAAGGAAGCGATAAGGCGGATAAAGCTCGGCGACAGGGCCGGTTTCAAGGGAATGGGTGAGTACCAGACCCAGCAGTACCTCAAGCACATCAGGTACAGAATGGGCAAGATAAGGAAGGAACTTGAGAGGGTCAAGGCCGAGCGGGAAATCAGGAGGAAGAAGCGCGAGGAAGTCGGCTTTATCCTCGTCTCCCTTGCTGGATACACGAACGCCGGCAAATCAACGCTCCTCAACGCCTTAGCTGGAGAGAGCGTCGAGGCAAGGAACCAGATGTTCACGACCCTCGACACAACTACCAGGCGCTTCAAGCTCGGGAGCAAGAGGGTTCTCGTCACAGACACTGTCGGCTTCATAGATGGACTGCCACCTTTCATAGTTGAAGCCTTTCACTCGACGCTTGAGGAGATTGTCAAGGCCGACATAGTTCTCCTCGTCCTCGATTCGAGCGAGCCCTGGCGCGAGATAGCGAGGAAGTTCCGGGCGTCGGTAAACGTTCTCCGCGAGCTCAAGGCCCTCGACAAACCATTGGTCGTTGTCCTCAACAAGGTTGACCTGATTGAGAGAGAAGATGCCGAGGAGAAGGCGAGGCTTTTGACTGAGCTGAGCGAGAACCTCGGGGTCTCGATTGAGGGAGTGGCGAAAGTTTCGGCCAAGGAGAGGCAGCTTGACGAGCTCTACTCGCTCCTCGAACGGGTTCTCCTCAAGCTTCCCAAGTACGGGGCCTTTGAGATAGTTGTTGAAGACCCCTCAAGGGTTCCGGCGGTGATGGCCTTCCTGAGCTCGGTTGGTGAGGTTCTGTCGGTTGAGTATGGCGACGTAACGAGGATTAGGGCCTACGTCCAGACCGGTATGCTGAAGGAACTCACGAGAATGGGGGTAAAGATAGAGAGGCTAAAGCATCCCGGCGATGCTGAAGAGCTTGACGAGGACGAAGGAAATCACGATGGCCGTTAAAGGCGTCGCGACCCAGCCGAAGAGTATGTCCCTGATTACCCTCCTGTCAACGCCCTGACCGACGACGAGGCCGACCCCGACGACGCCTCCGACGATTGACTGGCTTGAGCTGACGGGCAGTCCGAGGAAGTTGGCGAGGCTGACCGATATCGCCGAGCCGAACTGGGCCGCGAAGGCTGAAATCGGGCCGAGGGCGGTTATCTTCTTTCCAACGGTGTGCATCACCGCGTAGCTGAAGGTAAGAGAACCGATGGCTAGGCTTATCGCGACGAGAACGCCCGCCGTCTTGGGCTCCATGAATCCCGCCCCGACTATCGGGCCCGAAGCGTTCGCGACCTCGTTGGTTCCGAAGTTGAAAGCCATGTACGAGCCACCGAGAATCGCGAGGGCCTTGTAGAGGGCTTCAATCGTCGAGACGCTCTTGATTTCTGAAATCACCCGGGAGTAGAACTTGTAGAGAATCATCGCAAGGATTCCCGAGAGTATCGGTGAGATAACCCACGCGGCCGCTATTTTCCCGAGGGTGGACCAGTTCACTGGGGCGTTCATCGCCAGACCAACGCCTATAACGCCGCCGACTATGGCCTGGGTGGTTGATACCGGAAGGCCTTTGACAGTTGCCACCGTGACCCAGATTCCGGCGGCGAGGAGAGCTATCAGGGCCATCTCCATCGTGAGAAAGCCCTCCGGGACTATGCCCTCTCCGACGGTCTTCATGACCTTGTAACCCTTCAGGTAAGCCCCGAGAACGACGAATATCGCTATCGTGAGAGTCGCCTGCCGAAAGCTCAGTATTCCCGAACCGACGGCGGTTCCCATAGCGTTCGCCGAATCATTTGAGCCTATGTTCCAGGCTATGTAGAAGGCCACTGCGATTATAGCAACCGCAAGTCCCTCCATCGCTCACCACTGGCTATATAGTCTATATAGTCAATTAAAAAAGTTTTCGAGAAACGATGAGCGGAAAAAACCATCGGAGGAATTTAAAGTTCACCCTTACCCAGAAAATCCCGTTTAGGGTTCCTTAACACGATACCGAAACCTAAATAAATGTTTCGGACTAACTACCGGTGAAAAACCCACAGGAGGCAGGGAAGATGATTGAGATACGTTTTCACGGTAGGGGTGGACAGGGTGCCGTTACGGCCGCCAACATCTTAGCCTCTGCAGCGTTCAAGCAGGGAAAGTACGTCCAGGCGTTCCCCTTCTTCGGTGTTGAGAGGCGTGGAGCACCGGTTACCGCATTCACCAGAATTGACGACAAGCCGATAAGGATTAAGACCCAGATTTACGAGCCCGACATCGTCGTCGTCCTCGACCCGAGCCTTCTCGACACCGTTGACGTTACTGCCGGTCTCAAGGACGGCGGAATCGTTATCGTCAACACCGAGAAGAGCAAGGAGGAGGTTCTTGAGAAGCTCAAGAAGAAGCCGGCCAAGCTGGCCCTCGTCGACGCCACCACCATCGCCCTCGACATACTCGGCCTTCCGATTACCAACACGGCCATCCTCGGTGCCGTTGCCAAGGCCACCGGCGTCGTCGAGCTCAAGTACGTCCAGGAGGCCATCAAGGAGACCTTCTCAGGAACCCTCGGCGAGAAGAACGCCAAGGCCGCTGAAGAGGCCTTCAACAAGACCGTTGTCTACGAGCTCTAATCTTCTCTTCCCTTCCTTAACCGAGGCGGGTGGTGGTAAAGTTGAACACCTTGTTTGGAGAAAAGAAAGCCCAGGCTGAGAAACTCGTCTTCACGTCAGTGGAGCAGTACCCCGAGGCGCCGATAACCCTTGGAACGACCCTCAGCAACTTCACGGGTGACTGGAGAACCTTCATACCCGTTGTGGACGACGACAAGTGCGTCAAGTGCTACATCTGCTGGAAGTTCTGCCCCGAGCCTGCAATCTACATCCGCGAGGACGGTTACGTCGGGATAGACTACGACTACTGTAAGGGTTGTGGAATCTGCGCGAACGAGTGCCCGACCAACGCCATAACGATGGAGAAGGAGGAGAAGTGATATGGCGGAGTACAAGCCGATTAGGAAGGTTGTGAGCGGTAACTATGCAGCTGCCTACGCGGCCAAGCACGCCCGCGTCCAGGTCGTTGCCGCTTACCCAATCACCCCGCAGACGAGCATCATCGAGAAAATAGCCGAGTTCATAGCCAACGGAGAGGCAGACATCCAGTACGTCCCCGTCGAGAGCGAGCACTCTGCCATGGCGGCCTGCATAGGTGCTTCCGCCGCTGGAGCGAGAGCTTTCACCGCAACCTCCGCCCAGGGTCTCGCTCTCATGCATGAGATGCTCCACTGGGCGAGCGGTGCGAGGCTCCCGGTTGTGATGGTCGACGTCAACAGGGCCATGGCTCCCCCGTGGAGCGTCTGGGACGACCAGACCGACAGTCTCGCTCAGCGCGACACCGGCTGGATGCAGTTCTACGCCGAGAACAACCAAGAAGTCTACGACGGCGTGCTCATGGCCTTCAAGATAGCCGAGACCGTCAACCTTCCCGCGATGGTGGTCGAGAGCGCCTTCATACTGAGCCACACCTACGACGTCGTCGAGATGATTCCGCAGGAGCTCGTTGACGAGTTCCTTCCGCCAAGGAAGCCCCTCTACGACTTAGCGGACTTCAGCCAGCCGTTCTCGGTTGGAGCCCTCGGTGGGCCGAACGACTACTACGAGTTCAGGTACAAGATAGCCAAGGCCATGGAGGACGCAGTCAAGGTCATCAAGGACGTCGGTAAGGAGTTCGGCGAGCGCTTCGGCAGGGACTACAGCGAGATGATTGAGAAGGGCTACGTTGACGATGCCGACTTCGTCTTCATGGGTATGGGCTCGCTCATGGGAACCGTCAAGGAAGCGGTGGACCTGCTCAGGAAGGAGGGCTACAAGGTCGGCTACGCGAAGGTTAGATGGTTCAGGCCGTTCCCGAAGGAAGAGCTAAGGGAGATAGCCGAGAGCGTCAAGGGCATAGCCGTCCTCGACAGGAACTACTCCTTCGGCCAGGAGGGCATACTCTTCAACGAGTCCAAGGGCGTTCTCTACAACACCGACGCCAGGCCGATAATCAAGAACTACATCGTCGGACTCGGTGGCAGGGACTTCACGGTTGGAGACGTCAGGGCCATAGCGGAGAACATGAAGAAGGTTATCGAGGCAGGAAAGCTCGATAGAGAGGTTGAGTGGTACCACCTCAAGAGGTGAGAACGATGGAGATTCCCGAGAACGTTAGAAAAAGGCTGAGCATTCCCGCTGAGGAGCACTTCTTTGCCGGCCACACGGCCTGCCAGGGCTGTGGCGCCTCGCTCGGAATAAGGTACGTCCTCAAGGCCTACGGCAGGAAAACCATCTTCGTCATCCCCGCGTGCTGTTCGACCATCATAGCCGGTCCCTGGCCCTACACCGCGCTTGACGCTAACCTCTTCCACACCGCCTTCGAGACCACCGGTGCTGTCATAAGCGGTATCGAGGCGGCACTCAAGGCGAGGGGAATAAAGGTCAAGGGCGACGACGGGGTTATGGTCGTCGGCTGGGCCGGCGACGGTGGTACAGCGGACATAGGCCTTCAGGCCTTGAGCGGCTTCCTCGAGAGAGGCCACGACGCTGTTTACATAATGTACGACAACGAGGCTTACATGAACACCGGAATCCAGAGGAGTTCCTCAACCCCCTACGGAGCCTGGACCACCAACACACCGGGAGGAAAGAGGCACTTCCTTGAGAAGAGGCACAAGAAGAAGGTCATTGACATTGTCATCGCCCATGAGGTTCCCTACGCGGCCACGGCAAGCGTCGCCTTCCCGGAGGACTTCATAAGGAAGCTCAAGAAGGCCAGGAAGGTTGAGGGTCCGGCTTTCATACAGCTCTTCGCCCCCTGTCCGACGGGCTGGCGCTCACCAACCGATAAGAGCATCGAGCTCGCCCGCCTGGCAGTTCAGACCGCCTACTTCCCGCTCTTTGAGTACGAGAACGGAAAGTACAAGATAAACATGCCCTCGCCCAAGAAGGAGCCGAAGCCGATAGAGGAGTACCTCAAGCTCCAGGGCAGGTTCAAGTACATGACCAAGGAGGACATTGAGTACCTCCAGAGCTGGGTGCTTCGCGAGTGGGAGAAGCTCAAGAAGCTCGCCGAGGTCTTCGGCTGACCTTTCCTTTTCCAACTTTGGGTTTCCATAAGGTTTAAGTTTCCATCTGACAACTCACCAGGGGTGATACATATGGCTGAGAGCCCGTTTAAGGCCGACATAGAGAGGGTTCAGAAGGAGTATAGCGAAAAGATGACGCCGGGAGCGATTGCCTACATCCCGGGGAGTAGCGTAATAAACAAGACCGGTTCCTGGCGTGTCTTCATGCCGGAGTTCAACAGGGACAAGTGCGTTAGGTGCTACCTCTGCTACATCTACTGCCCGGAGCCGGCCATCTACCTCGACGAGGAGAACTACCCGGTCTTCGACTACGACTACTGTAAGGGTTGTGGAATCTGTGCGAACGAGTGCCCGACCGACGCGATAATAATGGTTAGGGAGACCAAGTGAGGTGGTGAAAGATGCCGATTAGGACGGTTATGAAAGCCAACGAGGCGGCCGCCTGGGCCGCGAAGCTTGCCAAGCCGAAGGTCATAGCGGCCTTCCCGATTACGCCGTCAACCCTCGTTCCCGAGAAAATCAGCGAGTTCGTCGCCAACGGCGAGCTCGATGCGGAGTTCATCAAGGTCGAGAGCGAGCACTCGGCCATTTCAGCCTGTGTCGGTGCCTCAGCGGCCGGTGTTAGGACCTTCACCGCGACCGCTTCTCAGGGTCTCGCTTTGATGCACGAGATACTCTTCATCGCCGCTGGAATGCGCCTTCCGATAGTCATAGCCGTTGGAAACAGGGCTCTCTCAGCTCCGATTAACATCTGGAACGACTGGCAGGACACCATCAGCGAGCGCGACACCGGCTGGCTCCAGTTCTACGCCGAGAACAACCAAGAAGCTTTAGACCTTATCCTGATAGCCTACAAGGTCGCCGAGGACGAGCGCGTTCTCCTCCCGGCGATGGTCGGCTTCGACGCGTTCATCCTCACCCACACCGTCGAGCCCGTTGAGATACCTGACCAGGAGCTCGTTGACGAGTTCCTCGGCGAGTACGAGCCGAAGCACGCTTACCTTGACCCGAAGAGGCCGATAACCCAGGGTACCCTTGCCTTCCCGGCCCACTACATGGAGGCCCGCTACAAGGTCTGGGAGGCCAACGAGAACGCGAGGAAGGTCATCGACGAGGTCTTTGCCGAGTTCGAGAAGAAGTTCGGCAGGAAGTACCAGAAGATTGAGGAGTACAGGACTGATGACGCCGAGATAATCTTCGTCACCATGGGTTCACTCGCCGGAACCGTCAAGGAATACGTTGACCACCTCCGCGAGAAGGGCATCAAGGTCGGAGCCGCGAAGATGACCGTTTACAGGCCGTTCCCGATTGAAGAGGTTCGCGAGCTGGCCAAGAAGGCTAAGGTTCTCGCTCTCCTTGAGAAGAACGTCACCTTCAGCGTCGGCGGAGCCCTCTTCCAGGACTTCAGCAGGACCCTCGTGAACGAGAAGGAGAAGCCGGTCATAGTTGACTTCATCCTCGGACTCGGTGGCAGGGACGTCACCTTCAAGGACCTTGACGAGGCCCTCGCGATTGCGCAGAAGGCCCTCAACGGAGAGGAGTTTGACGAGGTCAACTGGATAGGCCTTAGGAAGGAGATTCTGTGAGGTGATGAAGATGGCCGTTAGGAAGCCCCCCGTTACCACTCGCGAGTACTGGGCACCGGGCCACGCCGCCTGTGCCGGCTGTGGCTGTGCCACCGCTCTCAGGCTTGCCACCAAGGCCTTTAGCGAGGCTATGGAGGAGAAGTACGGCGACCCCGATGCCTTCGCCATAGCCCAGGCCACCGGATGTATGGAAGTTGTTAGCGCCGTCTTCCCGTACACCGCCTGGAAGGCCCCGTGGGTCCACGTGGCTTTTGAGAACGCCGCGGCAGTGGCGAGCGGTGTCGAGGCTGCCTGGAAGAAGCTCGGAAGGAAGGGCAAGATTCTTGCCATAGGCGGTGACGGTGGAACTGCCGATATCGGTATGCAAGCTTTGAGCGGTATGCTCGAGCGCTGGCACAACGTCGTTTACCTGATGTACGACAACGAGGCTTACATGAACACTGGAATTCAGCGCTCAAGCTCAACCCCCTACGGAGCTTGGACGACCACCTCACCGCCCGGCAAGTACTCCATCGGTGAGGACAAGCCCAAGAAGTGGGTCGCTCTCATAGCTGCAGCCCACCAGATACCCTACGTCGCCACCGCGAGCATAGGCAACCCCTTCGACTTCGTCAGGAAGATGAAGAAGGCCGCCAAGGTTGACGGCCCGGCATTCGTCCAGGTCCACTGTACCTGTCCGACCGGCTGGAAGAGCCCGCTCGAGAAGGGCGTCGAGATAGCGAGGCTCGCCATCGAGACCGGCGTCTGGCCACTCTTCGAGATTGAGAACGGCGACTTCCACAACATCAAGATACAGAGCCCAGGAGGAGGCGCGAAGGTCAAGCGCGAGGGAGGCAGAGTAGTTGCCATCGAGTTCAAGAAGCCCATCGAGGAGTACCTCAAGCTCCAGGGCAGGTTCAAGCACCTCTTCAAGCAGCCAGAGGCAATTGACCAGCTCCGCGAGCAGATAAAGGCCATGTGGAAGGTCCTCGGCGTCGAGGTCACCCTCCCGAAGCCGGAGGAGTGAGCCTTCTTCCCCTTTCCTTCTAACGTCTTTTTGAGTGAAACTTCTGGGTACTTCTATGGGCTCTGAGAGTACCCGCGCTCCTGACTTTTAGTACCCACTTCTGACCAATCTTACCCTTTTTGGGACAAAGGTTTTTAAGTTCACCGAACTATTCTCGTCGGTGGTGTAAGATGACGATTAAGGCTCCGACCCTCAACATAGGCGGTCTGGGCGCTGACCCACTCACGGAGAGGATAAAGGAGAAGCAGAAGAAGTGGAAGTACAAGATAGCGGTTCTCAGCGGTAAGGGTGGCGTTGGAAAGAGCACCGTTGCGGTGAACCTCGCGGCCGCGCTTGCGAAGAAGGGCTACTACGTCGGCCTGCTCGACGCGGACATACACGGGCCGAACGTTGCAAAGATGCTCGGCGTTGACAAAGCCGACGTTCTGGCGGAGAGGCTGGAAGACGGTCGCTTCGAGATGCTCCCGCCGATGGCCGACTTCATGGGTCAGATAACGCCCATCAAGGTCATGAGCATGGGCTTCCTCGTTCCGGAGGACCAGCCGATAATCTGGCGCGGTGCCCTCGTCACCAAGGCCATCAAACAGCTCCTCGGCGACGTCAAGTGGGGCGAGCTCGACTTCATGATAATCGACTTCCCGCCCGGAACGGGCGACGAAATCCTGACGGTGGTTCAGAACGTCCAGCTCGACGCCGCTGTCATCGTCACGACCCCCCAGGAGGTTGCCCTTCTCGACACCGGCAAGGCCGTCAACATGATGAAGAAGATGGAGGTTCCCTACATAGCCGTCGTTGAGAACATGAGCTACCTCATCTGCCCGCACTGTGGCAACGAGATTGACCTCTTCGGCAAGGGTGGGGGCAAGAAGCTGGCCGAGAAGGAGGGCGTTGACTTCCTCGGTGAGGTTCCGATAGACCTCAAGGCGAGGGAGGCAAGCGACGCCGGCATTCCAATAGTCCTCTATGGAGATACCCCCGCCGCGAGGGCCTTCATGGAGCTCGCCGATAAGCTCGTGAAGAAGCTCGAGGAGCTCAAGGGTGAGGAGAGCAAAGAGAAAACCGAGTGATTTTTAACTCCTTCTACTCATTCTTTCCCGGGCGCGGCTCAGGCCGGCGGGAGCCGCTGCGATGGGGCCGCGCTGGACCAGGCTACGTTAAGCTTTTTAACCCCTTCCCCTACCTATCCCGGGGAGAGGATGAGAAGGGCTTTGGCTTTGATTTTGCTCCTCCTGCTCGTTTCACCGCTCGTTTCGGCCGGTGGGGTTAGCTATTATCCGGATAAAGAAAGCTTCGAGCACTTTTTGCACTCCAGCACCACTTATCGCGTCGTTCCGGGCAGGGATTACTGGGCAAAGGGCTGGGCCCGCTACGTTGACGCCAAACTCGGTGAAGTCCTTGAGCACGGGAACGGCACGCTAGTTCTCGTCGGAAACGTCTACGAGAACCCCGAGATGAAGAGGCTTTGGAACCTAACGGGCCTTCCCGAGAGTGCCTCTCTTTCCCCCATGGTAATCGTCGTCAACAACACCCTCTTCGTCACCGGAAGCGAGGACAACATTTACCTCACCCACGACGCCTTCTCGGAGATTTGGGTTCCCTCCCGAAGTGCCCTCGGTGTCTTTGCGGTTCTGGCGTTTGTTATAGTTCTCCTGTTTGGATTGAGTTTAAGGAAGGACCGGAGCTACTCCGCTAGGTTCTTCCTTCTCGGTGCGTCCCTCATCTTCGTCTGGTTCACCCTCTCGGAAACGCCCGTTCTGCCAAGCAACTTCCTTGAGTTCTTCTCACGGGCCCTGTCCGTTTCCGCGGGTGCAGTTCCATCCTCCCCGTTACTGGCCCTCGTTGGGCACCTCCTCTCCATAGTCTCCCCCACGGACGAGAACCTTTGGCTGGCCCACTGGCTTTTCCTTCTAACCCTGGCTGGACTCTTCTTCTACGTCGCCCCCAGGCGTGAGAGGGCGCTCGGCTTCATAGCCTTCGGGCTCGTTTTCTCGGCACCGCTCTTCCGCTCCCAGGTTGCTACGGTTGGAACTGCCCTGCCCGGACTCGTTTTGACGTTACTCTCGATTGCGATAGCCACAAACTCCTCTTTCGTCCCCGGTTCGCGGAGAACCCTGGGGATACTGGCCCTGGCCGGCGCCACGCTCCTCGCGTCCATCTTCAACCCGTACCTTCTGCTCTTCCCTCTGTTCTTCGCCCTGACGTACCCCGGCAGGAAGCTCAGGAACTCCTCCTACCTCGTCCTCGTGTGGGCAGGCTTCTGGGCCCTGTGCAGGGTTTACGGCTTCGACTGGCTGTCGAAGTGGACGAGCTTTCAGCCCCATCCCGGCTTCGTCGAGAACTTCATCCTTCAGTCTCTCCTGGGGCTCGTCATAGTGGTCTACGCCCTGTTAACAGGGCTGAGAAGAATAAGGTGGAGGGGCCCGACGGCTTTCATAACCCTGTCGACGCTGGCGTTCCTTCTGATTGCCCCCTTCGTGGGCGGTTTCTTCCCCTACGTGCTGACTCTCGTTTCGATACTCGCCGTCAGGCTCGTTCATTCGGTCATTCAAACTTGATTGCGCCGAAGACGGCCCCCTTAAGGTGCGGGCCGATTGCCTTGATGATTCCCGGGGCCTGGGTTCCCTTCTTGAGGACGAGTAGGGTTTCCATTAAGCCGAGCTCCTCCATTCTCCTGACGTCCCTGCCGTGGCCCGTCTTGATAAGCGCCTCCTCGACCTTCTCGCTTATCGTTCCCGCTATGAATAGCTTGTCGTAACCGTCGCTCAGCCACTCCTTAATCCTCTTCAGCTGGGCGTCGCTGAAGGCCAACTCAACTTCCCTGGCGCCGAACTCGACGTCCGTCACTTCAACCTCGACGGGCAGGTTGTCCACCCAGCCGAACTCCCGAATCATCTGCCTTACCGGCATGTCCCCGAAGGTTTTCTTGAGGTAGTAGAGCGGAATCAGCGCGTCCTTGGGCTTCGGCTTGAAGATTCCAATGTCAACGTAGGCGCCGTAGCCGACTTTGCCGAGGTCTATGAAGCGTCCCCTATAGGTCTTTCCGACTTCGACGTTCTTGAGGCTGTAGGGAACCTCACCGAACTCTTCTCTAACGAGGTTCGCGCTGATTTCCTCGTCCTCACCGCTGAGGCTGACCTTGACCCAGTTCTTGGTCGTTGCTGAGAGCTTCCACTCGACCTCCAAATCCCCCAGAAGGGAGCGGAGCTTCCTGTGGAGTTTGTCAAAACCGCTCCTGTCCCCGTAAACCTTCTCAAGAATAACCACTTCTTCCATCTTCACCATCCCCGAAGTTCATTAAGAGGCCATTCCGTTTATTTAACCGCTCTTTTTCTTCCTCGGCTTCTTCCTGAGGCCGAGCTCGATTTCGAGTTCCTCTATGCGCTTCTTGAGCTCCTCGACAATTCGACTGTTGTCGTACTGCATGAGCATCTTACCGCATATCGGGCACTGGAACTCGTACTCCATCGCTTCGTCGAAGGTGAGCCTCGGATGGCCCTCCTCGCCGCACCAGTAGTAAATCTCGCTGGTTTCTTCCTCAAGCATCTCCTTGAGCCTCTTCAGCTCGGCCATCTTTCGGGCCTTTATTATCTCGGGCAGTCTCTTGGTCTCAAGGCGCCAGTAGTAGTAATACCATCCCGTCTCGGGGTCGCGGATTCTCTTGAAATCTGCCAGTCCCTGGTCGTTGAGCTGGTAAAGGATTCTCCTGACGGTATTAACTCTTATCCCCGTTTTCTCGGCGAGTTCCTCATCTGTGGCTTCCTTCATCTTTTCGAGGGCTTTGACTACCTCAACGGCCTCCTCACCGCCTATGTCCATTGCGATTTCGATGAGCTCCTTGTTCTTCCGTCTTGCCACTGGGACGACCTCCACACGATTTGATTAACGGTCACCTAAACGGATAGACCCCAATAGAAATATTGGGTGCGGGGATATATATAAGTTTCCTGTCAAAACGACAACTATAATGAACAGAAAAGGACGTCAGTCGTTGAAGTACTCGTTGAGGAGTTCCTTCGCGGACGGCTTGTAGAGTTCGAGAACCTCAATATCCTCGATGACGTTTCCCTCACGGAGCTTGAGCTTCACCTTACCCCCGTAAACCTGAAGGTCGTCGAGCATGCCGTAGATGGCGTCTTCCGCCTCAAGGGGGCTCTTGAACTTCATTATGTACTCCTCTCCCTCGGGAAGGATGAGCTTGACCCAGTACTCGTTCTTCCTCTTGAAGGGCCTTGTTATCTTTGGCTTGAAGTTGTCAATCACTATTTCCAAAGGGCTCACCTCCGCTCTTCCGGCTCCCTAACCTTTTTTGAAACCCGAATTTTTAAGGTTTTCCAACTCGAGAACTTTCGTTACCAAGGCAAATCGAGGCCCAGCTCCTTTGACAGTTTGATGACTTCATCGAGCGGAACTATTGCACTCCTCGCGCCTACCTTCTGGACGGTGAGATACGCCAGGAGCATGCCGAGCTTTGCCGAATCCCTGAGCGACCATCCCTTCAGGATTCCGTAGATTACGCCCGCGTCGAAGGAGTCTCCAGCCCCAGTGCTGTCAACAACCTTCGCGCTCAGCCCGCGAACCTCAAAGGTTTCATCCCCCTCGCGAACTATCGCCCCGCCCCCGTTGAGCGTTATTATCAGGTTCTTGGCGTTGCTGAGGGAGGTGTCGAGCGAGCCGTACTTCCTCCTGTACTCGTCCTCGTTCATGAGGAGGTAGTCAACCATGCCCTCCACTTCCCTTGGTAGAGTGGCCTCTCCGATATCGACCGAGATGGGAATTCCGCTGGCGTTGGCGAAGCGGACTGCTTCCTCGATGAGCTCTGGGGGATTTGAGGAGAGGTGCAGGAATCTGGCTTTCTTTGCGTACTCGGGCTTGAACTTCCTGAGCGAGTTGGCTCCAAGGTGCTTGACTATCCTCTTGTCGTCGCCGTGAACCATCGCAACGGCAACTCCTGATGGAACGTCAACGACGTCTATTCCCGAGGTGTCGACGCCGAGCCTTTCGAAGTACTTCAGGTGGGCTTCTCCTATCTCGTCCCTTCCAACAGCCCCGATGAAGCCTGCCTTCAGTCCAAAGGTTGCGAGCCAGCTTATCGTGTTCCCGGCCGCACCGCCGAGGCCGAAGTGAGCCTCCCTGGAGACGACCTTCTCGTGGAATTCGGGAAAGCGGTCGAGCAGGAAGATTATGTCGTAGTTGAGGTTCCCCATGCCGATTACGTCGAGCATTCCACCACCTCCGGAATCCCCAATACGGTGTTGGACGTTATAACCTTTGTCCGGGGAAAGATTTAAATATCCATTTCTACCCAGGTATGAGTAAGAGGTGAACAAAGATGATGCTCATACTTGAGGCCTACTTCAAGAACTATCCCGCCAGGAGGAAGGTCGCCGAGTTCCTCTTCGAGAACGGCCTGAGCGTGCGGAACGGTAAAATCTACCTCAAGAACGTTGAGGTCCCGATAAGCGAGCTCGCCAGGGCAATAGGCGTCAACAGGAAGATAATCTACCACACAATCGAGTACATCGAGAAGACCTACCCGCTGAAACTCATCTTCGAGCGTCTCAACCCACTCCCCAGCTTGATAGACGTCGCCCCGCTGATGGGCTGGGAAGTGCTCGAGATTGACGTTGAAAAGGGGGACTACCAGGGGGCCTTTGCCGAAGTTATGAGGATTCTCGCGGAGAGCAACGTCCCGGTTATGGAGGTCTTCGGCAGGAACCTGAGGGAGGAAACGAGCAAGATATTCATCGTCATCGACGGAACGCTTCCTGTCGAGACCTTCGCGAGAATAAAGGACATCCACGGCTTCCAGAGGCTCATACTCCACACGCCGGAGAAGGAGAAGGAAAAACTGGTCTGCAACTACTGTGAGGTCAAGTACTGCCCCAAGAGGGTTCTCCTTGAGGCAATCAACCAACGACCTTGAAGCCCTCCAGCCCCTCCGGTTCTTCCCATTTAACCTCGACGCGCGTTACCCTCGCCAGCGGCGGTCCCTGGTGGGCCCATCCAATCAGCGCCTCGACCCTCTCTTCCTCGCCCTCGACGACTGCCTCAACGCTACCGTCCGGCAGGTTCCTGACCCAGCCGGAAACCCCGAGCTTCTTCGCTTCCCTCTGCATGCTCCAGCGGAAGCCGACCCCCTGAACGCGCCCGTATATCCTAAGGTGCGCCCTAACCTTCCTCATACACCATCCCGTTTCGATTTCTCCACAAGGGATTTAAGCTTTACTTGCCCTACTCTCCTTGGGGTGCCCTATGGAGGCGATATTCGTTTACACGACCTTCCCGGACTGGGAGAGCGCCAGGAAAGTCGTCAGAGAGCTCCTTGAGAGGAAGCTCATAGTCTGCGCCAACATGCGGGAGCACGAGGCGATGTACTGGTGGGAGGGCAAGATAGAGGAGGGCAAAGAGATTGGAGTGCTCCTAAAGACCGAGGTGAGCAGGTGGAAGGCTTTGAGGGACGCGCTGAGGGAGCTCCACCCCTACGAGGTCCCGCTGATAGCGAGAATTGACCTCGACAAACTCAACAGGGAGTACTCGGAGTGGATGGCAAGGGTGCTGTTCGGATGATTCGCAAGGTGAAGCCCGAGATAAGGGTCGTTGGCTTCGACGACGGGACGTTCTCCTTTTCTTCCAAGCTCGAAAGGAGAAAGACGGTTCTCTTCGGTGTCGTCATGAAGGGCTCGAAGGAGGTTGTTGGTGCGGTATCGAGGTGGATAACCGTCGACGGAACCGACGCCACCGAGAAGCTGATTGATGCCGTAAACCGGTCCCGCTTCAGGGATTTGAGGGTTGTTATGCTCAAGGGGATAACCTACGGGGGCTTCAACGTCGTTGACATTGAGAGGCTTCACCACAAGACCGGCCTCCCGGTAATCGTCGTCGTGAGGAAGAGGCCCGATTTAAACGCCATGGAGCTCGCGCTTAAGAAGCACTTCCCGGACTGGAGGGAGAGGGTTGAGCTCCTGAGGAGGGCTCCCCCGCTCTTGGAGATGATTCCCGGAAAGCTCTACGTCCAGGCACTCGGCATTTCTCCGGAGGTCGCCTTTGAGGTCGTCAGGGTAACCACGAAGACCGGCCTGATTCCGGAACCGCTGAGGCTCGCCCACATAATGGCGAGCGCCTTCATGACAGGAGAAAGCACGAAGGAGTAGCTTTATAAGGCCGGAAAAATAGGGAAGGACAGCCGATGATGGCAACAGGGTAGCTACCGAGTTGATGAGGAAGCCGTTCCAGTCTGAGGCTATTCGCACGGGACGAGGAGGACCGGGAGCTTCGAGTCCCGCATGACCCTCTCCGCCGTGCTACCGAGTATCAAATCCTTGAGAATGCTCCTGCCCTTCTTGCCGATGACTATGAGCGTTGCATTTTTCGCCAGTGCCGTCCCTATTATCGCCTGGCTGGCGGTTCCGACCATGACCTCAAGCTCGAAGTCGGCTTTGACCCCCTTGGCCGTCTTCTCGAGGTTCGCCTTCGCCACCTCAATGTTGTGCTCCAGCTCGTCAACCTTGCCGTAGTCAACCGAGTGCAGAAGTATTCCCCGCTCTATGAGCTCCTCGAACTTCCGGACGGTCTTTACTATCTTGATTGAGCACTTTGAGAAGTCCACTGCAACCAGAGGCTTCTTGAAGAGCTCGGAGCAGTCAACGGCCAGCTCGTAGGAGTCGTCCTTCTTGACGTACTTGAGCAGGAGGACCGGCCTCTTGGTGGCCCTCGCGAGGTTTGAGGCGGTGCTCCCCATGAACATCTGCCTCCATATGTTCTCGCCGACGCTCGGAGTCACGACGAGGTCAACCCCGGCTTCCTCGCTCGCCTCCGCTATCTCGAGCGATGGGATTCCCACCCTCACGTCGGCCTTGGCGTTGATTCCCCTCTCTCGCATCTCCTCGGCGAGCTTCTCAAGCTTCTCGCGGTAGATTTCTTCAAGCTCGAACGCCTCAAGCTCCGCAACGGTTATGTCGATGACGTGGAGGAGGTGGAGCTCCCTGGCACCGAGCTCGAAGAGTTTGGGGATGCAGTGCCTGAGGGCGTGGAGCGATACGTCTGAGAAGTCGGTCGGGTAGAGGATTCTCTCAAACATTTTGGTTCACCCAAGTATAATTCTGTTCGTCAATGTTTATTATCGTTGCGATGGGCCCTTTGGAAAGTGTTATAACGTTCAGGTCCAAGTTTGAGCGGTGATTGCCATGGTCAAAAGGGTGCACCTCTTCGACTGGCATAAGGAGCACGCCAAGAAAATCGAGGAGTTCGCGGGCTGGGAGATGCCAATCTGGTACTCGAGCATAAAGGATGAACACCTCGCCGTCAGGAACGCGGTCGGCGTTTTTGACACCTCCCACATGGGCGAGATAGTCTTCCGCGGGAAGGATGCCCTCAAGTTCCTCCAGTACGTCACGACCAACGACATAAGCAAGCCTCCTGCCATAAGCGGAACCTACACGCTCGTCCTCAACGAGAGGGGAGCCATTAAAGACGAGACCCTCGTCTTCAACATGGGGAACGACGAGTACCTGATGATATGCGACAGCGACGCCTTCGAGAAGCTCTACGCATGGTTCACCTACCTCAAGGGCACGGTTGAGCAGTTTACCAAGCTCGACCTTGAGATTGAGCTCAAAACGTACGATATAGCCATGTTCGCCGTCCAGGGGCCGAAGGCGAGGGATTTAGCGAAGGACCTCTTTGGGGTAGACATCAACGAGATGTGGTGGTTCCAGGCCAGGTGGGTCGAGCTCGACGGAATCAAGATGCTCCTCTCAAGGAGCGGCTACACCGGCGAGAACGGATTCGAGGTCTACATCGAAGATGCGAACCCCTACCACCCCGACCCCGAGAAGAGGGGTAAACCGGAGAAGGCCCTTCACGTCTGGGAGAGAATCCTTGAGGAGGGCGAGAAGTACGGCATAAGGCCGGCCGGACTCGGAGCAAGGGACACGCTCAGGCTTGAGGCCGGCTACACGCTCTACGGCAACGAGACGAAAGAGTTACAGCTCCTCAGCACGGACATCGACGAAGTCACCCCGCTCCAGGCCAACCTCGACTTCGCGATATTCTGGGACAAGGAGTTCATAGGTAAAGACGCCCTCCTCAAGCAGAAGGAGCGCGGTTTGGGAAGGAAGCTCGTCCACTTCAAGATGGTCGAAAAGGGAATCCCGAGGGAGGGCTACAGGGTTCTGGCCAACGGCGAGGTCATCGGCGAGGTCACGAGCGGAACGCTCTCGCCGCTCCTTGGCATAGGAATCGGAATAGCCTTCGTGAAGGAGGAGTACGCCAAACCCGGCCTCGAAATCGAGGTGGAAATCAGGGGCAAGCCCAAGAAGGCCGTAACAGTTGCACCGCCGTTCTACGACCCCAAGAAGTACGGCCTCTTCAGGGAGGAGTGATTCTTTCCTTTTTCTCCAAACCCTTATTAGGTAACGGTACCGTTACCTGGTCCTGGGGGCAGAACCAAATTTTATTAGGGGACTAAAATCGCTGAATTTATATTCCCCAAATAATGAGTTAATGCCATGTCCAAAAAACACGCCGTCGGTGCCGTTCTCCTCTGGTCAACGGTTGCAAGTGCTTTCAAGCTCTCACTCCGCTACATGAGCCCGCTCCAGCTCCTCTTCTGGGCCTTTCTGACGTCGCTCGTTCTCTACGGTGCCCTCTACTTCCGGAGCTTCAGGCCCTCCAGAGAAAACCTGCGCTCCGCTTACCTTGGCCTCGTACTCCTCCTCTACTACACCGTCCTCTTCTCAGCCTATGACCTTCTTCCCGCCCAGGAGGCGCAGGCGCTCAACTACACTTGGCCCCTGGCGCTCGTTCTGCTTTCCGTCCCCCTGCTTAAGAGAAAACTTGCCCTGAAGACATTATTTGGCCTCTTTCTTGGCTTTCTCGGTGCCCTCATTGTTGCAACCAGGGGCAACGTCCTATCCCTCGGCTTCTCGAATCCAATCGGGGATGCCCTCGGTCTCGGAAGCGCCCTAATCTGGGCCGCCTACTGGCTCCTGAACGTTCGGGACGGCAGGAGGCTTGAGGAGAAGATGTTCTGGAACTTCGCCTTTGCCCTCTTCTACGCCTCCCTGCTGATGCCCTTCGCGGGCTTTTCACCCCCTCCCCTGAAGGGCATTGCCGGCGCGGTTTACGTTGGCCTGTTCGAGATGGGCGTTACTTACCTCCTCTGGTACCGCGCGGTTGAGAGCGACGTTGCCTTTGCCTCGAACCTGGCTTACTTAGTGCCGTTTCTTAGTCTGCTCTTCATCTCCCTCATCCTTGGTGAGAGGATAGAACCGACAACCGTTCTGGGCTTGATTCTGATAGTGGTGGGAATCCTCCTTGGAAGGGAGGAGTAGGCGCTTAACTGGCTTTATCTTTCGCTATCAGTCGGGGACGTTTGAACGAGTGAGAACGGCCTGAAGCTTTTGGCAGCCTTTAAGAAAGGCTGGCGAAGAAGCTTTTGGAAAAAGCTTGACCAAGGAAACTTTGCTTTCGCAAAGTTTCATCAAAGTTTGTGATTCCTCTAACAGGGTGTTTTGAGGGGTTTGCACTTTTAACGGCTTTTGTAGATTGTGAATTCCCTAATTTTGGAAGCTCTCTCGTGCGGGTTTACCTTTTCTCGCGCTCCAAAGGGGCGCTTTTAGAGAAAACCCCCTCTTGAGGGCCTTTTAAAGGGAGTTCTCTCAAGAAAATGGCCGTTTAAAAGCGCAAACCTCTTAGAATTTATTTTGAATGAAGAATCACGAACCTTGGTCAAACTCTGCGGGACTGTCGTCCCTTGCGTCGAGCAGAGCTCGACGTCGCGCAGGCGAGCAAGCTTTAAGAAAGCTTGACCAAAAAAGTGCCCTATCTCGCCAACGGGCAAAAAGACAGTTGTGCACTAATTAAGGCGCGATTTTAAAACGAGTTTAACTTCAAAGATACCTTGAGGATTAGTTTCAACTTAGTTTTGGCGTCCGAAGGACGCCGTTTGGAGAGTGAAACACTCAACAAAGGGCAAGTTAATAAGAAACTCCACTTTACAATTGTTAAATCTTAGAACATGCACTCGCTCTTCCGCCAGCGCTGAAGCTTTTGGAAAAAGCTTCACCCAAAGCTCGTGATTCCTATTTTGGACTCCTCTGAAATGGAATTTCAAAATCGAGACAGCAGTTGAAAGTTTGAATTCACACTCCAAGGACTCCTTCACGCGGGTTCCATCTACTCGCGCTCCGAAGGAGCGCAAAAGACGTGAACCCCTTATCAGAAGGGCCTTTTAAAGAAATTCACCTCTCCAAAAGAGCAACTCGATAGAGAAATCCACCCGAAGAATGGCCCCTTCAAAAGGGAATCACAAACTTTGATGAAACTTTGCCCAGCAAAGTTTCAATGGTGGGGGCGCGGGGATTTGAACCCCGGTCCGCGGGTTTCTCCGGGTCAGAGCTCCAAAGGCTCATCCCCAATCAGCAAACCCGCAAGTCCTCATACCTCTGGAGCCCGCGATGATGGACCAGGCTACACCACGCCCCCGTCCGTCTCAACCTTAGCGATGGGAGGTTTATAAACTTTGCTCCCGGAAGTTTTATTAACCTTGACACACAAAAATCTACCGAGGTGGTGGCGATGGAGGAGCCTATAGTCATCGGAAAGGACAAGTTCAGGATTGGGGAGGACGAGACTGCTAGGAGGGAGCTCAGGGTTGTCAAAGTCCACGACGACGTTATACAGCTCCAGGAGGAGGTTCACGGCATCATTGCCCTCGTCGGCGCGAGCTCGAGCGTCAACATCAAGAAGGACGAGCTCAAGAACCTCATCAAGGTCGTCAAGGAGCAGTTCGGCTGGACCGACATCTGCGAGTGACCTTTCTCCTTTTAGGCCCACCGTATCATTTATGGTGATATTAACGTTTTATAAGTATAAAACTCTCTATTCTCGTCGGGTGGTTTGCCATGGCCGTTGGAGAAAAGATAACGATTAGCGTAATCAAGGCAGACATAGGTGGCTGGCCGGGGCACTCCAGGGTGCACCCACAGCTGATAGAAACCGCGGAGGAAGTCCTTGCCAAGGCCAAGGAGGAAGGCACGATAATCGACTTCTACGTGGCCTACGCGGGCGACGACCTCCAGCTGATAATGACCCACAAGAAGGGCGTTGACAGCCCCGACGTTCACGGGCTCGCCTGGAAGGCCTTCGAGGAGGCAACCAAGGTCGCCAAGGAGCTCGGCCTCTACGGCGCCGGACAGGACCTTCTCAAGGACGCCTTCAGCGGAAACGTCCGCGGAATGGGCCCGGGCGTTGCCGAGATGGAGATTACCCTCAGGAAGAGCGAGCCGATAGTGACCTTCCACATGGACAAGACCGAGCCTGGCGCGTTTAACCTGCCGATATTCAGGATGTTCGCTGACCCGTTCAACACCGCGGGCCTCGTCATCGACCCCAAGATGCACATGGGCTTCCGCTTCGAGGTCTGGGACATCCTCAAGCACAAGAGGGTAATACTCAACACCCCTGAGGAGGTCTACGACCTTCTCGCCCTCATCGGCGCCAAGAGCCGCTACGTCATCAAGCGCGTTTACCCGAAGGAGGGTCACCCGATTCCGAAGGACGAGCCGGTAGCTGTTGTCAGCACCGAGAAGCTCTACGAGATTGCCGGAGAATACGTCGGTAAGGACGACCCGGTCGCTATAGTCAGGGCCCAGAGCGGACTTCCGGCCCTTGGAGAGGTCCTCGAGCCCTTCGCCTTCCCGCACCTCGTGAGCGGATGGATGAGGGGAAGCCACAACGGCCCGATAATGCCCGTTCCGATGAACTACGCCAACCCGACCAGGTTCGACGGCCCACCGAGGGTTGTCGCGCTCGGCTGGCAGATAAGCCCCGAAGGAAAGCTCGTCGGCCCGGTTGACCTCTTCGACGACCCGGCTTACGACTACGCCAGGCAGAAGGCCCTTGAGATTACCGAGTACATGCGCAGGCACGGCCCGTTCGAACCCCACAGGCTCCCGCTCGAGGACATGGAGTACACCACCCTGCCGGGCGTGCTGAAGAGGCTTGAGGAGCGCTTCGAGGACATCGAGTGATTCCTCCCTTTTCTATTAACATTTCCGTTTAACTTTTCTCGATTGGGTTAGTTCTTATGTTTTTGGAAAACCTTATTAACTTTTGGCGAGACCTAACACTTAGAGTGATACAAAGGGGTGGTGGCCGTGAAGTTCACTGTCATACATATAAAGCTCAACGAGAACAAAGTTGAAAGCGAGGAAATCGAGAAAGATGGCATTTACGGCGTCATAGATTACGGTCTTGAGCTCCACGAGACCCTTGAGACTCATAGCATTGACCCGTACGACCCGAGGAACGTCGTTATAATGGGAATGGGTCCCTTCGCCGGCTCGGTTCTTCCTGGAGCACACAGGCTCATGTTCTTCTTCCGCTCACCCCTCTACGGCACGCTGTTCCCCTCGGCGATGGGCGGTGCCGCCTACGCCTTCAAGAACGTCGGCGTTGACTTCGTGACCTTCGAGGGCAAGGCCGAGAAGCCCGTCGTGGTTCTCCTCTACAACGACGGCGAGAACGTTAGGGTCGAGCTCCACGAGATTGAGCTTGAAAAAGTCATCGAGATATGGAGGGGCTACAAGGGTGAGGAGGGTGTCTATGCCCTCACCCAGTACCTAATAGACACGTTCGGGGGGCGCTTTGACTTCGAGTACCGCATAGCTGTCGTCGGTCCTTCTGCCCTCAACACCAACTACGGCGCTATATTCTCCCAGGCATTGAGGAAGGGCCAGCGCCTCGTCGGTAGCGAGGACTGGGCCGCTAGAGGTGGCTCTGGAAGCGTTCTGCTGAAGGCTCACAATGTCATCGGAATAATCTTCGGCGGAAAGCCGAGGAAGAGGAAATTCCCGGGCGAGGACATCTCGAACTTCAGGACGGCGAAGGAGATAGTTGAGGGCGTGCACAAAAAGCCCTACAACGAGATTATTGCTGAGAAAACCACCAAGTACCGCTTCAACCCCAAGCTCAACACCGGCGGAACCTTCGGCGGAAACTATCCGGCTGAGGGAGACTTCGTTCCGATACTCAACTGGCAGATGCCTTACATTCCGAAGGAGGAGCGCATAAAAATCCACGAGAACATAATGAAGCACTACTGGGAGCCCTTCAACGAGGAAGCAATAAAGCCCAAGAACTGGACGACCTGTGGCGAGCCCTGTCCTGTGGTCTGTAAGAAGTACCGCAACGGCCACCACGTCGAGTACGAGCCCTACGAGGCCAACGGTCCGCTCAGCGGAAGCATAAGCCTCCGCGCCAGCGACATAAGCGTGAAAGCCGTTGACTCCATGGGCTTCGACGCGATAGAGTTCGGAGGAACCGCCGCCTGGGTTCTTGAGCTTATCCACCGCGGGCTCCTCAAGCCGGAGGAGGTCGGCCTAAGCGGAAAGCCGGAGTTCACGAAGGAGGCCTTAATCGAGCGTCCTGTCGAGGCGAGCGAAATCAACGCCAGGCTCGTTGCTGAACTGGCCCACCGCGTAGCCTTCGGCGAGAACGAGATAGCGAGGATAATCGGCCTCGGCAAGAGGAAAGCGAGCGTAATCTTTGACGAGCGCTTCAAGGACAGGCTCAAGTACGGCGAGAGCTTCAAGGACTACGCGGTCTTCACTCCGCTCGGCGAGGACGGCGAGATGACACCCACGATGTACTGGGCGATAGGCAACTACATACCGCTCCCGATTCAGGGTCGCTACTGGACCTTCTACCAGTTCGGCGTCTTCCTTGAGCCCGAGGAGCTCGCCCAAAAGATAATCGCCTCGGCTCTCTGGGAGTTCTGGTACGACAACGTCGGCTGGTGTCGCTTCCACAGGGGCTGGATGAAGCCCGTGCTTAAGGCGCTCTTCATGGACGCCTACGGCCAGAACATCGACATGGAGGAGCACGCGAAAAAGCAAATCAGGAGGCTCATCGAGTACGCAAGGAAGGCCGGCTACACCCCGGTCTTCTGGGACAGCATGCGCGTCATAGACCTCGTTTCGGCTGGCAGTGAGGAGTTCGGAAACGAAAAGTGGGCCGAGAAGTTCAAGGCCGACAAGGTCGGCACTGCGAAGGAGTACCTGAGCAAAGTGCTGGAAGCCTACAGCGAGATTCTTGGGGTTGAGTGGAGGCTCTGACGACACCCTTTTATATTCCCCCTCTCTTCTCTTCCCGGTGGTAGAATGAGGGCTGTGGTAATAGGCTCGGGCATCGGCGGACTTTTAACCGCTTCATTTCTCGCCAAGAACGGCTATGAGGTTACCGTTCTCGAAAAGTCCCCGAGAATCGGCGGCAGGTTCGCGAACCTTCCGTACAGGGGCTTTGGCCTCTCCACCGGTGCCTTCCACATGCTCCCCCACGGCGAGGACGGGCCTCTGGCTCATCTCCTGAAACTGCTCGGCGCGAAAGTCCAGATAGTCAACTCCAACCCGAAGGGCATGATTTTCTACGAAGGTAGAACCTTCCACTACCGCGAGGGCTGGAGGTATTTGAGCTTCACTGAGAAAGCCAAAGCGACGAAGTTGCTCCTCGACGTGAAGAGGAACAAACTCCCAGAGGGAGAAGAGGCCGAGATGAGCGGGCGCGAGTGGATTCGGGAAAAGATAGGCGACAACGAGTTCGTTGACCTCTTCATCAAGAGCTTCCTCGGCTGGGCCGACAGCGTCTTGGACGTTCCCGCGGGAGAGCTGGCGAGGGAAATTAAAGCGGCACTTAAGTGGGGCGGACCCGGACTTATCAAGGACGGTTGCAGTGCAGTAACCGATGAACTCGCGGGAATCGTCGAGCGGAACGGGGGCAGAGTGCTCACGAGAAAGCGGGTCGTTGAAGTTGATGTTGAGGAAAAGAAGGTCATCACCGCCGAAGGCGAGGAGTTTCCCTACGACGTCCTCATCTCAAACGCAGGAATCAAAGAAACTGTTGAGTTGATAGGCCGTGACAGTTTTGACCGCGATTACCTGAAGCGCGTTGATTCGCTGAAGCCGAGCGAGGGCATTAAATACAACGTGGCTTTGAAGGGGAAGCCGAGGATAGGCAACACCGTCATGTTTACCCTTGACACAGAGAGGATAAACGGCTACAACGAGCCCTCCTCGCTCAGCCCGGAGCTGGCTAAAGAGGGCTACACCCTGATAATGCTCCACCACGCTTTGCAGAGTAAAAACGTCAAGGCCGAGCGGAGAAAGGGCATCGAGGACGTTTACAAAATCTTCCCGAACCTCGATAGCGAGGGCGAAATCCTTCTGATACAGACATACCTTGACGGAAACCCCGTGAACAGAGTCGCCAGCGGTCAGGTCGTGGAAGACTTTCCTATAAAAGACGTCTACGTCGTCGGCGACGCCTACAAGCCCCCCGGTGGGATAGAGGTCGAGGGGATAGCGCTGGGCGTGATGAGGACGCTTGAGAGGCTCGGTCTCGGAAGCTTTTCGGAATGGTATTTGTGAAGGAAAGGCCTTCCGCGATTTTTCTTTACGTTTGAAAATTAAGTTCACCGCTCACCGAACCTTTTTCAAATGAACACCGTTGGGGCCTAACGAACGTTTTTATGCCCAGGCACAGAATCCTTCATCCCAGGAGGTGATGCTCATGAAGAGAGTCGTCATAGCCCTTGGCGGTAACGCAATCCTCCAGCGAGGTCAGAAGGGAACCTACGAGGAGCAGATGGAGAACGTGAGAAAAACCGCCAGACAGATAGCGGATATAATTGAAAAGGGCTACGAGGTCGTTATAACACACGGAAACGGCCCGCAGGTCGGTGCTCTGCTCCTCCACATGGACGCGGGCCAGCAGGTTTACGGCATACCGGCACAGCCGATGGACGTGGCTGGCGCGATGACGCAGGGGCAGATTGGCTACATGATACAGCAGGCCCTAATCAACGAGCTCCGCGCGCGCGGTATAGACAGGCCAGTCGCGACGATAGTGACCCAGACGCTTGTGGATAAAAACGACCCTGCCTTCCAGAACCCGAGCAAGCCCGTCGGGCCCTTCTACGACGAGGAGACGGCAAAGAAGCTCGCGAAGGAGAAGGGCTGGGTTGTCGTTGAGGACGCTGGAAGGGGCTGGAGAAGGGTAGTGCCGAGCCCTGACCCCAAGGGGCACGTCGAGGCCCCCGTAATCCAGGACCTGGTGGAAAAGGGCTTCATAGTCATCGCGAGCGGCGGCGGTGGCGTCCCCGTTGTGGAGGAGGACGGAAGGCTGAAGGGCGTCGAGGCGGTTATAGACAAGGATTTGGCCGGGGAGAAGCTGGCGGAGGAAGTCAAGGCTGATATCTTCATGATTCTCACCGACGTCAACGGCGCGGCAATAAACTTCGGAAAGCCGAACGAGAAGTGGCTTGAGAGGGTTACCGTCGGGGAGCTGAGGAAGTACTACGAGGAAGGCCACTTCAAGAAGGGAAGCATGGGGCCGAAGGTTTTAGCCGTTATCAGGTTCGTCGAGTGGGGCGGCGAGAGGGGAATCATAGCCTCGCTCGATAGGGCCGTCGAGGCTCTCGAGGGGAAGACCGGAACCCAGGTTGTAAAGGGCTGAACCAAAGCCTATAAATACCTCTCCATCTTTTTCTATTGGGTGATTGCATGACGGATGCCGCAGGCGCCGCGAGCGGGTTCTTTGGCTCGCTTATATGGTGGTTGTTCTTCCTGTACCTGCTCCTCTGGCCTCAGATGCAGTACAGGAGCCTTCAAATGGCCAGAGCGAAGATACTTCAGCAACTCTCTCGCAAGAGGGGCTCGACGGTAATAACGATGATTCACAGGCAGGAGAGCATAGGGCTCTTCGGCATACCCTTCTACCGCTTCATCAGCATGGAAGACAGTGAGGAAATCCTCAGGGCTATCAGAATGGCCCCCAAGGACAAGCCCATTGACCTGATAATCCACACTCCAGGGGGACTCGTCCTCGCGGCGACCCAGATAGCCAAGGCCCTCAAGGACCACCCTGCCGAGACTCGCGTAATAGTCCCGCACTATGCCATGAGTGGTGGAACGCTTATAGCCCTCGCGGCGGACAAGATAATAATGGACCCCCACGCGGTTCTCGGCCCTGTTGACCCACAGCTCGGCCAGTACCCGGGACCGAGCATAGTCAGGGCCGTTGAGAAGAAGGGCGTTGAAAAGGTCGACGACCAGACGCTAATCCTTGCCGACGTGGCTGAGAAGGCCATAAAGCAGGTTCGCGACTTCGTCTACAACCTCCTCAGGGACAGGTACGGCGAGGAGAAGGCAAGGGAGCTTGCCCAGATTCTGACGGAGGGCAGGTGGACGCACGACTACCCGATTACCTACGAGCACGCCAAGGAGCTCGGCCTCCACGTGAGCACCGACGTTCCCGAGGAAGTTTACGCCCTCATGGAGCTCTACAAGCAACCGATGAGGCAGAGGGGAACGGTGGAGTTCATGCCCTATCCCCAGAAGGCCGAGAACTCGAAGTGAGTTACTTCCCTTTTACTCCTTTTCGATTTCGGCCAAAAAGTTTTTATTTGCTTTCTCATTTTTCAGTCCAGATGTTTGGAGTGAACAGAGCTGTTCTAAAAATGGGAGAGGGGTAAGAGAGATGCCAACGGTTAAAGTGGACCCAGAGGAGATTAAGAGAATCAAGAGAGAATTGGAGGCCCTTGAAAAGGAGAGAAACGAGATAAGGGCCAAACTTGATGAGCTCGAGAAGGAGCTCCAGACCTGGATTCAGAAGAGGGACGAGAAGAA
Organism: Thermococcus nautili; assembly: GCF_000585495.1. Taxonomy (NCBI): domain Archaea; kingdom Methanobacteriati; phylum Methanobacteriota; class Thermococci; order Thermococcales; family Thermococcaceae; genus Thermococcus; species Thermococcus nautili. The sequence continues at coordinate 1,724,767 of NZ_CP007264.1, forward strand.
CAAGGAAGTCCAGCAGTTGAGGCAGAAGGGCAGGGAGTACAAGGCGAAGAGGGACGAGATAAACCAGAAGATAAAGGAGCTCAAGAAGAACAGGGAGGAAATCAACGCCAAGCTCGACCTCCTCTACCAGGAAATCCTGGAGTACAGGACGAAGAGGGACGAGTACAACCAGCTCAGAAGGCTCAAGATGAGTCCCGAGAAGATACAGGAGAGGATAGAGAAGCTCGAGTGGGAGCTCCAGACCAACCCGAACATCACCCCCGAGAGGGAGAAGCAGATAGTCGACCAGATACAGGTTCTCGCGACCGAGCTTGAGATAATCCAGCAGGCCGACAGGTTCCACAAGAAGCTCGTCGAGACGAGGAAGAAGGTTGACCAGCTCAAGAAGGCCAGAAAGGCCATAAGCCTCGAGATACAGAAGCTCGCCAACCAGAGCCAGCAGTACCACGAGCAGATGATTCAGGCCTTCAACAAGGCCGACGAGGTCAAGAAGGAGGCCGACGAGTACCACGCCAAGGTCGTCGAGCTCCGCGAGAAGGTCAGGGAAGTCAGAAGGGAGCTCAGGGAAATCGAGAGGAAGATTCGCGAGTACGACGAGAAGCACAAGGAGCTCATAGCTTACAGGCTCGTCGCGAGAATGCGCGCCAAGAAGGACGCCAGCTTCGAGAGGGCAGTTGAGGCCCTTGAGAAGTTCAAGCGCGGTGAGAAGCTCACCCTCGACGAGCTGCTGCTCCTCCAGCGCTACAACCTCGTGTGATGCCCATGGAAGTCATCAAACACGAAGGGCCTGGAAGGTTGGGGTTAGTTCGCTTAGGAGACTACTCCTTCAGGACCCCCGCCTTGGCAGGGGTAGACTTCACGCTCTCCCCCTTCAATTCCTTCTTCCACCCCAGCGAGCCCGGCGACTACGACTTCAACTTAGCTCCTTCAATCCCGCTCGGCTTCTACACACCGGCGGAAGTCATTGAGAAGGCTCTTGGAAGGCTGTGGAGCGTTAACTATGACGGCTTCAACGCCTTCTATTTGCCAGCCCTGAGGAGAACCGAGTACCTCGAGGAGTTCTTCAAGATAATCGAGCGCTACAACTTTGAGGCAGTTTACCTCGGCAACTCCAAAATCCTCGTCAAGGAGTACCGTTACTTCGTTAAAATCCTCCGCGAACTACGCGAGAGGTTCCCCAACCTGATGATTATAGCGGATTTGGAGCCGTTCTTTTATCCGCTCGCCGTTTACCTCGGCGTTGATGCCTTCGACACGCGCTCGCTCAAGCTCTACGACTTCGAGGGCAAGGGTTTCACCCAGTACAGCCCGTTCCTCTGGGGAAAGGAGCCGAACTCCCTCGACTTCGCGAGAGAAACTATCCTTCTCGTGAGGAATGCCCTTGAGAGCGGTAAGCTCCGCTACCTCGTGGAGAACCTGTTCTACACCCAGTACCACGCGGGAATTCTCCGCATAGCGGATTTGGAGCACGCCGATTACCTTGAGAAGTACACGCCGATTCAGAAGGAGACGGTTTACTTCATCAGCGACGCCTCCATCAGGAGGCCTGAAGTTAAGCGCTGGCACTCTCGCGTCCTCGAGCGCTTCACCCCCCCAAAGAACACCGAGCTGGTCCTCCTCTTCCCCTGTTCGGCCAAGAAGCCCTACTCCTTCTCCCGCTCGCACACCCTCTACAGGCGTGCCGTGAAGGAAGCTTTAGGCTCCGGAACGGCCAGGGTTCACGAGCTAATCCTCACTTCCCCCTTCGGTGTCGTTCCGAGGGAGTGGGAGTGGCTGGCGAAGTACGACATAGTCGTCACCGGCCACTGGAGCGAGGAGGAAATCAAACCTGCGGCAGAGCTACTCGCGAAGACCCTCGAGAAGTACCCGAAGGACGTTCCGATAGTAGCGCACCTCGACGAGGCCTACGTCGAGATAGCGAGGCTCGCGGGCGAGCTCTCGGGCAGGGAGATAATCTTCACCCGCGTTGAGAACGGAACGACGAGCAAGGAAAGCCTGAACTCTCTCACCGAGACTCTGAGGGAGTTCCACCTTGAGGGAACTAAGGAGGACAGAACCTACCGCTACTTCGAGAACATAAGGAAGGTCTTCGACTTCTACTTTGGCATCGGTGCCGGAGAGGCCGTCCTTCCCGATAACGGCCACGTCAAGGGCTCAAAGATGCTCCGCCTCTTCGTTGAAAACCAGCAGACGGGAACCTTCAGGGATGGCGTCATAAGCGTCACGCCCTTCGGAATGCAGAGGATTTACGACTCTCTCAAAGCCTACTGGGTGAAGATTGACTTCGACCTGCGCGGTGACGTCTTCGCGGTCGGCGTCAACGAGGCCGACGAGAGAATTCGTCCTGACGACATAGTCGGCGTCGTGAGGGACGAGACGGTCGTCGGCGTCGGCAAGGCCGTTCTCGCTGGAGAGGAGATGATTAGGGCGAAGAAGGGCGTCGCCGTCAAGGTGAGGAAGCGGGCATAACTTCTTCAAGTCTTTTCACGGGGGAGTAGAAGCCCGTTTCAATCATTTTCTCCAGCAATTCATTGCCTTCTTCCAACGTTAAAATGCCTTTCTTGACTCCAAGCACGAGAAGGCCTGTCGTCCCCGATACTTTGACCCCGAGCAGTCTCGCCTTCTTTCGCGCGTCGTAGTCATCGCTGAGCAAAATTAACCCCCTGTGTTTTGCGACGGCTATGCAAGATGATTCTCCCTTTCCCAGCTTCGCGCGAAGGAGTCTGTACAATCTTTCTTCCTCGGGAGTTAGCTCCGTAATGGGCATGGGGATTTTAACTGGAGGATACCTGCCTCTATTAACTCCCACCATAAATTCCTCAATAACGTGGGGAGTTGTTAGCGCTGTTCACCGAGAATTTTCCCGAGAACGTCCATCGAATTCGTCTTTGCAAAGTTGGACAACACCGTTGTGTCAACTACAAACACGTTATAACCTCCACCTCTGAGAGAACGTCTTCTCTGTCGGAGGTTCTGATGGGGATTCCCCGTTTTTTAAACTCCTCCATAAGCTCCTCTCTCGTTACCCCGAGGACTTCTGCGGCTTTCCCGAGACTTATGATTTCATCAAGATACGCTGAGATTACTATCTCCTTTAAAAGGTCGGGGTCTTTCTTTATAAGGCTGAGGGCTTTCTCTGGCATTAACTCCGCTACTTTTTCAAACTCTTTAACAATCCACAGGTCCTCCATTCTCCCACCGATTTAGTTTGACATCGAGGATAACTTAAGCCTTGCGCAAGAGCTAAAAGTCCCGGGTTGAATCTATGCCCATGCCCAAGTACTTCCGCAAAGGCGTCAAGAGGGAGCACCACTTCCTCAAGGGCCTTGAGAAACCTCTCGAGGAGATAGCCTCGATTCCCGGCGTCAAGAAGGTAATCCCGGGCAGGATTTACGCAAGCGATTCCCGGGGATTTGAGATTAAGGTGACGCGGGAAACGCAGACCGGCCTTAAGCTCGTCGCCAAGAGCGACGGGAGCGTTCAGGAGGTGTTTCTCGTCGTTGACAAGGCCGACCGGGCCAGGGTTCGCGAAGAGATAAAGCATCTTGCTGATGAGTGGGCGAAATAATTTTAAGTTCGGTTTTTAACTATTCATGATGGTGAACCTCAAATTTAAAACCCGGTTATCAGCTTACGACATTACTGCGGTTCTCATAGCCCTATTCTATTCGCTCGTTATGATTCATCTTAGCCTCCTTAAGTTCAAATACTTCCGCTACACCAGCTTTGACCTTGGAATCTTTACGCAGTCCTTCGCGGGCTTCCTCCACGGTCGTCCGTGGTTCAACACTGTGGAGTGGCAGGTTCACGGCGTTACCAGCCACTTCGGTGTTCACTTCCAGCCGATAATGTACGCCCTTATTCCCCTTTTCAAGCTATTCCCATCCGCGAAGACCTTTCTCGTGGTTCAGAGTCTTGCACTCGGCACGTCAGTTTTTCTCGCTTACCTCCTCGCCAAGAAGGTTCTGAACGAGAGGCTAGCGCTCGCGCTGACGGGGCTCTACGCCTTCAACTCCTCCCTCATTGGAATCAACCTCTTTGAGTTTCACCCCGTTTCCCTCGCGGTTCCGCTCTTCCTTCTCGCGGCAGTTCTCCTCGTTGACGGCAGGGAACGTGAGTTTTTCGCAACCTCGGCCATCTTGCTCTCAGTGAAGGAAGACACGTTTCTCGGCGTGGCTTCGCTTTCGCTGTGGTGGGCCTTTCGCGATGGCTTTTCCATCGAGGAACTGAAGAAAAACCGCCGCTTTCTTGTTTTTGCGGCCCTATCCGTGCTCTACGGCGTAATCGTCATCAAGCTTATAATCCCCCACTTCGGGAAGGGCTACATCTACGGTAGTCTTTACAAACACGTCCATCTAACCGGCAGAAAGCTTGCCTACTTCTTACTCTTTAATCTAAGCTTTGGTCTCCTTCCACTCTTCCTCCCGAGAAACTGGGCCCTTCTTACCCTTCCTTGGCTTGAGAACCTCCTTGCCTCAAGGGCCAGTCAGTACTCCTTCGGCTTCCATTATCCTTACATGCTCGTCCCGCTTTCCTTCCTGGGCACAGTCTACGCCCTGAAAGAGCTTGAATTCAGGCATCTCAAAAGGATTCTATCAGTGCTCCTCGTGCTTGGGTTTATAACATCGTGGGCTACTATGCCTATCGCGGAGACTCCACCCAAAGAGCCGTTCTCTCTTGTCTACTATTCAATTCTTGAGCCGCTCCCCGGATACAAAACTGCTTGGGAAGTTATAGACGTTCTTCTGAAGACAAACCTCTCAATTTACACCCAGCCTGCTTTTTATCCAGCCCTGGCGGTTAAGGAGAATGTCTATGTTTATCCAGCAGGGATTAAGCCGGATTTGGTGTTCGTGGACGTGAGGACGTATCACGGGAGGCTCTACCTGAAGAGACTTAGGGAGATGGTGAGGAATAACTACGTTCTCGTTTATTCAAAAAATGGAATTGAACTGTACGCAAGGTCGGGTTTAAAGCTCCCGCTTCCCCTCAAAGAACTCAATTAGCTCCTCATCGCTTATTTCCTCGTCCGCTTCGGTGTAGCCGAGCTCCCTCTTCTGCAACTCAATGAGGCCCGGCGTGAGCAAAAGCCTCCCGTCCAGCTTCGGAACCGCGTAGTGGAGCGTTATCTCGCTGAACTCGTCGAGCCTTATCGTCGGGTTCTCCTCGTACTCAATCTCCTCCAGCCTCTTGCCGTCCGCGATTAGCCTGGCCACTATGCTTGCCCCGTCAATCGAGAACTGGGGTTTTCCGATGTGCCTGACCTTAACGCCTTCCATCTTCGACGTTATGAACTCCCTGGTTCTTCCCCTCGGAACGGCATCGCCGAGGATTCCGCCGACGACTATTATCGTATCATCATTGATGTCCTCCGGCTTCAGCTCTTCCTCGGCCTGGAGGTCGAGGACTATGATTTTTGAGCGGTCAAAGGGGAACTTCGTGACACTTTCATCTATGACGCTCCCGAGCTTCGCGAGTTTTTCCCTCTCCTCCGGCAGGACGTTGGTGAAAATCAGCTTATCCTTCCACCACTCGCTCGCGTGCTTGTACTCCAGCCACAGCCAGTCGCTTATCTCCTCGAGGTGCTCTATGACGAGGTACGGCATGCTCTCACCGCCCGGCTTTGGGTTCAACTTTTTAAAAGCTCTTCCCAAGTTAGGCCATGTCGTTCAGGGAGAAGTACTCGCGCATTGCCCGGCACTACGAGACCCTTGAGAAACCCCTCGACAGGTTTTTCTGTCCGCTGAGGAAGAAGGCGGTTTCCTTTGCCGAGGGGAGAACCCTGGAAGTCGGTGTTGGCGTCGGGAAAACGTTGCGCCATTACCCGAAGGACGTTGAGCTCTGCGCCGTCGATGCCGTTCCCGAGGCCATTGAAATCGCCCGGGAAAAGGCCAGAAGGCTTAACCTGAACGCCTGTTTCGAGGTTGCCGACGTTGAGAAACTTCCTTTCCCGGATAACAGTTTTGACACCGTTCTGAGCTCCTTCATCTTCTGCACCGTTCCGAACCCCGAGAGGGGAATGAGGGAAATCCTCCGCGTTTTAAAGCCTGGGGGAAGGGCGATTTTCCTCGAGCACACGAAGAGCGACTCGATTTTGCTCGACTACCTCTTTCTCCTTCCCCTGAAGTTGCCGTTGAGGCTGCTCCTCGATGACGACCCGCTCAGGGAGACGCATAAACTGGTCTCGAAGCACTTTGAAATCGAGCGCGAGGAGCGCTATTACCGCGGAATCGTCCGTTTAATCGTCGCGCGGAAGCCCGCTGAGAGTAAAACTTTTAAAGCTCCCTCCCCTTAAGAATAACGGGCGTGCGGTGGTAGTCTAGCCTGGTCCAGGACACCGGCCTCCCAAGCCGGTGACCCGGGTTCAAATCCCGGCCACCGCACCACACAAACTTCGCCTGTGCGAAGTTTGACCAAGGCTCGTAGCTCCTGTTGGAGGGCTAAATTTCGAGTCATTTCTTATCAACTGGCCCTTTTTGAGTTGGAGAACCTATCGAATTGCTCTTTTACCGTGGGTTTACCTTTAAATCAACGCCCGAAGGGCGTCAAGGGAGAGTAAACCCCTTTGAGAGGCTTTCTGAGAGAGTTCTCCTTTTGAAAGTGCGATTTATGAGCAAAATCTGCTCTACTTGAGCCCTCGATCAGGAGCTACTAACTTTTGGTGAAGCTTTTTTCAAAAGCTTCCTGCGCAAGCGCTGGCGGGAGATGAGGTGCCTTTTTAAGAGTGCAGGTTTTAGAGTGGGTTTCTACTAGAGTTGCTCCTTTTGTGAGTGTTTCTCCCTTTGAAGGCGCCCAAAGGGCGCCGATATGAAGTTGAAACTATCCCCAAGGAGTTTTGTTGTAGTGTTAAACCTGTATGAACTTGCTTTTTCATTAGTGCTCGACTGTTTTTCTGCTCTTTGGCGAGAAGGGCACTCATTTCGCCAGCCTTTCTCAAAGGCTGTGGGCAAAGTTTCTTTGGCGAAGCTTGCCTAAAAACCAGAACGGGGTTTCAGCAATTGCCGAAAGGCTTATAATCTATTACGAGTAGTAACGGGCATGCTGGAGAAAGAGAAGGAAGCGCTCGCTAAGAGGATTGCAGGTGAGATAACGCTCTCCTCTGACCCCGGGAAAACAATGAGAAAATGGCGTGAAATCTTTGGAATCAGCCAGACCGAGCTTGCTGAATACCTCGGCGTCTCTTCCTCGGTCATCAGCGATTACGAGGGCGGAAGGAGAAAGAGTCCCGGCGCCTCAACTATAAGGAAGTTTGTGGAAGCCCTTCTTGAAATCGACGAGAGGCGCGGTGGCAACGTCATAAGGGCCTTCAGCAAGACCATCGAAGGGGAGCTCCCCACGAGTGCGATACTCGACATAAGGGAGTTCGCGGTTCCGGTGAAGATTTCTGACGTCGTTGAGGCCGTCCGCGGCGAGGTTGTGGCGAATCCACACCTCATCGAGCGGAGAATCTACGGCTACACCGTCGTTGACAGCATAAGGGCGATACTTGAGATGAGCAGTGAGGAGTTCCTCAAGCTCTACGGCTGGACTACCGAGAGGGCCCTAGTTTTCACGAAGGTGACCACAGGGAGGAGCCCCATGATAGCCGTCCGCGTCCAGGGGTTGAAGCCGGCCGTCATAGTCCTTCACGGGGTCAAGAGGCTCGATGAGCTCGCTGTTAAACTGGCCGAGCGCGAAAGGGTTCCCCTGGTAGTTTCGAAGGCATCGAGTGAGATGGAGCTCATAACCAACCTCAGAAAACTCGTTGAAAAAACGGAGAAGGAACTTTAAAGCTCCTTCCTTCTCCAGATTCCTTCTTCGGCGAGCTCAGTTAGTCTGTTCCTTATGTGCACCAGAACGTCGCTCAGCGTTTTCCCGTTGTCGTAGGACTCAACTATCTTCTTGAGCTCTTCCCTTGGAAGGTTCTGCATTTCCTTTGCCAGCTCAACCATTCTCGGGTATGCACGGACTATGTTGTCAACTATCGTTATATCAGCCATCCTCGCGCTCCTTGAGAGGGGGTTCAGGTCAACGGTAACCACGAACTTGCCCATCTTCACGAGCGCCTCCGTCCTGTCGCCGTCCTCAAGCGGGACGAGAACGACGTCTGCCCTCCAGATGCCGTTTTCGTCAACCTTCCCGCGCTCGTGCTCAAGGCCCGGAATCCTCTTCGTCGGGTTTATGCCGAGTATCTCCATCTCCGGGTCGTACTTCCGGAGCTCCCGCTCTATGGCTCTAACGCGCTCTTCCGTCCGGTAGAAGAGGTTTATCTCGAGCTTCGCGCCGAGGGCCTTCGCCAGTTCAATCGTCTCCTTCGGAACGAGCGCCGCGACGTTGCCGTTCACCGAGATTACGGGCCATTCCGCGAGCAGAAACTTGGCAACCGCTGCCCTCATGGCTCTTTCGGCGGGTTCTATCGTTTTCTCACCGATGAGGTAGTCAAAAGCCTCCCCGCGCCCGTGGGCGATTAGACCGGCTTTGGCCGTCATTCCCTTCTCCATACCCGCGATAATTTTCTCGCGGTAGTAGAGGCTCCAGTAGCGCGGATGGCTCTTTGGAATCTTCACCATTCCAACCACCGGAGACTTTTCTCCCCATCCCTAATAAACCTGTCTTAGTGGTCCCCTTCGAAAAAGCAAGCTCGTTCCTTCTTTTGGCTGAAAAAGGGTTCTAAACCTTTGGTTCAAGAAAATCGTATAAACTCAAGGTTCAGAACTTTTGGTGAACAAAAATGTTCCCGTGAGCGGGGGTGTTCATCGTGGGATACAAGATTACCGCAAAGGAGGATTTGAGTCCAATTGACTATTTTGTAGAAGTGGAGGCACCGCACGTTGCAAAGGCCTGGAAACCCGGACAGTTCGTCGTCTTCATCCTCCACGAGAGGGGAGAGAGAATACCCATGTCTGTCTACAAAGCCGAAGATGGAAAGGTTGGGATGTTTATCAGGAAGCTCGGAAAGACAAGCCTTCAGCTCTACCACGAGTACAAGCCTGGTGACGAGCTCTGGAGCTTCGTCGGGCCCCTCGGAAAGCCGATTAAGGTCAAGAACTACGGTAGAGTCGCCTTCGTCTCCGATGCCGTCTGCGGCCACGCCGAGAACCGGGCAACACTTAAAGTCATGCGTGAGGCCGGCAATTACACGATTTCCGTTCAGACCTTCGAGGACAGGGAGAAGGTTTACCCAACCCGCTTTTTGGCTAGGGAAGTCGCTGACGAGTACTACCTAACGACCCTTGACGGGTCGGTCGGCATAAAGGGCCACTACCTCGACGTTGTGCGAGAGCTCATCGAGAAAGACCGGGTTGATGTCATATTCGCGGGAGGAAGTCTAAGAAACCTCGCAAAACTCGCCGAGCTCACGAGGCCCTACGGAATCCCAACCTACGCAACGGTGAGGCAGATTATGGTGGATGGAACCGGCATGTGCGGTTCGTGCAGGGTTCTATACGACGGGGAAGTAAAGTTCGCCTGCAGGGACGGGCCGGTCTTTGACGCCCACAAGATTGACTGGGAGGACGCGATAAGGAGAAACTACGAGCGCTTCTCGGAACAGGAGAGGCTTGCCAAGGAGCGCTATCTTGAATATCTCCGCGCCAAGGGGGTGATTTGAATGCCGAAGCTCATCAAGGAGAGGGTTCCAACCCCTGAGAGACCCGTTGAGGAGAGGGTTAAGGACTTCGGTGAGGTCAACCTCGGCTACACCTTCGAGCTTGCCGTTAAGGAAGCTGAGCGCTGCCTCCAGTGTCCGGCAAACTACGCGCCCTGTATAAAGGGCTGTCCCGTCCACATCAACATTCCTGCCTTCATAGCCAAGATTAAGGAGGGCGACATCAAGGGCGCCCTGAGGATAATCTGGAACGACAACACGCTCCCTGCCATAACAGGCCGTGTCTGCCCGCAGGAGGACCAGTGTGAGGGTGCATGTGTCGTCGGAAAAGTCGGCCAGGCTGTAAACATCGGCAAGCTTGAGCGCTTCGTTGCCGACTACGCGAGGAAGCACGGCATAGAGGAGGAGCTCCTCTGCGAGTTCGAGGAGAAATGCACCGGAGAGCTTGGAAAGGTGGCCGTCGTGGGAGCTGGTCCAGCGGGCCTGACCTGCGCCGGTGAGCTCGCGAAGATGGGCTACAAGGTGACCGTCTTCGAGGCCCTTCACAAGCCCGGTGGAGTTCTCATCTATGGAATCCCCGAGTTCAGGCTTCCCAAGGAGATACTCGACCACGAGCTGGCCAAGCTCAAGCGCCTTGGAGTCGAGATAAAGACAGACCACGTCGTTGGAAAGACGGTCACCCTTGAAGAGCTTCTCCAGGAGTACGACGCCGTCTTCATAGGAACCGGGGCAGGAACGCCGAAGCTCCTCAACATCCCGGGAATCCTGCTCGACAGGATTTACTCAGCCAACGAGTTCCTCACGAGGATTAACCTGATGAAGGCCTACGAGTTCCCCGAGTACGACACGCCGATAGCCGTCGGGAAGAAGGTAATCGTCATCGGAGCCGGAAACACGGCAATGGACGCGGCGCGCTCCGCGCTGAGGCTTGGTTGCGACGTGACGATAGCCTACAGGCGTGGTGAGGAGGACGTGACGGCGAGGATTGAGGAGGTCGAGCACGCGAAGGAGGAGGGCGTGAAGTTCCTCTACTTCGTCCAGCCGGTTGAGTTCATCGGCGACGAGAAGGGCAAGGTCAAGGCGGTGAAGTTTGAGAAGATGGAGCCGTTGGAGGAGAGGGACTCAAGGGGGAAGAGGAAGATACGGCCAACCGGCGAGTATGTCACCGTCGAGGCTGACACGGTGATAATAGCAATCGGCCTTGAGCCCAACAGGATTATCAGCGAGGAAGCCGGGATAAAGACCAACCCCAACGGGACGCTCGTCGTCGATGAGAACCTTATGACGAGCGTTCCCGGAGTCTTCGCAGGTGGAGACGCGATAAGGGGCGAGGCAACGGTTATCCTCGCAATGGGCGACGGAAAGAAGGCGGCGAAGGCGATAGACGAGTACATCAGGGCGAAGAAGGCCAGCGCATGAGTTCCCTTTACCATTCCCTTTTTCTGGAACCCAAGAACAGGCCCTTTCTCAGATAGTCCATGAACTCGCTGTTGAGAAACGTCTTTGTGAACTCAAGGGTCTCCTCCGGCGAGAGCCACTCGACCTCCTCGGGAACTCCCTCGACCCAGAGGTAGACGAGCTCGTTCTCCTTCCTCGCTATGAGAAGGGTGAAGATTTTAACGCCGAGCTCCTGCGCGAGCTTAACTTCCCTCCCGACGAGGGACGTGAACTTCCCGAGGGGAGCAACCGCGACGAGGTACTCGGCTTCCTTAATCCTGTCGCTCGTGTCCCTCATGCCGTACTTCGAGGGCACGAGGATGTTGTTGGAGTTCAGTTTTTCTTCGATAATCTCAACGATTGCCCTCTCGGTTCGGGTGTGGTAGAGGAAGGTGGGCTCCGTCAGGTAAACGAAGGGCCCGTAGGTTTTCTTCCTCCTCAAAAAGCCCAGCATTGGACCACCTCAGGTGGGGATAATGTCATCATCTTGGCATCAGGAGGGATGACACTCCTCATCGGTTCGCAACCTAAATCTTCCCTCTCAAGCCTCCTTTCGGCCAAAGGAGTATTTTCAGCGGAGCGGGCGTCATCGGTTAAAGAGGCCCTGTCATCCAACCCCGTGAGAGTTGTGAAGGAAAATAGTGTTAATTAAGCTTTTGTTTTTGAATGGGTAAGGTTCCCACCTCATGACAACTGGATGGGGGAATCCTCGTGAAAATCTCGTAATCCGATGGTGCTTTAAACTCTTATTCAACATCCCGTGGGGGAGAAAACGTGACTCAAGTGTTCGTGGACGAGAGCGGGGACCTCGGTGGCAGTAGGAGTAACAAGCGATACTTTGTAATTGCAGCTGTGCTCTGCGAGGAGGCTGCAATAAAAACCACGATACAAGACATATCTAAGAAATTTGGACTACCGGAACTTAAGTTCAGCGAGCTATCTTACGACGAGAAGGTTGAAGCCGTGAAAATGCTCTCCCCTTTGGAATTCAAAGTTGCATACGTGGTCCTTTCAAAGAACGATAGGAAACTGAGGGATTGGCTGGACAAGAGCAAACGCAACAAGAGCTTAGCGGCCATGAAGCTACACGGGGCGTTGGTTCAAGGTCTGCAATCATATGGTGCTCCGCAAATTATCGTTGTGGATAGGAGTCAATACTCAAAGGATATCTCGGGATTTCTCTCAAGAAGGTACTCCCTAGCTGTTGCCCCGGGCGATTCTCAGAAAAGGGCTGGTCTCCAGCTCGCCGATGCAATGGCTAATGTCATCTACCTCCACTATCAGTACAAAAACGGTGAGCTAATCGATGAAATACGGGATAAAATCATCTTCGGAAGGTTCATCAACGAGAGAGAACTCAGAAGGTTATGAGGAGTCGGGTGGCTAGTCCCCTTCCGGGCGACCCCCACCCTCATACCTCTGAGAGACACTTTGATGGCAGATTTTATTAAACTTTCGGCAGATTTTTGAGTGGTAGGTGATATCCATGCGACTCATTCCGCTCGCCTCTGAAAGCCTCGGCGTTAGGAGCCTGGCGACGTTCGTGGAAGCTGCTGGCTTAAAAATCCTCATCGACCCCGGCGTCGCCCTCGGGCCGAAGCGCTACGGTCTCCCGCCGGCAAAAATCGAGCTCGAGACCCTTCAAAAGATGAGGGGGAAGGTACAGGGCTACGCGAGGAAAGCGGACCTCGTGACGATTTCCCACTACCACTACGACCACCACACTCCTTTCTTCGAGGGTCTCTACGAGAGCTCCAGCGAAGCCTTTGCGAGGGAAATCTACGAAGGAAAGCTGATATTCACCAAACACCCCACCGAGAACATCAACTTCAGCCAGAGGAAACGGGCCTGGGCCTTCCTCAAGAAGGCGGAGCCAATAGCTAAGAGGGTGGAGTTCTCGGACGGGAGGAGCTTCGACCTCGGTGGCGTTACACTGGAGTTCTCGCCGGCGGTTCCGCACGGTAGCGAGGGCTCAAGGCTTGGCTTCGTGGTCATGGCCCTCATAGACGACGGAACCAGGCTAATCCACGCCAGCGACATCCAGCTCCTCAACAGGAAGGCCGTCGAGTGGATAATCGAGAAGAACCCCGACGTCCTCATAACGGGTGGACCGCCAACTTACCTTGGAAAGCGCGCCGAGGGGAGCTGGGAAACGGGAATTAAAAACCTCAACGAGATAATCCGCGAAACGAACGCCCAAATAATCCTCGACCACCACATCGTCAGGGACAGGAACTACCCGCGCTTCTTCGACGAGCTTGAGAAGAGACCGAAGACCTTCGCTGGATTTCTGAAGGTCGAGGACAGACCGCTGGAGGCCTACAGGAGGGAGCTCCACAAAATCGAGAGGGGCGAGAAAGCGAAGGTCCCGTTCAGGTTAGGTTGAGAGGAAGCCGCCGTCGACTGGAATCACCGCCCCGTTCACGTAGCTTGCCAAATCACTAGCCAGGAAGAGAATAACCCTCGCCACCTCGTCAGGCTCGCCGAAGCGCCCCATGGGAAGCCGGGCGTTGAAGTGGAAGGATATTCCTATCTTTTCCATGTCGAACTTCATTATCGCCTCCTTCTTAAGTTTCTTCACGCCCTCGGTCTCTATCCCGCCGGGAACTATGACGTTCGCCCGTATTCTCTTCCCGTACTCCCTCGCGATGGCCCTCGTGAGGGCTACCACGCCGAGCTTCGCGGTGTCGTAGTGGGCCAGGCCCCTCGCAAAGGGGAGGAACGCCTCTATGGAGCTCACGTTGATTATCACGCCGCCCCGTTCTTTCCTCGTCCTGACGAAGTGCTGGCACATCCAGAACACCGAGTGGAGGTTTATCGCCATGACCCTCTCGTAGAACCCCTCGTCCACCTCCTCGAAGTCCCTGAACCAGTAAACTCCCGCGTTGTTCACCAGTATATCCGGCTCCCTGCCCTTCAGGGCCTCCCACAGCGCGTCTATCTCCACCTTCCGCGAAAGGTCCACACGGTGGACGTTCACCTCGACGCCGAACTCCCCGGCGAGTTCCCCCGTCGCCTTCAGGCCGAACTCGTCAACGTCCACAAGCTCGAGGTCCGCCCCGGCCTCGGCGAAGCGAAGCGCCGTTGCGCGGCCTATTCCCGAAGCGGCGCCCGTAATCAGGGCCCTCCTTCCCGAGAGGGAAATCAGCTCAGATAGAGGAGCGGCCATTGGAATCCCCTAATGTAATACGGCACAGGGGCTCTAAACACTATCGGCACAGCACCATCCTGAGGGTCTCCCTCTTCGCCTCCTCCACGGAGACGTTTCCGTCGAGGAAAAGGTAGTCGAAGGCGAAGCCGTCTATGAGTGAGACGAGAAGGAAGGCCCTTACCCGCGGGTTTTCTACGCCGGCATCGCGGAGGAGGCCTTCAATCATCTCAAGGTACCTCTCGGCCATCTCGCGCCACTCCTCCTCCCACTCGCCCCGCTTCAGGCTCTCCTCGTAGAACTCAAGGAAGAACCGGTAGAGCTTCTGGTTCTGGCTCACGAAGTCGAACATCGCTCCGACCAGCACCCGGAGCCTCTCCTCGGGGCCATCGGCTTTTTCCATGACCTCCCCGAGCTCCCGCTCCCACTGGGTGAGGTAGTGGAAGAAAACGGCCTTAGCGAGCTCGTACTTGCTCGGGAAGTGGTGGAAGAGCCCTCCCTTTGAGACGCCGGCTTTTCTGGCTATCTCCTCGACCGATACCTCATGGTATGAGCGTTCGCTGAAGAGCTCAAGGGCAGCTTCGATTATCCTCGTCCGCGTGTCCCTCGCCATGCCATCCCCCGGCCTTCCTTGGTGGGCCACCTAAAAATACTTTGTGAAAAAATGAAATCACCGGAGGAGCCTCACCATGGCCGGCAGGAGAACCACGGCCCCGAGGAAGCTGTAGACGAGGCCGAACAGCACGGTCGCCGCGAACTGGGTCACTACAGGTATGGGGATTGTGACGAGGACTCCAAAGGCTATCAGCGTCGTCAGCGCCGAGTAGAGCACCTCCCTGCCCGCGGTTGAGACCGCAGTCGAGTAGGCCTCCCGGAACCCTTTTCCTGTCCTTCTCTCGATGACCCAGCGGTTGGCGACGTGGATTGGGTAGTCTATGCCTATTCCGACTATTATCGCACCTACCATGGCCGTCATCGCGTTGAGCGGGATGTTGAGGAGCTTCATCGTGGCGAAGAGCCAGCCGAGGACCGCGAGGGGGACGAGCGCCGCGAGGAGCCCTTCCAGGGGGGCGCGGTGCGCAACGGCGAACGAAACGGGCAGTACGGTTAGGGTAAAGGCCAGACACAGGAGGATTGAGAGAATCATGGCGTTCCTCATGTCGTCGAGCCCCTTGGCCCATATTATCGGGTCGCCGGTTATCGTGGCGTTCAGCCCCCTGAAGTCCTCCCTCAGCTCCCTCAGGAGCTCCTTCCCGTGGTAGCCGAAGTCCGTCCTTGAGGGGACGACGAGGAGAAGGCCGTCAAAGTGTCCGTTGCTCTCGTGAAGGTAAAAGCGCCCTGTTCTTGTCTCGTATGCCTCCTTCAGAAACTCCTCGAGCTCGCGGGGTGTCACGTTTGAGTCAATCCAGCCGTCCCCGTTCCTATCAACGAGGGCGTAGGCTTTACTGACCCCCGGGTTCTCGGCGGCAATTATGGGTAGCGCACTCAGGAGCCACTCAACGGCCGGTTTTCCGCCGGATTTGACCACGTACCTGTCGTCGGCCATTCTCTGCACGGCAATCTGGAGCCTCCTCCAGAGGGCTGGGTCCGTCAGGTTCCCATCAACGCGGACGTAGACCCTCTCGGTCCCGATGTCGAATTTGCTGTTCAGGAGCTCGTAGGCCTTTGTAACGCGCAGGTCCTTCGCGAGCTCACCTGTGGGGTTGTACGAGGCCTTCATTCCGAGGCCGAGGGACCAGCCAACCGCCGCCACAAGGAAAGCAGAGATGACGAGCAGGCCCGCGAACCGTTTGTCCGAGAGCGCCCCGATGGCAAGGCGGGCCCGTCCCTTCCTTCGCGCGGGGGGAGCGGAAGGGCGGAGGACCTTAAGGGCCGGAACGAACGTCACGTTGAGAACGAAGACCGAGAGGATTGCAAAGGCCGAGAGGAACCCGAAGCGCCTCATGCTCGGGAGGCTTGAGATGGCGTTTGAGGAGAAGCCGACGACGGTCGTGACCATAGCAAGGAGGAGAGCCACGCCGACGGTCGAGAGCACGGCCTTCATGGCATCCTTCGGTCCGAGGTTCAGCTTCTCGCGGTAGCCCATGAGGACGTGGAAGGAGAAGTCTATGCCGAGGCCGAGGACGAGAATCGGCACCATGCCTGCCATGAGGTCCAGCTTCCAGCCGAGCGCGCCCGCGAGGCCGAACGTCCACACCACCGCGAGGAACAGCGTGATGAGCGATATGGCAACGTCCCCGAGGCTCCTGAAGTTCAGGTACATGAGGGCGAGGATTAGGACAAGGGCGAGCAGGAAGGCGGGCGCGAGGCGCTCCTCGGTCTTGACGTAGTAGTAGTTCATCAGGTGGAACCCGTAGGTGAGGGAGTCGTTGTCAACCGAGAGGGCGTCGCCCTCTATCTCGAGCTCGGCCTTTTCAAGCTCGTCCTCCGGGTAGCTCGCGTTGAGGAGGACGTAGATTGCCATTGAGGGGCTCTCCATCCTTTCCCGGTTGAAGTCCCTGGGGAGGAGCGAGAGGGCGTAATCCTTCATCTGCTCCGGGACAGAGGGGTCGCTCAGGAACTCCCTCAGCGTCTCGCGGATTTCGGCGGCCGTTTTGAAGGAGCGCATCTCCTCGAGAACCCGGTCCGGGGTGGGGCTTACTCCCTCCTTCGCGAGCCTGTAAGATGCGAGAACCGCGGGAAGGGACGTCACGGCGTTTTCCTTCGGCTCAATGAGGAATTCCCCCGCACTGCCGTCCATTATTTTCTCCGTCAGTTCGGCCGTTTTGGAGAAGTACTCAGGTGTCAGCACGTTGCTCCCCCTGAAAACGACCACAACTGGCTCCACATTGCCGAAGTCCCTTTGAATCTTCTCAAGGGCCTTCACCTCCGGGTAGTTGGGAAATAAAGCGTTCAGGCTCGTTTCCTCCTTGAGCTGCGAGGCGAAGGCCATGAAGACCAGCGTGACGAGCAGAATTACTGCAATCGTTCTCTTCGGCTTCTCAACCACGAGGTCTGCAAAGCCCATCCGGTTCACCCCCTTTACCTACCGACCGGTCGGTTTGCAACCTTATAAGCTTTTCTCTGGAAACCCTTAAATCGGTTCGTGAGAAGTCCATTTCAGGTGAGACCGATGAGGAACTTCTACATCGCCCACGAGGAGGATATAAAGGCTGGAAAGACGACGGACGTTTACTTCATTCGAACGAAGAAGATACTGACCGAGAAGGGAATCCACAGGAAGGTTTTCGCCGACGTCACCACGACTTCCCTCCCCAAGGGATGGAAGTGGGGCGTTCTCGCGGGAATTGAGGAGGTCGCGAAGCTCCTCGAAGGTCTGCCGGTGAACGTCTACGCGATGAGAGAGGGCACTATATTCCACCCCTACGAGCCGGTTCTCCAAATTGAAGGCTACTACGAGGAGTTCGGAGTCTATGAAACGGCCCTACTCGGAATGCTCAGCCAGGCGAGCGGGATAGCGACGGCCGCCCTGAGAATCAAGATAGCGGCCAACTTCAAGCCGGTTTACTCATTCGGAATAAGGCACATGCACCCGGCCATAGCGCCGATGATTGACAGAGCGGCCTTCATAGGCGGCTGCGACGGCGTTAGCGGCGTCCTAGGAGCGGAGATGATAGGGGAGAAGCCCGTTGGAACTATGCCCCACGCGTTAATACTCACAGTCGGTGACCAGGTGAAGGCCTGGAAGTACTTCGACGAGGTCGTCGAGCCCGAAGTACCGAGGACAGCCCTCGTTGACACGCTCTGCGACGAGAAGTTCGAGGCGCTGATGGCGGCCGAGGCTCTGGGCGAGAGATTAACTGCGGTTAGGCTTGACACTCCGGGCTCGAGGAGGGGCAACTTCAGAAAGATAATCGAGGAGGTCCGCTGGGAGCTCAACTTAAGGGGCTACGACTGGGTGAAGATTTTCGTGAGCGGTGGGCTGAACGAGGAGAGCATAAAGGAAATTGTTGACGTGGCAGACGCCTTCGGCGTCGGTTCTGCCATAGCGAGCGCAAAGCCGGTAGACTTCTCGCTCGACATCGTTGAGGTTGAAGGGAAGCCGATAACGAAGCGCGGGAAGCTGAGCGGGAGGAAACAGGTCTATCGCTGTGAGAACGGCCACTACCACCGCGTTCCGGCCGATAAAAAGCTCGAACGCTGTCCAGTCTGCGGCGCCAAGGTTGAGCCGCTTCTCCAGCCCCTCATCGAGAACGGTGAGATAGTGGCCGAGCTCCCGAAGGCAAGGGAGATAAGGGAGTACGTCCTCGAGCAGGCCGAGAAGTTCAAACTGAGCCTTGAATGAGCTCCTCTCCAATATCTTGTTTTTCAGATAGCTCGCAGAAAAGTCCGACAAGGAATAGGAAAGAGAGGCCTTCAGGCCTCCTCAATGCTGATAGCGCTAACAGGGCAGGCCTCCATGGCCTCCTTGGCGCAGTTGTAGAGGTTCTCGTCCTCGATAACCTCGACAACCGGAACAGCCTTGCCCTCGTCGTTCATCTCGAAAACGTCCGGGCAGAGGCTGGCACAGATGGCGTCACCAATGCAGGTGTCCTGGTCGACGGTAACCTTCCACGCCATGGCACATCACCGGGCTTAAGTGCGCTCGGACGAATATAAACTTTTCGTTCCTAAAACCGACGGTTTGAAACGATAGTCTGTGGAAAGGGAAGCGAAAGAAAGCGACGATGAACAGGAAAAGGCAGGATGGGTCAGTAAAGGCCCAGCCTCTTCTTGTACTCCGGGCTGATTCTGTCCGGCGTCCACGGCGGGTCGAAGGTAAGTTCAATCTCGGCATCCTTAACGCCCGGAATCTCAAGGATTTTGTCCTCAACTGCCCTGAGAATCCACATTGTCAGCGGACAGCCGGGGGTCGTCATCGTCATTTTGACGTAAACGGTGTTGTCGGGGTTAACCTTCACCTCGTAGATGAGGCCGAGGTTGACGACGTCTATTCCAATCTCGGGGTCTATGACCTCCTTGAGCTTCTCAAGTATCATCTCCTCGGTTATCTTGACGTCGCCCGCTTCCTTCACTTCCCTCTCGCGGTTGATGGTTATCAAGCCGACCCCCTCGAGCTTTCCGAGCTCGGAGTGGAGCTTTATGAGAACGTTGTCTATATCGGGGGTGTCCTTTGCAAGAGTAACCGTGACGTTGCCCTTATCGTCAACTTCGATTGAGCGGATGAACTTCTCGTCAACGACCGATTTCACGACCTTCTCAACCTCTTCCTTCGTGACCATACTCACCACCGCTCCAACTTAAGAACTACACATTTAAACCTTTTGGGCCAAAGTTGTGAACTAACGGAGGAGGACGTCCCTCATCAGCTCGACGGCCATTTCGGGGCTCAACGCCCTCGCCCGCGTCTCCCTCAGAATCCTCTGGATGGCCAAACGCTTGGTCGAAGGCGCCCTCCTAAACAGCTCCCAGAGAAGGGGACAGCCGAAGCTCAGCCTGTAAGGCCCGATTATCTCGATAATCTCTCCCTTGTCGAGGGCGAGAAAGGCGGGAAAGTTAAGGATAACGATGCCGTTCTTTTCGTAAATCGAAATCAAACCTGAACTCAGCATGTCGCCCGTCGCAAGGATTCTCACGCCAAGCTCCCTCGCCTTCCGCTCAACCGCTTCCATGACCATTGAGTGACAGCGGCCGCAGATTGGTGCCCCTTTCTCAATCAGCTCCCGCATCGTCTCCTCGTAACCCGGCACCTCGACGAGTACTGCGTTCTCGGAACGAACCTTTTGGAGGGTTTTTTCGCCCATCTGGGGCAGTTTCGCGGTTACTGGAACGACGTCAAAGCCTGCCCAGCGGAGGATTTTCAGCGTTGCCGTGCTGTCGGAGCCAGCGGAGAAGGCCACAGCGACCTTGGCATCAGTGGGAGTCCTTTCGAAGTCTCTTCCTTCGAGGCGGAAGAGGACGAGCTCCCTCAGCCTGGAATACGCGCTCTCGCCTATCGCTTCCCTCACGCGCTCGAGGGCTTCAAGGTTGTAGCAGAGGCGGTAGCGCTTGACAGGGTCTTGGGTGGGGGTGAGCATTTAAACCTCCTCCAGCCGTATTTTCCCGAGCAGTTCTTCGTAGGTGTAAGTTGCTTCTCTCGTGATATTCCCAAACCCGTAACTCCAGAATTTGATATCGGGCTCTTCCTCGATGTTCTTCTTGAAGGATTTGACAATCAGCACTCCCCCCACAGTCTCGGGGCCGCTTTCCTTTATGTACGCCTTCAGCTGTTTCAAGTCTTCTTTTCCGGCGCTTCCGAGCTTTACTTCCACAAGAATCCTCGGAGCCCTGCCGAGGGGGTGTTTGGGCTTTATCAGGAGGTCCACATGCCCGGAGGGGAGAGCCTTTTCGCCGAGAACCTCAAAATCCTCCGGGTTCCCGTCTATTTTAAACGTCTCCAAAAGCCCATCCAGAAAATTCCGCTCAATGGCCTTTCGAAGGAGGGACTGGAGGAGGACTTCCCTCATCGGGAAAACCCTCGGTGGGTCTATGAGTTCCCGTGAAAAGGTGATTTTTGGCATGAACGCTTTCCATTTTGAGGTTTCATGTTGAAATTCTTCGCTCACTGGGATTCCCATTCCCGAAACGTTGTAGAGTGTTACCTCATCGGCCTGGAAATGAGTCTTTCTATACCCTCCTCTCAACAGAAGGTTTTCAGCTACGTAAGAAAACTCCGGTCTTATCATTGACTCGGAAAGCTCACGGAGGGGCGTCAGCAGGAGCCTGAAGGGGAAAGAATACACCCTCCCAGAGGGCAGTTTTATCGGCTCCCAGGGGCCGACTTCGTCGGGGTTCTCAATTGCGACTTTCTTTTTCACGCGATAGAGGTTGTAAACCTTCGCTCCGTGCAGGAACGAGACGTAGTCCCCAACATCAATATCGACAAAGGCCCAGTACCCGTTTACGCTACTTGTGAACCCTGCAACGTTCATCTGAGTGCATTTTTCAAGGTTCTCCATCGTCGCGACCGAGATGAGGAAGTATGACATCCTCTCACCAAACATGAAGGCGAGGGTATTGGTTAAAACTTTCACGTTCACGGGAAAACCTTAAAAGAGGCCCTTACTAACCCCGTTCACGAACCAAAAATCCTTCTGGAGGGATTCAAAATGAGGGAGATAGTTGAGAGGGTTAAGGCCAGAACGAGCATCCCCGTTTACGAGAGGACGATAGAGAACGTCCTTTCGGCGATTCAGGCCAGCAGTGACGTGTGGCGCATCGTGGACCTCAGCGAGGAACCGCTCCCGCTCGTCGTGGCGGTTCTTGAGGCGCTCCACGAGCTCGGCCACATAGCCTTTGACGGCCCGAACGTCATTCTCACCGAGAGCGGTAAACAGCTTGTCGAGAAGTACGGAATCGGGCCGAGGAGGGACTACACCTGCTCCCACTGCGAGGGCAAGACCGTCGAGCTTTCAGCGTTCAGCGACCTGCTCGAGCAGTTCAAGGAGATAGTCAAGGACAGGCCCCAGCCGAAGCACGACTTCGACCAGGCCTACGTCACCCCGGAGACGACCGTCGCGAGAGTCGCTCTGATGCACAGCAGGGGTGACCTTGAGAACAAGGAGGTCTTTGTTCTGGGCGACGACGACCTCACGAGCGTTGCTCTGATGCTCTCGGGCCTCCCCAAGAGGATAGCGGTCCTCGACATTGACGAGAGGCTCATGAAGTTCATCGAGAAGACTGCTGACGAGCTCGGCTATTCCGACATCGAAATATTCACCTTCGACCTTCGCGAGCCACTTCCCGACTACGCGCTCCACAAGTTCGACACCTTCATCACCGACCCGCCCGAAACCGTTGACGCAATAAGGGCCTTCGTCGGAAGGGGAATCGCGACCCTCAAGGGCCCCGGTTGCGCCGGCTACTTCGGCATAACGAGGCGCGAGAGCTCCCTCGACAAGTGGCGCGAGATTCAGCGCTTGCTCCTCAACGAGTTCAACGTCGTCATAACTGACATCATCAGGAACTTCAACGAGTACGTCAACTGGGGCTACGAGGAGGAAACGCGCGCCTGGAAGCTCCTCCCCGTCAAGGTCAAGCCGTCCTACAACTGGTACAAGAGCTACATGTTCAGGATTCAGACCCTTGAGGGCTCGAAGGGCTTCGAGGAGAGGATTACCGTCGGCGACGAGCTCTACAACGACGAAGAGGCTTCTACAACCTGATTTTCCTTTAATTCTCTTTTCTGGAAGTTGCTTTTATGCAGAATCAACAAATTGGAAACGAAAGGCAAAAACTCAGCGCTTCTTCCAGACCGCTATCGCGACCAGGAGGAGTGCACCTGCGAGGGCAATGTAAACGTAGTTAATGCTTCTCCCGTTTTCCCTGGCAACTGCTTTGAAGCCGTTTACCTCCCTGGCCATTACTGTGAGAGGGCTTTTTGAGGGATAAATCACGACGTAGCCGTCCAGACCGTTTGTGCATACCCTTCCCGTGGTGTTGCCGAGGTAGGTCGAGTTCTTAATGAGCAGGAACGTTGCGTTCGCAAGAACGACCGCCGTTCCGTTGGTTTCGGGCTCTGGAATATCGGCGTAGAGAAGCGACCTTAGGAACGCGGTGCCCCTCTCGTATATCTCAGTTTCGGTTAGGTCTGCCTCCTGGAGGGCCCAGAGAACCTTGGCCGTGGAGGTTATACCTGCTATCGAGCCCTGGGTGTATGGAAAGGCCCCGTTGGGATACTGTCTATCCTTCAGGATTTTGAGGGTCTCGTTCAGCTCTCTTTCCATTCCGAACTCTTTGAAGACAATCACCGCGTAGGCGAAGTAGTAGGTGGGCACGTTGTAGTAAACCGGGTTCCCGGTCTTCGCCTCGGTGGTTTCGAGCATCCATGTAAGGTTCTCGCTGAGGTAGCGGAGCGAGGAGCTGTAGTTGTAGCTCACGTTTAACCCTTTGAAAACCCAGACGACGTACTCGGTGTTGTAGAAGTCCCTCCACACCCCGTCTCTCTCGGTTGAGAGGAGGTAGCTGACCTCTTCACTGTAATCCTCGCCGAGAAGGGATTTGACCCTCGCGAGCTCGGCCACCTGCCAGGGAAGCAGACCGGAGAGGTTTGAGGGCAGTGAAGGAGTTCTGTTGCAGGTTAAGTAGTAGTCCGCGAGTACAACCTCCTCCCAGTTGCTTCCGGGCGTGATTTTCTGAAGGTAGGGGCACGCGATTGTTCTCATCTCCGAAAAACCGTTGACCTTTGAAACGCTCAGGAGGTCGAGAACGCGGTAGTGCAGGGTTCCCCAGAAGCCAAAGTGCTCCCTTTCGATGAGCTCCTTCCGGTATTTCTCGTTTCCAGTTGCGTAGAGGGCCATTGCAATTGAGAGCGTGTCGTTGAAGTCGTCATCCAGTTCCACCCTTTTACCCAAGTAGGCCAGAGCAAAGGCCCGATAGGCTTTCAGCCTTCCCTCGACCTTCATCTTTTCGAGGTCCTCCGTGTCCCCTAGGGCGAGGTAACCAAAAATCCTTTCAACGTCGTTCTCTGGCTTTGCCGAGAGGAGGTAGCCCTCGCCCCTGCTTATCGCTTCCTGTACCTGCTTCTTGAAACCGATGAGTTTGTCGTTGATGTAGTTTCCCTTCAGGAACTCCTTGAGGGCCAGAACCGCCAGTGACGTTCCTAGGTAGTCCTCCCATGAGCCGTCGGGGTTCTGCTTGTAGATAAGCCAGTAGGCGGCGCTGTTTATCGTTGAGTTGTACCTGCCCCTCGCTATCCTCTCTCCCCTCATCAGCGCCATCATGGCCATGGCCGTGTACTTGGCCTCGTGCTCTTCCCCGTACTTGTATCCCCAGGAGTCAAAGGGAGTTCTCAGCGCCATGAGCCACTCGCATCCCTCAAGAACGCGCGCATAATCGGCGGTTTCATAGAGGGCCAGAACGGCAAAGGCGGTCTCGGGAACCGTTGGGGTGTAAACGTAGGGCTGGATTTTAGCGCTCGCGGGAACGGATGACGCCATGAGCGCGAGGATGAAAACCACTGCCAGAACCTTCTTCCTCATGGAACCACCCCAGAAAAAGAGGGAGAATGGAGTTAAAAATCAACCGTAGTAGACCTTAACGTCGAGCTGGTAGCTGGCGGTCCAGTAGTAGGTGTTGTAGGCATAGACGAGGAAGTACCAGGTTCCCGGAGCGGGGTTGCTGTACTCAACGTGCTCGCTTGAGCCGTAGTTCTCGGAGCGGTCAACGAGGTTCTTGTTCGGGTCGTAGAGATAGAGGTCGAGGTCGTCGTAGCTGCTTCCGCTGAGGTCGCCGGTTATCTTGGTGGCACCGCTGTTAACGGTCATCTGGTGGACGTTGTAGTCGTGGTAGCTGACGCTTCCGGTGAAGGTCTTCTCATCGACGGTTGGCTGCGGCTCGGGCTGTGGCGCGGGCTCGGTTCCTCCGTTGTCACCGCTGCTCGGCTGGCCAAGGCTACCGTCGCTGACGACGTCAACCTGGTAGTTGGCGCTTCCGGAGTAGCTGACGACCTTGAGCGTCCAGGTTCCAGCGCTCGGGTTGTAGTAGCCGACCTTTTCGAAGCCGTAGTAGGCGGTGTAGGAGTAGTCCACCTGGTTGCCGTTCGGGTCGTAGAGATAGAGGTCGAGGTCGCTCTTGGAGTTGTCCCAGTAGAGGGTCGCGGTGACGAAGGAGGCTCCGCTTATGGTGAACTGGTGGGTTGCGCTTCCCTTGTCTGCAACGTAGCCGGTGAAGGTGAGCTTGGCGTAGCTGTCGTAGTGGGCAGCCTTGTAGGCGTTGACCCTACCGGCACCGTATGCGATGTCGGCAATCTCGTCGGGCTTGACTATGTCTGCGGTCTCAATGAGGGCCTTCTTGACTTGGTCAGGAGTCCAGCTCGGGTGGGCCTGGAGGATGAGGGCGGAGATTCCAGCGACGTGCGGGGTGGCCATCGAAGTTCCCGGAGCGGCAACGTAGTAGTCGCCTATGGTGACGTCGGTGAGCTGGGTTCCGCTGGCACGCGCGGCGATAATCCAGTTGCCCGGAGCGACGACCTCGGGCTTGAGCCTTCCATCGGCGGTGGGACCCCTGCTGGAGAAGTCGGTTATAACGTCGTTCTTGTCAACGGCGCCGACTGTGATAACCTTGCTGGCCGCGGCAGGGGAACCAACGGTGTACTTGTCAGGCCCGCTGTTTCCGGCGGCAACACAGACGACTATTCCCGCATCCCAGGCGTTGTTGACGGCCTGGCTGAGGGAGTCGGTACCGTCGGAACTCTGGCTTGAGCCGAGTGAGAGGTTGATGACCTTGATTCCGTACTTGTCCTTGTTCTCGACGGCCCAGTCAACACCTGCTATTATGTCGGATATGCTTCCCGAGCCGTCGGCACCGAGAACCTTAATGCCGACGAGCTTCGCTCCAGGGGCCATTCCCTTGTACTTTCCGTTGCTTGCGGCACCGGTTCCGGCCGCTATGCTGGCGACGTGGGTTCCGTGGCCCTGGTCGTCATAGGGGGTAGTTTTTCCGTTGACGAAGTCCTTCCAGCCGATGACCTTGCCCTGAAGGTCGGGGTGGGAGGCGTCGATACCGGTGTCTATGATGGCTATGGTTATTCCTGAGCCATCGTAGCCGAGGTTCCACATGTTGGTGGCCATAACCTGGGCGGCGGATTCGTCAAGACCCTCTGTATCAACGGCTACCTGAACCTTGTAGTCCTCCTGGATGAACTTGATTCCAGACATCTGGCTGTTGCCGAAGAAGCCCGTATCAATCATGCCCGCGATGAGAAGAAGGTCATGAACCTTGAGCTTGACCGCTACTGCGGGTATGACGTTGTACTTGTACTTTATTTTAGTGCCCATAAGCTTGAGAACCTGAACCGCCTTCCTCTGGTCGTAGCTGTTGTCGAACATTATGACTACGTTGACCTCCTTGTTCCAGTCCATGTTCTGAACCTTCTTAAAGAGGCCAGGTGTGAGGAGACCGTAGTTCTTCTCCTGATAGGTGTTCCTAACTGGTACCGGCTTGGAAGGCGCGGCAAAGACGCTACCCGCCATTAAACCAACAAGTAGCAGTGCAACCACTACCATACCCCACTTCTTCATGGTGGCACCTCCTTGTACAGTATGCCCATTATATGGGCATCCTAGACGTTGAATGGTCTTTAGTTAAAAACTTTGCGCAACAATATACTTTTCGTATCAGTACATTGGCTCAATGTACATGTATTGGTCACACTATTGCAAAAATCCGTAACTAAATGCACGGTATAACCGATGAATATTCTACAAAATCGACTCAGATTCAAGCCAAAAGAAACAACATGCCCTCGTGCGGAGTAATCAAAGCAAAAAAGAATATGTAACAAATTGGAAAAATTACAACTCGTCCAGGCCGAGCTCCTTGAGCTTCTCCTCAGGTATCTTGCCGTCCTCGGTCCAGCCGCGGAACTTGTAGTACTTCGGAAGCATCAGGTGGAGCCTGACGACGTGGCCCTTGTTCGGTCCGTTCTTGACGGGCTCCTCGAGGAGCCTCTTCGGCAGGGTGTCCTCCTTGAGCGGGTCAAGGCCCGCTTTCAGGTTGAACAGCCTCTCGGCGTTCCAGATGCGCTCGCCTATCTTGAGGTACTCCTCGGTCGAGAGGTCCCAGCCGAGGGCCGCGTTGAGCATGTCGCGGTAGTCGTCGGCACCGAGACCGAAGGTGGTGAAGACACACAGACCGGCGGCGTCGATGAGCGCTGTAAGGTCCTGGAAGAGTATGACCATCTTGACCTTCTCGTCGCTTATGTCGTGCGGGTCCATCTTGTACGGGTAGCCGAGAATCTCGGGGCTAATCATGTACTGCTTGATGTGACAGCCACCGCGGTTGTTGGTGGCGTAACCGAGACCGTGGCCCTCGGCTCCACGCGGGTCGTAAGCCGGAAGCTCCTGCTTCTTGACACCCATGAAGTACTCGACGCCGTTGTACATCTCGGCGAGCCTGTAGCCACCCTCGGCCAGCTTGTCACCGAAGCCCTCTCTCTTGGCAATCTTCTCGATGTAGTAGTGGAGCACCTCCGTGTTGCCCCACCTGAAGGGCGGAGCGTCCTCGCCGAGGTCCTCCTGCTTGAGCAGGCCCTTCTCGTAGAGCTCCATGGCAGTTGCCAAAGTTCCACCGAGGCTTATGGTGTCCATACCGTACTCATCGGCAAGGTGGTTGGCCTCGATGATGCTCGCGAGGTCGTTTATGCCGTTGTGAGCTCCCAAAGCCCAGATGCTCTCGTACTCCGGTCCCTCGGTGATGCCGAGCGTTGGAAGCCTGTTAACCCTTCCACAGCCGATTGGACAGGCGTAACAGGGCTTGTTTCTGACGAGGTACTTGGCGGCCATAGCTTCACCGCTCTGCTCCTCCGCGTACTCGAACTGGCTGTACTGGAAGTTCCTCGTCGGGTAAAGGCCGTTCTGGTTGATTATGTTGACGAGAACTGCTGTTCCGTACTTGGGCAGTCCACCGCCGGCAGTTGGGTCGTTCCTGAGCTTGTCGGTCTTCTCCTTGACGACGCTCGTGAACTTCGCCCTGTCGGCAACTTCAACGCGCTTGTGACCGCGGACGACTATCGCTTTAAGCTTCTTGCTTCCCATGACCGCTCCAACGCCACCCCTACCGGCGGCACGGTGCTCGTCGTTCATCACAGCGGCAAAGCGGACGAGGTTTTCGCCGGCAGGTCCTATGAGGGCCGCACGTATGCGCTTGTCGCCTATCTCCTCCTTGAGGGCCGCCTCTGTCTCGCTTGAGGTCTTGCCCCAGAGGTGGCTAGCGTCGCGAATCTCTACGCTCTCGTCGTTGATGTAGATGTAAACCGGGTGGTCGGAAGCGCCTTCAACTATTATCGCGTCCCAGCCCGCGAACTTGAGCTCCGCTCCGAAGAAGCCGCCGGAGTTGGCCATTGCAATGTATCCCGTCAGCGGGCTCTTGGTTATCACCATGTACCTTCCGCCCGTTGGAGCGGTGGTTCCGGTCAACGGACCGGTGGCAAAAATCATCTTGTTATCTGGACTGAACGGGTCAACGGTCGGGTCCATCTCCTTGAGGAGGTAGTATATGCCGAATCCCCTCGTGCCGAGCCACTTCTTGGCGAACTTCTCATCGAAGTGCTCTTCCTTTATGGTTCCATCGGTCAGGTTCACCCTCAGAATCTTACCCCAGTAGGCGTACATACTTCGATGCCTCCAAACGCTTTGTGAATCATTTTTGTACATTGATGCTAATAAACTTGACGAAAGCAAAAAAAGGGAACAAGAATGGACATCGAAAGCACATCTGTTTAACTACCAGAAGCCCTTCATACCCTTCTCCGGAATCGGGCAGAGCACTATTCTCCTTGCCCAAAGACAGTCCGCACAGCTCGGCGTGTTGCCCCAGCAGTCGTAGTTGGTGTCCTGCACGAAGGAGCAGGACTCGTTCAGCGGGCAGTCGGTGCAGCTCGGATAGAGGGCGTTTTTGACAACGTAGCGGAACCAGCTGTATTCCCTGCTCGTCCATATCTCCGCCAGGCTCTTCTCGCGGACGTTGCCGAAGGAGTGAGCGTAGACCTTCTTCTCCCTGCCGAAGACTATCTCGGGATAGGTGTGGAGGAAGCGGTAGCAGGGAGCAACTTCGCCATCCCAGCGGACGACGGCCACCTTTTTGTCAACGAACTCGCACTTTCTCTCTGTCCTCAGGGAGAACTCGGCTATCTTGTGGAGGTAGCCGTGATATATCGCTTCCAGCTTGTCAACGATGGGCTTCATGTCAACGGAACCGTCGTAGACTATCAGCTCCGCGTGCTCCTTGGTGATTGGAATCAGGTTTGAGATGAGCAAAGTGTCAACGCCGAGGGAACCGACGTAGTGAGCTATCTCGGGCAGTTCCTTGTAGTTCTCCTTGGTCGCAACCACCTCGACGCCGATGTGGGGAACGTCGCTTCCGAGCTTCTTCTTTACCTCCTGAATCTTCCTTATGCGCGAGCTGGTGTAGTCTGGCTTTATGTGGCCGATGTCAACCGGCTGAGTCGGCACGGAGTCAATGGAGAAGTATATGAGGTCGAGGCCGAGCTTCACCAGCTCTTCGATGCGCTTGTCGGTGAGGAGGAAGCCGTTGGTGCTTATTCCAAGGGCGAAACCGCGCTTTTTGACCTCTCGCGCCATGTCCATGAAGCGCGGATGAACGGTCGGCTCTCCGATTCCGCCGAAGTAAATCATTTCGAGCTCGGGAAGCTCTTCGGCGTCGTCGAGAATCTTGAGGAACAGCTCCCAGTCCATGTCGCCCTCGGGGTCGTCCCAGTACTGCTTGAAGCACATCTCACAGCGAAGGTTACAGCGGTTGGTTATCTCTATGTAGAGGTAGTGGATGTCCGGCTTCTTGGGGATTAGAACCTTGTAGTCCGACAAATCGAAAAGGTGGTAGTTCTCCATATTCGACACCTAAGGGAGGGGTTAAGCGGAACCGCTTATAACGGTTGGTGGGCAGAAGTGGGTAAGGAGCAAAGCTTATAAGGGCTCCCCCAGTTATCCCGTCGGGATGGGCCGGTAGCTCAGCCTGGTTAGAGCGCGGGGCTTTTAACCCCGTGGCCGCGGGTTCGAATCCCGCCCGGCCCGCCATCGAAACTTTTGCCAAGCAAAAGTTTCATCAAAGTTTGTGATTCTCTCTTTGAGTTGCTGTTCTTTGAGTGGATTTCTTTTTGAGTTTGCTTCTTTGGAGAGTGAATTCATTTGAGTGCGCCTTTGTAGATGGGTTCAAGCCTTTTTTGCGCTCCTTTGGAGCGCGGTTCAAGCAGAACCCGGGTGAAAATGCCTTAGTCCAGTGGATTCAATATCTCAAATACCCGTCGATTTTAAAATCCCCTGCAAAGAAACCTTAAAGAGGAATCACGAACCTTGGTCAAACTTCGCGTAGGCGAACAAGCTTTAAGAAAGCTTGACCAAACAAGTGCCCTTCTCCCCAAAGAGCAAGAAGTCACTCGTGCACTCTCGAATTGGGAAATTCAACACGAGTTTAGCATTAAAGGAGCCCCTTGAACTAGTTTCAACTCATTTTTGGCGTCCTTCGGACGCCTTCTCAGAGTGAAACACTCACCAAAGAGCAAATCAAAAGAAACTCCCCCACAATTGTTGAATTTCAAAAAGGCACATCAACTTCCGCCAGCGCTTTCGTCAGAAAGGGCTGCAATGGTGGGGCCGCCGAGATTTGAACTCGGGTCTCCGGCTCCCGAAGCCGGAAGGATAGACCAAGCTACCCCACGGCCCCATGCCCGCTCTTAAGGACTTCGCAGGGCTTATAAAGTTTACGGACTACTACGGCGGGGTGTGTGGAGTGAAGGTCAGCGTCATCGTCCCAACGTACAACGAGCGCGATAACCTTCCCGAGCTCTTCGAGAGGATTTCAAAGGCGCTAAAAGGCTACGATTACGAGATAATCGTAGTTGACGACGACTCTCCCGACGAAACCTGGAAGCTCGCCGAGGAGCTCTCGAAGGATTATCCCGTTAAGGTAATCAGGAGAACCGACGAGAAGGGCCTCTCATCCGCTGTAATAAGGGGGTTTAAGGAAGCAACAGGCGACGTTTTCGTCGTGATGGATGCGGATTTACAGCACCCTCCTGAAGTCATCCCCGAGCTTCTGAAGGCGATAGAGGAAGGTGCTGACATCGCGATAGCCAGCAGATACGTTCCAGGGGGCGGTGTTAAGAACTGGTACTGGTACAGAAAGCTCATCTCGAAGGGCGCCATAATGCTCGGCC
Organism: Thermococcus nautili; assembly: GCF_000585495.1. Classification (NCBI taxonomy): domain Archaea; kingdom Methanobacteriati; phylum Methanobacteriota; class Thermococci; order Thermococcales; family Thermococcaceae; genus Thermococcus; species Thermococcus nautili. The sequence continues at coordinate 1,755,589 of NZ_CP007264.1, forward strand.
GCCTCGCCCTCCCCAAAATCCGGGACGTTAAAGACCCCGTGAGCGGTTTCTTTGCCCTCAGGCGGGAGGTTGTAGAGGGCGTTGAGCTGAACCCGGTTGGCTTCAAAATCCTCATGGAGATTCTAATCAAGGGCAACTACCGGAAGGTTGTGGAGGTTCCCTTCGTCTTCGGCCTGAGGAAGGCCGGCGAGAGCAAGCTGAGCGGGAAGACGATGCTGAACTACCTCAGACACCTCTACCGGCTCATGCGCTGGGAGGGCGAGCTCGACAGGCTGATAAAGTTCTCGCTCGTGGGTCTCTCCGGAGTCCTCGTCAACGAGGGCTTCCTCTGGCTCTTCGTTCACCTCGGCCTCAACCGCTACGTTGCCAACATCCCTGCAACGGAGCTCGCGATACTCAACAACTTCCTGTGGAACGACCTGTGGACATTCAAAGACCTCAAGAGAAAGCCCCTCTGGAAGAGACTTGTCAGCTTCCACGTCGCGGCCTTGACCGGCGCCGTTGTCCAGTGGGCGATATACGTGCCCCTCGTGTGGCTCGGCCTGCACTACCTCATAGCCAACCTGATAGGCATCGGTGCCTCCTTCGTCGTCCGCTTCGCCGTCAACAGGCACGTCACGTGGGGTTGAACGTTCCACGATGGTTAACCTTTAATACTGGCTTTTCTCTAATTTTACGGGGGTGCGCGGAAAATGTACGTAGGCGAGCTACTCAAGGGACTCGACAGACTGCCAACGGGCGTCCCGGGGCTCGACAACTTAATCGGCGGCGGCTTCCTGCCGGGCAGGGTTTACCTGATTACAGGGCCACCGGGTAGCGGTAAGACTACCCTTGGAATACAGTTCCTCGTCGAGGGTGCCAACAACGACGAGAAGGGTCTCTTCATATCGCTCTTTGAGACCCAGGACGTTATCCTGCGCGACATGCTTCGCTACAACTTCGGAATCCTTGAGCACTTCCAGTCCAAGAGGATAGCCTTCTACGACCTCGGCGAGATTCTGCTGAGCACGAACCGCGAGCTCACCTGGGACGAGCTTTTCAAGCTCCTCATCGAGATTATCAAGCGTGAGAAGGCCAAGCGCGTTGTTATTGACTCATTCAGCCTCTTCGAGTCATTCGTCAGCGACCCTGCGGGAAAGAAAAAGGCCCTCGGAAGGTTCGTCAGGCTCCTCCGCTCCCTTGAGGTCACGACCCTTCTCCTCGCCGAGATGCTCAGCTCTGAAAAGTACACAGACGAGTACTACCTTGCCGATGGGGTGATAGTGCTCCACCACTTCATGCGCAACTACCAGATGGTCAGGGCGCTCCAGATACTCAAGATGCGCGGCGTTCCGCACGACAGCAACCTGAAGAGGCTTCGCTTCACGACAGACGGAATAAGGGTCTATCCGGAGGCCCCGCTATGACCGAGGAGAAAAAGAACCTCCTGAAGGAGGCATATCAGTTCGGCTACTTCGTTGGCTTCAGGGGCCACAGCGAGTGGGCGGAGTGGGTGAGGCAGAAGAGGGAGGAGCTCTATCAGAGGGCTGAAGAACTCGGCATCTACGAGCTCGTCAAAGACGCCTACAGGAGAGGGAAGGAGCTCGGGAAGCGGGACAGGGAGGAGAAGCTTTACGAAAGCCTCGTGGCAAAGGTCGAACGGGAGGAGGCAAAACCCCGGCCAAAGCGCGCCGTTTCTGTAGTGGCCAGCGCCCGACCGGAGGAATCCTCCGAACTCGAGCGCGAGTACGTTGAGTTCCTTCAGAGCACGAAGCTCACGATGCCTCCGGAGCTTTTGGATACCCTTAAGCACCTCGAGCCACCGAAGATGCTCCGGCTCGGGGATTAGCCTTTTATAGTTTCTTCTCCACGTTAATACGGTGGTCTTCATGAAGTTGCCCGACGTCCGGCTCAGCCCGGAGCGCGTTCTGAAGGAGATTTCTGAGATAGCGGAGTTCCACAGGATTCAGGGCTCGCGGGAGCTCGTTGAGAGCGTCGAGATGATTAAAGAGAGGCTCGATGAGCTCGGCGTTGAGAACAGGCTTTTACGTTCCGCCTACGACGGAAAAACCTGGCACGGGACGCTGGCCTCACCAATAGCTTGGAACCCCGTTCGCGGGGAGCTGTCCTACGGCGAGAGGAAGCTGACGACGGAGGAAAGCCCGCTCCTTATAATGGCCCACTCACCCGATGGAGAGGCCAAGGCCGAACTCCTGCCGGTTTTCCGCGACGAGGACTGGGAGAAGGCCGAGGGGAAAATCGTCCTTGTTGGGAGGAACTGGAGAGACGCCTATAAAAGGGCCAACGAGGCCGGCGCCAAGGCCTTCATAGCCTACCGCGAGGGAACCGGCGAGTTCTATCCCTACATCGGCCTGTTCCTGACGAGGGACGACCTTGAGTGGGCGAAGATTCCCGCGCTGGCAGTTCCTGAGAGCGTGGCAAAGGATATGATTTCAAAATCCCTTAAAGGTGGCGTTGAGGTAAGCGTTTCCGTCCAGGTGGAAACTCCTGAAAGAGAATACCTCCCGATGCTCTACGCTACAATCGGAGAAGCCCCTTACATCGTCTTCTCGGCCCACATCTGCCACCCCAAGCCCGGGGCCAACGACAACGCGAGCGGGAGCGCGATGCTCATAGAACTCGCGAGGAAGCTCAGCGAGGCCTATAATGACTCCTTCCGCTTCGGCTTCGCCTTCCTCTGGATTCCCGAGTACCACGGCACGCAGGCCTTCTTTGAAAGGGTGAACCCTGAGGAATTCTACGCCAACGTAAACCTCGACATGGTTGCGGGAAGTTCCGACAGGAGCGGCTCAACGCTGATGCTCGTCAGAACGCCATTCTCACGCTTCTCCATTGTTTCCGGCCTGCTCGAACACTTCATCGGGCTGACCAACAGGAGGGGGAAGAGCTTCTCGGGAAGCGAGCTTCCGGCGATGGCCTTCAAAGCTTATCCCTACGAGATGGGGAGCGACCACGACATCTTTAACTTCTTCGGTGTTCCCGGAACGATGCCGATAACTTGGCCTGACAGGGTTTATCACTCGAGCGGGGACACCGTTGAGAAGGTGGGCCTTGAGACAATCGCGATAATCGGAAACGCGGTTCTGGCGGCGGCTCTTACTCTGGCAAAGGAGGACAGGGAGAAGCTGAGGCGCTTCGCGAGGGGCTACGCCATGAAGGTCCTCGGAGAGGTTTCAATGAACACCGAGACGGAGGAGAGCGAGAGACTCGTAATGAGGGGCCTCGCGAGGGATTCAAAGTTCCTCGGCTTTGAGCTCGGTTATGAGTTTGAGAGCGAACCTTGGCTCGAGTGGAAGCTCAGGGGAATCCTCAACGAGAGGCTGATTAGGCGGAACGGTGGCAACGCCGAGGAGTTCAAGAAGCTCACAGAGGACAGGAAGGTCTACGCCCAGCTTCACGAACTGCTCATGCTCTCGGAGCTGCTGCCGAAGGAGAGGGCCTTCAAAGCCCTTGAGGAGGAGTACGGCAGAGCGGATAAAGAAAAGCTTGAAAGACTCGTCAGTGTCCTTGAGGGAGCGAAAATCGTCACTCTTTCCTGAGCTCCTTCTCTATTTCGTTTATCCTCTCAAGGATGTGCCTCTTGAGGTTCTCAAGGAGCTCGCTCGGGGAAACGGCGGTGTAGGTGTAGCCGAGCCAGCCCTGCTGTATTAGCTCCCTCCTGAGCATTCCCCTGCGGTAAAGGCTGAGGACGTGCTCCCGAACGGAGCGCTCGCTTATGCCGAGCTCCTTGACTATCTCAGTAACGCGCATCGGTCTCTTCTTCTCCAGGAGCAGGCGGTAGATTCTGAGCTCGGTTTTCTTGACTCCCAGGGAGCGGAGCAGGGTTTCGAGCCTCTCGTAGACGTCGCTCATCTCTCTCACCACTAATGTTCTCACCTATGAAGTTCTTTGTGCATAGGTCTTAATAAGGGTTTTCCTAAAGTTCTAGCCTCCCGAGGTAGAGGCCCTCAGGGAGGAAGAGCTCAATCTCCCTCGCTTTCCTGAGGAACGGGACGAGTTTAATTCCTTCCCTCACGTCGAAGCCCTCAATGTAAGGATTGACCGTCGGGAGGACGAGGAATTCATTAACCCTCGCGAAGACCTTCACCTTCCTCGCAACACCGCCGGACTTCAGGGTGTAAGCAGGATGCGCGTGGCCGAGGAAGGCCTCCTCGAACTCTATCTTTGGCAGTCTCGTGTGGCCGTGGAGGAAGAGCTTCCCGTCGAGCAGTAAGTGCTCCCGAACCTCGACGTTGGGGAACTTCCCGGTTACCTCCTCGATTCTTCCGTCGTGGTTGCCCCTGGTCACAATTATCCTAACGTCCTTCAGCGCCGAGAAGAAGCGCAGGAGCATTTCCTTCAGGCGGAAGCTCAGGCCGAGTGGTTCTTTCACGTCGCCGAGGATTATCAAAGCGTCGGCACCGCTTTCCACGATGAACCGAGCCAGACTTTCCTCGAAGCCCGTTTTAATCCTTAATCCCCGGGAAAGCTCGAAGCCTATATGCGGGTCAGCTATCAGAAGGGTTCTTCCGAGGGAGGTGTCGAGCAAAAGGGATAAACTCTCAAAGTCGGAAAAAGGAGACATAGAATCACCGGGCTTCAGATGAGCCCGCGCTCCTTCCTGCGCTGCCTCTTGAGGCGCCTAATCCTCTTCTTAATCCACTTCCACCTCATCCTTCCCTTCTTCTTCCATTTCCTTGGGCGTCTCTTCATGAGCATCACCCCTGAGTTTCTCTCCGGGGTTAGCTCCGGGAGTCCCTTTTTAAGCTTTTCCCATCGGGTCGAGAAGCCCTCTCGGCCCTCCAATCGGGGCGTGAGCGGTTCAGAAACTCCTCTTGGTTCGCGGTATTTTTCTCACATCTATCATGTTTGTTTGAATTTTTGACTTCGTTCCACCGTGTGTTCTATCTTTGCGTTGTTGAAGCTATCGCATTCATTGAATAGGCTGTTTTTGCATGGATTATAAAAAGTTTGGCCCATAAACGTCTCGGACACGCTTCGTTTCCGCCTCCGCTAAGCTTATCTATTCCGGGGCGAACTTTATGGGGTGGTATCATGAAGGTCGCCTACGTCCAGATGGAGCCGGCTTTCCTCGACCCCGAAAAGAACTACTCTAAGGCCGAGAAGCTCATCGGCGAGGCTGTTAAGGAGGGGGCAAAGCTCGTCGTTCTGCCCGAGCTCTTCGACACCGGCTACAACTTCGAGAGTAAAAGCGAGGTATCTGAAGTTGCCGGCGAGATTCCCGACGGGCCGACGACCGAGTTCCTCGTCGAGCTCGCAAGGGAGAATGAAGTCTTCATAGTTGCAGGAACGGCCGAAAAGGACGAGCGCGGGAACCTCTACAACTCGGCGGTTGTGGTTGGTCCCGTCGGCTGGGGCTACATCGGGAAATACCGGAAGGTTCACCTCTTCAACCGCGAGAAGCTCTTCTTCAGGCCCGGGAACCTCGGCTTCCACGTCTTCAACATCGGGGTCGCGAAGGTTGGTATTATGATATGCTTCGACTGGTTCTTCCCGGAGAGCGCGAGGACTTTAGCTTTGAAGGGAGCTGAGATAATAGCGCACCCGAGCAACCTCGTCATGCCCTACGCCCCGAGGGCAATGCCGATTAGGGCCTTGGAGAACCGCGTTTACACGATAACGGCCAACAGAATCGGTGAGGAGCGGGGCTTGAAGTTCATCGGCAAGAGCACGATAGCCTCGCCGAAGGCCGAGGTCCTGGCGATGGGAAGCGAGGATAGGGAAGAAGTGGGAGTCGTTGAGATAGACCTTGAGCTGGCGAGGGACAAGAGGCTGAACGAGCTCAACGATATCTTCAAGGACAGACGGCCGCAGTATTACGTCCTGTAAGGCTTCCCGAGGTAGATTATATCGCCGACGTTCACAACGCCGTGCTCGCTTTTCCTTATTATCCTCGCCTCCTCGAAGAGGGCCTTACCGATGCCGGCTAAGCCAGCTAAATCCCAGTAGCGCGTCTCGATTTCTCCAATCCTCTCCCAGCCTGGCAACTTGTAGTAGCCCCTCTTGATGACTCCCCTCACAGGATTATAGCCTTCATCAAGCGAGATTACCGTATAGTCCTCGCCCCGAACTTCCGGCACAATCTCGCGGTAGGCTCTCCTGTAGAAGAACGTCCCAAAGCGGTCCATCTCTTCAAGCAGGAAGACCCCGTCGCCTTCGAGAACCCTCGCGACGTTCCTGAAGAGTTCGGCCGTTTGAAACGGGTCGAAGTGGGGCATCGTGTATCCAAAGATTAGGGCTATATCGAACTTCCCGAGCCTTCTCAAATCGTCGAGGCAGTCCATAACGGCTCCGTAAACCTCCCCGCTCACCCACTCCTCGACGAGGAGCAAATCTTCTTTCCTCTTGTCGACAACGGTCAGGGAAGCCCCGTAGCCCCACTCTCGGAGCGTCTCATAGAGTGCTCCACCGGCTATACCCGTTCCGGCGCAGAGGTCGAGGATTCTAAGCTTCCTCCTCTCTGGGAACAGGCCCTCCTTGACGGCCCAGTTGAAGAAGGAGCGCAGTCCGATGAAGCGGTTTTGAGCGGCCTCGCTCTTGGGGTCCATGAAGGTTCTCAAATAGCGGTAGAGCTCCTCCATCGTCCCACCGTTGAACGTTCTCGCGGATTGGTTTTAAACCCATCGAAAGGCTTAAGAGCTTTGTCAACTTACATAAGTTGACAAGGTGGTGGTATGAAGCTCGACTGCTTTCCATTTCCATCGACCGGAAAACCTCTGGTTCTGAGAGTGGTCGGGTGGCTCCTGATAGTGGTTTCCCTCCTGTCGAAATCTGGAAGTGCGTTCCTCGCTGGGGTTGCCCTTGTAATAGCCTCCACAGGGAGGGACGTCGTAATCGACGGGGGTCTGGTTCTGAGGTATGCCCTCTTCAAAGTCCGGGTCTCTGACGTTGACGAAATCCTCTGCCTGAGCGAGCTTGAGCGGGGGAGGCTGGTTAAGTGGGCGGCTCCCCTGATTCTGGAGCCCTTCTTCCTCGTCCTGAGTCTGCTGATTCTTTTGAGGAGGGGGACTGAAGCTTCCATCCTTCTTCCCGCTCTCCTCTACTGGATAGCCATGTACTCCGAGATTATACTCCTCCCGCTGAAGGTGCTGAAGGAAAGGCCTGGCCCCTCGGTTCTCGTTCCCCTCCTGGTGTCGCTTCCACTTGTTCTCGTTAACAGAGAAGCCCTGCCCGCGATGTTCTTCGTCTGGGGTACTGGAACACTCTCGCTCATGAACCTGCTTCTGAGGGATGGCGTTGTGATACGGGCGGGAAGAAGGAGCTATCTGCTCCTCTGTGGGGATTCCAGAAAGTTGATGGGGGTGCTGGTCAATGCCCCTCATGATGATTGACCATCCCCTTCTGCTCCTTCCATTTATCCTGCTTGCGGTCTCCTTCCTCTTGGGTGATAACGTCGGCTGGGCACTCATGGCCCTCGCCTTCTGGCTCGTGGTTTACACCTCCCTGACCACCGACACCAGAATCGAGCGTGGCCGGATAGTTGTGAGGATTAGCCGGCCTGTTCCGCTTTCGAGGAAGGAAGTCCCTCTCGATGAGGTTGACGAGGTGATTATATGGTTCGCTTCGGCGGGCATTGGAGTGAGTGGCTACTCACGGGAACCATAGGAGGGTTGTACCTCTGCTCACTGCTGACCGGGATTGAAACTCTCGCAACCATAGCGGGAGCTCTCTTCTGGCTCAGCCTGCCGACCCTGCTTTTCGGTAGACGGGTGAAGGTCGATGGAAAGAGGCTGGTTCTTGAAATCGGGTGGCCCGTTACTTTGTTCCGGGTTGAAATAGCCCCGGAGGAGATTATAGAAGTCGTTGACCTTGAAAGGGCTGAGGGCGTTCTCCCACTGAGATACTCCAAGCCCGCTATTCCCCTAACGCTCCTCTGGATTGGTGTGGGAACACTCGGATTTATTATCGACCCCCGCTGGTCTTTCGTGTGGTTCGGGTGGGTGTACTGGGGGCTCATGACACTCCTACCGTTTCTGTTCCCCAAGAAAGCCAAGAGGTGGTGCGTGCTTACAATCTTCGCCCTTGGTATCGTAATGTCTGGCTTGGCTCGGTGGATTGGGGTTGAGGATTACCCCCTCTACGTTCTCATGACCATCGTGATAGGGTTCTTCTACCTCACGGACTTCAGGGAAAGGACTGTCGTCATTGTAACGGAAACTGGCACTTACTTTGTCGCCTCCCTCTACGAAAGCGAAATAGAAGAGTTCATGGAAAGCCTGAAACGGCTCATGAGCGGTGATGGGAATGTTCCGGCTCCCTGAGGCGATGGAGCGAGTCTGGCTCATGAAAGCTCGTGGTATGCGCGAGGTGGATATAGCGAGGGAACTCGGGGTTTCAAGGCAGGCAGTCAACAAGGCCCTGAAGGACGCCCGGGTGAAGCTCTTCGAGGCCTTCTTTGGCCTGGCTGAGGTCTTCTCATGGGAGATAGTTAGAGTCAACGCTGAGAAGGGTTTCATGGTCGCGAGGGGCCGGTGCGCCGGGAAGAACGTACGCGTTTACGCCTTCTACCTTCCGGGAAAGGGGGTCAGGGCTTTCTTTGGGGAAGATTTCCCGGACTACATTCTGAAGCACGCGGTCGAGCTGGGAATCGTTGACGAACCCGAGCCGAAGAAGCTAATCAATGCCCTTGAGAGCTAATAGTAACCCTCCTCGTAGGCGCTCGTCAAAGCTATGAAGGCCGCGTAGAATACCGCGCCCAGGGAGACGAGGAGCATGAGGATTAGGAGGAGTGGGCTCGCTCCGGGCTTTAACACAACAACCACCAGCTGAAGCGCTACCATCGCCGATACCACCGTCATCGCCCTCGCGAAGCCGAGCGCCATCTTCCCCTTGAACTTGGGAGCGAGCTGGAAGACGAGGGGCCGGGAAACGAGAACAGTAAGCGCAAGGAGGAAGAGCTGGATGCTGGCGACCAGGAGAATCCCCGGGTCCCTCGGGACTTCCCCTGTGAGAATGAGCGTGAAGGAAACGCCGGCGAACATGAGCTGAAGGATGAGGTACTTTCCGACCCTCGGGGGTTCTATCCTCCTCCCGGGTTTCTCCGATGCCTCTTTGGAGAGCTCCTCAAGTTCGTACTCGCGCTTTGCCACGAGGTAAGCGAGCAGGACGGTTACGCCGAGGCCGAGGGCTACAACGGCCATGAGCCAGGGCATCGGCAGGAAAGACGAGAGGACGATGAGTGCTATCCCCGTTAGAACAATCCCAATCCCTGAAACTCGGTTGGCTTTTCTCCGCGCCCTCTCCGAGAGGTAGGTGTAGCCTATCCTGAAGCCTATCCCTGGCTCGCCCTTGGACGTGAAAGTCAGGACTCCCGCGATTATAAGGAAAATGCCAAGGAACAGCCCATAGAGGATTCTTAGGAGCTCATATCCGTTCATCCGGCCTCACCGTAAGGAGTCTGTAAACCGCGAAGAGAATGACGCCGAGGAAGAGGATTGCCCCGTAGGTTATTGCGTTGCTCGGGAGGAGTCCCGCGTTGTAGAGAAGGGCGAGCGTGAAAACGAAGACCATTCCGCCGCTCAGGAGCGTCGTGAATCCGCACCACGCCCTCAGGCTCTTCGGGTAGAAGGTGACCCTCGCGAAAAATCCCGGTTCCTTAGCCGGAATCGTGAGAACTAACGGAAGAAGCCATGCCAGTATCGGAACGCCAACCATCCCCCAGAACCTGCTCGAATAGCTGTCCGGTTCTCCTCTCGCGTTGAAGTGGCTGGCAACCCTCTCCGGAAGTCTGTCCCACAGGAGGGCAACTAGTAGAAGGTAGAAGGTCAAAAAGCCGAGCTGAAGGAGGAGGTAAGACTTTACACTCGTTTCTCCCAACTCGTTCTTCACTTCACTTTCACCTGCCGTAGGGGGCTTTTCGGGGGCCTCCTTGGAGAGCTCTTCGAGCTCGTACTCGCGCCTCGCCATCCAAAAGCCGAGGAGAACTTCAGACACAACGAAAGCTACCATTATGAGGATAAACACGTTCATCGAAATGCCGTAGAGCGCCAGAACGAACAGGATTAGCGAATACGCTATTGAAAAAACTCCCGCGAAGGTGTTCACCTTCTCCCAGACCCTCTCCGAGTGCCAGGTGTAGCCTATCCTAAATCCTATCAGAACGTTGCGCCTTCTTCGAAAGACAAGGGTCAGCAGTCCACCGAGGAGCAAACTCAGAGAAACAAACACCTCAAAGGCCTTCTCGTTCATTCCAACCCCTCCAGCCTCTCAAGGGTTCGTTTAATCCTCGTTACCTCCTCCCTCAGCTCCAGCAGAACTTCTCCCCCGAGGTCTGTGAGGCGGTAGTACTTTCTCGGCCTTCCGCCCACCTCCACCCAGAAGTCCTCAACGAGCTTGTACTTCTTCAGGCTCTTCAAAATGTCGTACAGAGCCCCTTCGCTCGGGACGAGTTTGCCGTCGCTCAGCTCGCCGAGCTTTTTCCTTATAGCGTAGCCGTGAAGCTCGCCCTCCTTCTCAAGGAGCGAGAGGACTAGGTAGGAGTAAAGTCCGGAGCGCAGGTCCTTTTTGAGCTTCCGCAGGGCCTTTTCCTTACCGCCGCCGAGCAACTTACTGCCCCCTCGGGAGATGGGAGGAAAAATAAAAAGGTTCACCACCTTACTTCTGGCTCCTCGCTTTCAGTCCTTGCCAGCGGGAGGAGTTTCGGGAGTATCGCCAGGGCCGTGAGGAGCATCACCGCGTATCCTGCAACAAGGACAGCGGTCGAGGGATTAACGTGCCAGTAGGCCGCTATGCTGTCCGTTAGCCAGTGGACGAGCACCATCGCGAGCAGGGCCTTTCCACCCCAGCCGTTTCTGTAGGAGTATGCGAAGAGGGCCGTCGTGGAGGCATGGAAGAGGAGCGTGAGGGCCCTTTCGAGGAGGCCCAGAAGAGAGCCGCCGAAGAGGGCTGAGATTGTTGCCACGTAGATGGCTTCACCGAGACCAAAGCCGGCCCCGATGTAAACTGCCCTTCCGAGGGTCTTGTCGCGGGAGAAGTAGTACTTGAGCTGTTCCTGAACCAGACCCGCAATCAGGCCGCTCCAGAGGACGGCAAGCACTGCGTTGCTTATCCCCGCGTATCCGGGAAGCATTTGCAGAGGGGGCTGGACGACCAGCACCGGGAGTATAAGGACGGCTCCAAGGATGAGCTCCCCAGCATGGAATTTCCTTAGGTAGGCCCAGAGGAGCAGTAAACCGAGCAGTCCGCCGAGAAGCGGGTAGAGGGCCTTCTCAGGGTTGAATTTGGGGGCAAAGTGGAAGCCTTCAACTTTTCCATCCTTTACCGTCACGCTCACCGTGTAGTTGCCTTTCTCGGCTATGACGCGGTAGTAGTAGATTTGATAACCGCCCTTTTCCTCAGTTTTCTCAAGCTCGTAGCCTTTAACCGGTCCGTATTCCTTCACCATTCCTTCCCGGATTGTACTGAACGTCTTTTCGGTGAAGGCCTTCCTCATGTCCCCGCTGAGGTACGGCTCAACCAGGGAGTAGTTCCCAGTCTTCCAGGCTTCCATCATGGCCTCCTGCGGCGTCAGCGCCGAGACGTAGCCAAGGAAAAGCAGAAAAACGAGAACCGCCAGAAGGCGCTTCATAAGCATCACTCCGGCTCTATCACAACGGCCGTTCCAAAGGCGTAGATCTCGGCCATCCTTTGACCGACGTTAGAGGTCATGAAGCGCATCCCAACTATCGCGTTCGCGCCCATTTCCTCCGCGCTCTGAATGAGTCTCTGCAGGGCTATCTCTCTTGCCTGGGCCATCATCTCGGTGTATTCCTTGACTTCGCCCCCAACGAGGTTTCTCAGCCCCGCCAGGATGTCCCTGCCCAGGTGGGTGGCCATAACTACGCCGCCCCTCGCTATTCCCTTGACCTCCACAATCCGATATCCTGGAACGGTTTCGGTAGTTACAACAATCATACCCATCACCTCGATGCATCGAACTTCGAGGTATAGTTGAGCTCAAGAACATAAAAACCTTGCGCCGGAAGAAAAAGAAGGGAATGGCCATTCAGGCCTCGTCGTAGTAGATGGTGTAGGTCATGGGGTCGTCGTAAACCTCCTGGGGGGCGACGGCGTAGAAGTACTTCCAGCTCCAGGCCCCGTCGTTCTCGTCGAGGTTGACCTGGAAGTTGCTGGCGACGAGATAAGCCGCCCAGACGAGCTGGGAGCAGTAGTATTTGTCGTCGTAGACCTTCGGCTTGCTGAAGTAGTCGTAGTTGTAGGGCTTTCCAAGCTGCTGGTAGGCAAAGGCGACCGCCTTCTCCCTTATAGAGTCGTCAACCCTGACCCTCTGGAGGGCAACGGTTTGGTACCTGCTGAGGAAAACCCTGAGGGGAGTTATTATGACTCCCTTTCCGATTTTAGCCTCGATAACCATCCAGTCGTTTATGCTCTCGTTGTACCATGCCACTATAGCAACATGAACCCAGTAGCCGGGAATCAGGGCGTTGAAAAGGTCCGGGTTGTGGCCGTACACGAGGTCTCCGGGCTTCACGTCCGTTGGGTACGGGTGCTCGTAGGTCTTGGTGTTCCATATGTAGTTCACAAGGTCTCCGGCACTGGCCGCTGGCAGGCTGGCGAAGAGAACCAGAACCGCCAGGGCCATTATTCCAGCCCTCTTCATTCGACCACCTCCTGATTGTTGCGTCTGTACTGGGTACCGAGGTTTTAATAAAATTATGTCGTCGTTTCGTACGGTTTTCCAGTTCCGGGCCTCAAAAACGTTGGGAAGAAACTGAAAAGTTGAAAGAAGATGTTTCGTCAGTCTGAGTGATAGTAAACGACATAGGTGTCTGAATCATCGTAGACCTCCTGGGGAGCCACACCGTTGAGGTACGTCCATGTCCAGCCCGGATTGGCGTCAATGTCGGGCCCTCCTGCAGCTATGTAGGCTGCCCAGACCAGTTCGGAGCAGTAGTAGCTGTCCCCGTAAACCTCCTTCGTCCACCAGCCCCAGTCGTAGGGCTTTCCAAGCTGCTGAAGCGCGAAGTACACCGCGTTCTGCCTCACGTAGTCCGAGGTTGCCACGCGGAGGACGGCAACGGTATCGTACCTTCTGAGGAAGTCCGAGAGGTAGACAAGCCTAACGGCGCTCGGGTCGTCCCAGGCCTCAACAACGACCCAGTCATTGGCGCTGTAGTCGAAGTATGCTATCATTCCCGTGTGGGTCCAGTACCCGGGGATGAACGGGTCGCTGTTGGGGTTGTGGCCGATAACTATGTCGCCGGGGATAACGTTCCCCGGGTATGGATGCCAGTAGTCGGCGTCGCCCTTGCTTCCCGAAGCCGCTACCGGGTTCAACATCGCAGTCAAAAACAGGAGCCCCAGTATTGCACCTATCTTCCTCATTTGACCACCACCTCGAGATTGTGAGAAAAACTTGGACATTAATGACTAATAAAGATTTTGGTTGCCCACTGTTGTTATACAATGCATGAACTTGTTCACCAAGAGGTTGCACTCTTACGTCCACGGGGTGGATGTCCATTCGTGGGGAGCGAATCATTGCGATGCCCATTTAAACCCCCTTCGAGTATTACCCCAAGGTGGTCGAATGCACGAGGTTCCGCACGGCGAGATACTGAAGGAGCTGAGAAAACTCGGTGCGAGATGCGTTCTCATACAGTCCCCCGAAGGGCTGAGACGGGAAACCGAAGAGCTCGCTCGCTTCCTTGAGGAGAACGGTTTAGCCGTCATCCTGCACGGCGAGATAAACTACGGGGCCTGCGACCCCGCCGATTCCGATGCCAAAAGGCTCGGCTGCGACGCCTTAATCCACCTCGGGCACAGCTACATGCGCCTGAACCTTGAGGTGCCGACAATCTTTGTCCCCGCCTTCGCGAAGGTCGAACTCGTTCCCGCCCTTGAAAAGAACATTGAGGAGATTCGGAAGCTTGGAAGGAGGATAGCGCTCGTAACCACCGCCCAGCACGTTCACAGACTCGACGAGGCGCGGGAATTCCTCGAGGAAAACGGATTCGAGGTGCTCATCGGGAAAGGCGACTCGAGGGTAAGCTGGCCCGGCCAGGTGCTCGGGTGCAACTTCTCCAGCGCGAAGGTCGAGGCCGACGGCGTTCTCTTCATCGGGGCCGGCTACTTCCACCCGCTCGGCGTTGCGCTGGCGGTCAAGAAGCCGACCCTGGCGATAAACCCCTACTCCGGCGACGCGCTCTGGATGGACGAAGAGGCGGAGCGCCTGGTAAGAAAGCGGTGGGCCCAGATAGCCAAGGCTATGGATGCGAAGAGCTTTGGAGTCGTGGTTAGCACCAAGAAGGGCCAGCTGAGGCTTGCCGAGGCCAGGCGGGTAGTTGAGCTCCTTCGAGAGCACGGTAGAGAAGCGAGGCTCATAGCGATGGACCACATAAGCTATCCGAAACTTGAGGGCTTTCCCTTTGATGCGTACGTCGTCGTTGCCTGTCCGAGGGTTCCGATAGACGACTACGAGAACTGGCGCAAGCCTGTTCTGACGCCGAGGGAAGTGGAGCTCCTCCTCGGTCTTCGCGAGGACTACGAGTTCGATGAGATACCTGGAGTTGAGCGGAGGGAGGACGAGCCCCTCGGCATAGCGGTTCACGGGGTGAGGGGATGAAGAAGAAGCACCTCGCAATGCTCCTCTCAAAGCTTGAGGGCTTTCCTGAACCGAAACCAGAGCTGGAGCAGTACAGAACTCCCGGAAACGTCGCGGCGGAACTGCTGTGGCTGGCCTACTCAGCTGGAGACATCGCTGGAAAGGTCGTTGCCGACCTCGGCACCGGGACCGGCGTTCTCGCGATAGGGGCAAAGCTTCTCGGCGCGGAGAAGGTCTACGCCGTCGAGGTTGACGAGAAAGCCCTCGAAGTCGCGAGGAGAAACGCCGAACGGGCCGGTGTCGAGGTCGAGTTCATAAACGCCGACGTCTCTGAGTTCGGGGAGAAGGTTGACACCGTTGTGATGAACCCTCCCTTCGGGAGCCAGAGGAAGGGCGCGGACCGGCCGTTCCTGCTCAAGGCCTTTGAGGTCGCCGATAGGGTTTACTCAATCCACCTCGCGAAGCCTGAGGTAAGGAACTTCATCGAAAAGTTCTCTGCCGACAGTGGATTTACCTCGATTCGGCTGGCGACCGTTCCCTTCGAGATTCCGGCTCAGTTCTTTTTCCACCGGAAGAGACTGGAGAGGATTCTCGTTGACTTGTACCTCTTCGAAAGGTATTCCCCTTAAACCCAAGACTTTCGCCGAAAAAAATATATTTGGTTCAGACCATAATCTAAGTGATATAATCAAGGTCGGTGACGTGAATGCCCCGGGGTAAGCTGGATTCCCTGCTCAAAAAATGGGAGATGAGGGATTTAATCAGGCTCGCGAGGGAGAGCGACGAGGCTCTGATTGAGATTCTGCGGGCCGTTGAGTCAGATGACCCTGACGTTAAGCTCGCATCACTTTCAGCCCTTCTGGAACTCGTTCAGACCTCCAACTGGCGCGAGAGGAAGAGGATTCTTGAGTTTGGTTTTGATGCCCTCGTTGATGCTCTCTCAACGGATGACCCGCGCGTTCTCTGGAGGACGCTCGCCATACTCTCAGCGCTCCTCAAGAACAATCCGCTCAACGGTGCCAGGTTGCTCAAGCTCGTGAGGGCAATAACGGGTCTGGCTGAGACGAAGAACGCCGTCGTGTGGGACGAACTCCTCAACGTTGTTGACAACGTCATGGCGCCGTACATAGATGACGGGATTGCCGGCGAGTTAAGGGCCCTCCTCAAGTCTGGGACGGCGGGAGAAGCGATAATAGTGGCAATGGTTCTCCTTGAGACCGGTGCCATAGACAAGGACTGCTGGGTCACCCTCGTTGAAAGGGTTGCTGGGGCACTGCTGAGCGGGGAGCCGAGGCTCGTCGACGCCGGCCTGGTTGCATCAATGAAGATTTCGAAGCTCCCGCCGGTGTACTCGATGGACGTCCTCATAAAGGAGCTCCTCCCTGCGCTCAGGAAGACTATAGTTGACTGCGACGACCAGATTAGGAAGGCCAGGGCCGTTGAGGTCTTCGACAGGCTCAGGGAAACCCTGGTTCGCTACTACCGCGTCAGGCCGAGGGAGGCCCAGAGGGTCGTCGAGGAGCTCATGCGCCTTGGGCTCGTGGATGAGGCCTACATGATTTCCTCCGCTATAGGGACAATCCCAACTGCACCCTGGGAGGCCTACGGAAACAGGGGTAGGCTCTGATGCCAAAGCTCAAGCTCTCGGACAGACAGCTCTACGCACTTATTGAAGCGGTGAAGCTCGGCGAGGTAATTAAACCGAGCCAGAGCGCCAAGAGGAAGGCCTTCTCGCGCTACAAAATCGAGGGCTGGGAGAACTCCAAGCTGACCGGAATCTTCTACTCGATTCAGAGGAGGCTCGGGTTGATAGACGAGGTAATCGAGGAGCTCGTAGGAGTTTCTCCCCTAATTCTCGACCCCTGGCTGAGGGCGGCGCTCAGGGTTGCGGTTGAGGTCGCGGTCTTCAGGAACCCTAACGAGAAAACCCTTCAGCACCTCAGGGGCCTCGCCAAGTTCCTCTCGGGCAAGACGCACCCGTATGTGGGCTATTACTACTACGAGCTACTGCCGAGAATCATAAACTACGTTCCTAAGCTCGACTCCGAGGAGAAGAGGCTTAAGTGGGAGTACCTCTTCCCCGAGTGGTTCATAGCGAGGATGAGGGAGCTTTTGGGAGAAGAAGCCGAGGAACTGCTGAAGGCCCTCAACGAGACCCTTCCCGTCAGCCTTCGCGTCAATCGCCTTAAGGCGAGCGTCAAAGACGTTGAGGACTACCTGAGGAGGAAAAACCTCCGCTTCGAGAGGAGCGAGCGCGTTGAAACGGTAATCCGCGTTCTGGACCCCTTCAACCCCGGAAAGCTGATGGAGAAGGGTCTCGCGTTACCCCAGGAAGAGGCATCTGCCGTCGCTTCCCTGATACTCTCCCCCGAACCAGGGGAGACGGTTGTTGATTTGGCCGCGGCCCCCGGCGGAAAGACCGCCCACATGGCCGAGCTTATGGGAAACGAGGGAAAAATCTACGCCTTCGACGTCGATTCCGAGAGGATTAAGCGCATGAGGCAAATCCTGAAGTGGGCCGGCGTTGAGATTGCGGAAGTTAGGAAGCTCGACGGAAGGAAGGCCCCGGAAGTTTTGGGCGAGGGAATCGCCGATAGGGTTCTCCTGGATGCACCGTGCACGAGCGATGGAACCATCGCTAAGAACCCCGAGCTGAGGTGGCGCCTTCGCGAGAAGAACATACCGAAGGTCGTCGCGCTCCAGAAGGAGTTGCTTGAAAGCGCGTGGAGGCTTTTGAAGGCCGGCGGGAGGTTGCTCTACTCAACCTGCTCTATGCTCCCGGAGGAGAACGAGGAGGTCGTGAGGTGGTTCCTTTCGAGGCACGACGACGCGAGGCTCGTTCCGCTCGGCGGGCCCTATGATGAGGGCTTCCTGCCCGGCACGATGAGGGCCTGGCCCCACAGGCATAAAACCATAGGCTTCTTCTACGCGCTGATTGAGAAAGCCTAATATAGGGGTTCGTCGTAAGGACTACCATGATGGACTACCGCGATGTTTTGCGCGAGATGCTTCTCGCGTGGAGAACCTCAAACGTGGTGGAGCTGGCGGTCTCGAACGAGGGGGCATTTTCTTCGCTCATGGTTCTCCTGCGCGATGGTGACGACCGCGTCAGGAGGCGTGCGCTCATAGCGCTAAGGGAAATCCTCCGGCGCAAGCCGGAACCGAGGTACACCCTTTCCGTCCTCAGGAACCTCAGAACCGTTCTTAGTCTTTTGAAGGACACCGATGAAGTTGCCATCGAGGCGCTTCGGCTTCTCGCGGTTCTGTTCTCGCTGGTTCATCCAGAGGAAAGGGACTACGTTGAAGTCGTTGATGCCCTTGTTTCCCTAGTACGCTCCAAAAGAAACGAGGTGGTTTTACTGGAAATTCCCCCGGTTCTTGAACGGCTGAGGCCCGCGAAGGCATCTTCTCTGGCCCGCTCAAGGGCAATGGCCCTGCTCTCCTCCGGCAACCCGAGGCTCCGGGCAATGGGTCTCAGACTGCTCGCCAACATGAGCGTTGGGGACTCGCGGGTTCTCTCGCTCCTGCTGGATGAGATTGATGAGGCCCTGCTCGGGGAGGACGTCCCCCTCCAGGATTTCACCCTCAACCTCCTCTCGGAGGTTCTTGTCCCCCCGAGTGAGGAGAACGTTGGCAAGTACTGGGAGCTCCTCCGGGCCCTTGAGGTTGTTTCCCACCGCTCACCTGTTCCCGGGGTCAGGAGCAAGGCGAGGGACCTGGCGTTTCGGGTTAAGAAGCTCCTCACCCTGTATTACTCTTCAAGACCCGGCGAGGCCATGAGAACCATAGCTGAGCTCCTGGCTGAGGGTAAGGTTGATGAGGCGATGGAGCTCGCCCTTGAGGTTGGGGAGGACGTTCCAAGGGGATTTTCAAAACTACCTTCCCGCGGGGGCTCCGTTGTTCTGGGGCCTAAGTATGTAGAGCACCCGAGGGGTTCAGGGCCGGGCGGTGGTTCGTCCTCGTGGGGAACCGTGCGGAAAAAGAAGCCGGAACCGCCGGAGAAGCAAGAAACCCGCGTTCCCTTTGAGCGCGTGGCCGAGCTCGTGGATGCCCTCTCCGGGAGCATCGAGGAGAAGATGGACGCCCTGTGGGAGCTCCACAGGCTCGCGAAGGAGCTCCCTGAGAAGGGGCTCGTGGCATTAGAGCCCGCGGTTGAACCCCTGCTTGGCGTCCTCGCCTCCGAAAACAGGTGGGCAAGGGACAGGTCCGCGAGAATCCTTGCGAGGCTGGCGCTGAGGGCTCCCTACGGTGCCAAAATAGTGAGTTCCATCATTGGACTGCTCGAGAGGCGGAAGGCGGTTCCGGGAGCGCTAACATTCCTCAGCTACTACTTCTCCAAGCGCTGGGATGGGGAACTCGCCGGAAGAGTGCTCCCGCTCCTGAGGGCCCTGCTCAAGGAGTATCCATTCGAGGTTCTTCTAACCCTTGAGGCCATGACGAGAACGGTTCCGAGGGAAGACGCGGTTCTCTTCGCGCAGTTCGTTCCCCTCCTGAAGGAGATAAAGAGAACAGAACTCGCGCCAATTGCGCTCAGGGTTCTGGAAAACATAGCGGAAAAGGAGCGCTCACTTGTCCTCTAACTTCACCCTGAGTTCGTTGGCAAACCAGTTGACCCTCTGCGGGAACGGTATCTCTATTCCCTCCCTGTCAAGGGCCTCCTTGATTCTTCTCACGACCTCTGTCCTGACGTCGAACCACCTCTCGCTCGGCGCCCACGCCCAGACCCTCAAAACCACCGAGCTGTCGCCGAGGCTCTCGACGTAAACCTTTGGCTCCGGCTCAGCAAGGACGAGGGGCATCTCATCGAGGGTCTTAAGTATGACCTCTATGGCCCTTCCCGCGTCCTCGGCGTACGCTATGCCGACGCTTACATCTACTCTCCTCACGGGATACCTCTGGAGGTTGACTATATTGCTGTTGAAGAGGGCCTCGTTTGGAATCCTGACGAGTGTTCCGTCCCACGTTCTTATTCTCGTCGAGAGAATTCTTATGTCCTCGACAACACCCTGGACGTCGCCGACCTGAACTGCATCCCCTATCTGGAGGGGCTTGTCAAAGTACATGAATATTCCCGAGACGAAGTTCGCGACCACGGTTCTCGATGAGAAACCGAGGACTATGCCCGTTATTCCAGCCGCCGCGAGCAGCGCCCCGAGCTCCCCCATGACGCCTGCGAAGCTAAGGGAGAGGAAGAACGCAACAGTAATGAAGAGGTAGTAGAAGAGCTTGGCCTTTATTATATCCTCTGGGCCCCTCTTCGTCTGGAGCAGGTAGTCCTTGGACTTCTTGGCTATCAGGTAGGAGATGTAGAAGAAACCAACGGCAAAGGTCAGGTTTCCTATCGTTGTGGGGCCGAGGGTGTATTTCATAACTCCAAGGGCGTAGAGGGCTCCGATTATTCCCCCAAGAACGAAGAGCCTGAAGATGAGCTCGGCGGTGTCCTCGTTGAGTATCCAAGTCAAGTCTGTCTCCTTGGAAGCGCGGATTATGGCCTTCTTCGTGACTTCCCCCAGGAACGTAAGAACCACGAGGGTTACAACTGCCTTGAGCAGGCTCTCGAGTGTGATTCCCGGGACGAACGGAATCGGCAGAGTCGCCGTTGTGTTCATGGCCACCACCTCATCCTGAAGTTAGGTAGGGGCTCGGCCCGGTGGGTGGCCTTTAGCCTTCCGTCCGGTGGATTCCCCGTGTTGTTGACCTCGTAGGGTTCCTTCGTCGTGAGTATGATGAGGGGGTAGTATGCTTTCTCGTCCGAGTAGAACATGACGCTGTTCCTTATCGGGATTACAACCCTCTCGACAAGCTTCCACTCCTTCGTGGGGTTTCTAACGGCGAGCTTGATTACACCGAGGGAATCAGGTTCCTTCTCGTGGAAACAGCTGACGTGGTACCTCGCGATTATTCCAATGGAATGCTCGCCGTAGAGCGCGTACTTCTCCCTTCCGACGATGAAGCGGTCTATGGGTGCGTTTCCGGCTTTTACAACAACGTCCACGGGAGCGCTCAGGTAGCCGTGAACGGTTTCCCCAGGGGGCACCGCTAGTCTCTCCCTCAACTTCACCATGAGGAACTTGACACCGTAACCCTCGGCTGGGGCGGGGAGAACCGAGAGGTACTTTCCACCGAGGATTTTAACCCTGAGGTCGTCCCGCCGGTACGTGAACGTCCCGTCCGGGTTCTCAACGACGTGAATCTTCCGCTCGCCGACGTGGATGAACTGCGTTCTGAGCTCGTGCTCGCCGAAGGTTTTCATGCTGAAAAATAGGGGGCCCAAAAATTTAAAGTTTCCTAAGAGGCCTTCGCGAGGTCGAGCTCCTCAACCTTGAAGTAGCCGTAGATTGTTAGGGGGTTCCCGTTTTCGTCTATGGAGGTGAAGTGGCCGTCAACTTCCAGAGGAATGAATATCTTCGGTGCGACCCTGGCTTTGCCCGTCATTGAAACCCCTTCGACCCCAGTATAGCTCCAGGTGCCCTCGACGACCCTGAACTTAATGCCGGAGAACTCAACGGTTCCGTCCGGTTTGGTGTCCCAGCTCCAAGCGTGGCCGAAGAAATCGCTCCAAGTTCCGCTCTGGGGCACGAGAAGATTTCTGCCGCTCCAGTCAGCCCATATTCCCACGTGGAGAACCGCGAACCAGCCGTAGTAGAGGTTCATCAGGTCGGTGTTCAGCTCGTCCATTATGTTCTGGTCGCCGCCCATATAGGGAATCGCGGACTTCCCAACGGCCATGGGGTTAGTGTAGAGGAGCTGTCTTCCCTGGTAGTCCATTTCAAAGCCAACAACCTGGTTCTCTCCGTAGTTGGCCGAAGCCCAGCCCATATCCCAGGGGTATATGAACGCGTCGCTTGCCCTCGTTGTGTACCACACCTTTATCGTGAGTGGCTCCTCCATCGCCGCCGCCTTTACCGGCGTTATGACGGTCTCGTACTCGTACACCTCAAAGGTTCCCACCTCGACCTTTGAGCCCGAGAAGTCCATTCCGTAAACTGTGATGTTCGCCTTCCTTTCCGTCTTCTCAATCCTGTACTCGTAGAGCGGGCTCGTCTCGTTGGGCCTGACCTTGTAGAGGACGACGTAGTGTGTTATGACGTATTTTTCCCCGTTCACGTCTATCGGTGAGTACTCCCAGGGGTTCGTCCAGTACAGTTCCTCACTGGGGGTTGGGGTGGTAGATGTGGGGGTTTCCGTCTGGCTTGGAGTGGGGGAAGAGGTTGAGTGTGTCTCAGAGGGCGTTTCCGTCGTTCCCTGCGATGAGGTGGGCGTTTGAGATGTTGAACTCTCCCATCCCTGTGAGTGTGAAGTCGTTTCGGGCGTTTCCGAAGAGGAGGTTCCGCCCGAGCCCGTGCATCCGCTCGCGAGCAGGACAACCGCCACGAGCAACAGGGCGAGTGCAAACTTTTTCATACTAAACATCTCCTAACTCTTTGATTTAGGCCCAGAAAAGCAAAGGGCATCTTTATATACTCCGCGCTCATTCTATTAAAACTTTTTTAGGGATTCAAGCAAACTTGAAGTTTTTAAAATATCGTGAAGCGGGACAGGTCCGGCACCTGCCAATCTTCCCGCAAACTCCGCGAGGTCGAAGACATGCCCAGCTTTCTCAATAACCCCAACGTCGGCAGTCGCCACTGTTTCGAACGCCTTGAGCTCGTGGTCTGGACTTTTGACGAGCCTGACCTCTCCGGGAACCCCAAACTCGTCAAGGAGTTCCTCAGTGAGCTTCCTAACGACCCCGCTCCCCGGGTTGTTCTTCCCGTAGAAGAAGACCGCCCTCCCGGGTGAAAGCTCCGCCAGGGCCGAGACAATGAGCCTCAAGTTGTTCCCGGTCTCCCCGTGCGGTCTGTACTTTCCCCTATAAGCCAAGTCCCTAATGAGGCCGTCCTCGCACAGGATAGCCCTCCCCGCGAGGAGCGATTCAAGGGTTATGAGAACGTTGAAGCCATCAACCCCGAGAACCCGGCCCCTAATCTCATCCGGCCGAAGGAGTTTTCGCTTAACTTCCTCAATCCAGGAATCCGGGAAGGCGCACCTTGCAAGAAGATGCCTCTCCTCCTTCCTCAGCCTGTAGTGGTTGGCCACGAAGTCCAACGCAACGCTCTTCCTGTAGCCCCTGTTGAGGAGGTACTTAAGGTCTCTGTACGCCTCAGCCAGCATGGTTAAAAATTGAGAAGGGTTCAGATAACCTTTTCGAGGGTCTCGCCGTCCTTGCCGGTGTGAATCCTTAGCCTGACCTTGCCCGCCAGCAGGGAGCTCTTGACCTTCTTCGTCAGAATCTCGTCCACCTGGAAGATTCCTGCCGGGTGCTTCATCCATATCTCGATGAGTATCGGCTGTCTCTCGTCGCCCTCCCTTATCTCCACGCGCTCTATTGCCAAGGCCGAGACGGCATGTATGTCAACGCGGTCCTTCTTGTGGACGAGCCTGCTCCTTCCCGCCTCCATGTCGCAGCCGTCCGCTATCGTGACGAGCGAGCCCTCTATCGTCGTGCACGGCACGTGCTCGTCGTGGGTGTATATCGCGTTGAGCGTCAGGGCCTTGAGGAGTAGCGGGTCGCGCCTTTCAAACTCCCCCACGAGCTTCTCAACTATCGGCTCGGCTAAGAAAACGCTGAACTCGTAGTGGTTTATCCTGTGTATCATGTTGCCGATGTCGTGCAGGAGCGCTCCGAAGGCGACGATGAACTTGCTCCACCAGAAAGGTTTACCGAGCTTCTCGGCCGTCGTCTGGATTCCGAACTTCCTGAGGATTCTCAGCAGTTCCAAGGCTCTCCTCGTCGTCAGGAGGACGTGGACCGGCCCGTGGTCGTTGAACTGGTAGACGTTGAGCACTATGTAGTTGGTGGTGTCGAAGTAGTAGTGGTACTCCCTGAAGGTTCTCTCGTAGGTCTCGAAAAGCCTGTCGTCGTCGAGGAGTTCTCTAATCTCCTTCAGAAGTTCCTCCTCGGTGTACATTCTCCCACCCAAGGGCCAAACGGCGGGGAGAATTTAAGGGTTTTGAACGGGATTCGGTGAAAAAGGCTGGCGTTTGCAGGGAGGTTTTGACGTATCTGCTCAAACTCAATGTTTGAGAAGTTTTTATAACCCCCCACGTTGAAACCTCACTGGGGTGTGTAGGGTGAAGCTGAAAGTTGTGCTTGAACCCCAGCCTGAAGGTGGATACGTCGCGTACGTTCCCGCGTTGCCCGGTTGCGTGAGTCAGGGTGAGACAGTAGAGGAGGCTCTCAAAAACATTAGGGAGGCAATAGAGCTGTACCTTGAGGTAGCTGAAGAGATGAAGCTTCAAGAGACCCTGCGCGAGATAAAGCGCAAGAATAACGTCCAAATTGCGGAGGTTTCGGTGTGAAACTTCCACGTGATGTTTCGGGGCTTGAGCTTATAAAAGCCCTCCAGAAACTGGACTACAAACCCGTAAGACAAAAGGGCTCTCACGTCGTTCTCGTCAACGATTCGGGCAAGATGGTCGTTGTTCCTCTCCACAAGCGTCTTAAAACTGGCCTCTTGAAGGCCATAATGCGCGAGGTTGGTATAACAACGGCCGAGCTGTTGGAACTGCTTGATGACCCGTAATCACTCAAGCATGCCTTCGAGCTCAAGTATCTTTTTCGAGCGGAGGTAAACCACTGGGATACCCCTCTCGCGGAGGCGCTTCTTCAGGCCCTTATCGTTGGTGCAGACTATTACCCTCTCGTTCTTGACGGCGAAGTCGTAAATCTGGTCGTCTATCGGCCTCTTCCCGAACTCCCCGATTTCAACGGTCTCGAAGCGCTCAGCTAATTTCTTCGCCATCCTGACCGCGAGCAAATCTCTTCCTCGCGTCTTCCGCTCTATGACGTCGAGTTCTTCGAGAACCACGTTTGGAACGACGATTTTGAACTTCACGTCGAGGATTCTGTTGAGCTCGGAAACTATGTCGACCCCGAACTGGCCGGGAACGAGGAGGAAGTTGGTGTCTGGAAGAACGAGCCATTCTCTCCTATGGGCCATCGCGACCACCGGGAAGAAAAGGGAAGAAGGGTCACTCCTTTATGAAGCCGTAGCCGATGAGGCGCCACCTTGAGCCAACCTGCCTGCTGATGGCAACCCTGTCTCCAACTTCAGCGCAGACCGGAATCTGGAGCTTGAGCTCGACCTCGTCCTTGCCGAGCCCGGTGACGAGGCCCATCGTTCTGGCGGTGCCAACGTTGAGGAGGAGCACTTCCTTCCTCTTGATGGGCTCGACCTTGAGCTCGTCCTCGGTTCCAACGACGCGCTCGAGCAGGTGGACTTCGAGGCGGAGCTCGTCCCACACCGGGGGTAACTTCCCGGGCTTTCCGACGACGTTTCCGGCCATGAGGTCGCCCTTGGTGAGGTAGGGGTCGAGTTTGGTTCCGACGCCGACGAGTCCACCTGGGTAGGCCTCCTCGACGAACCTTCCTCCAGCCTGGAGCGAGACAATCTCGGTCGTTATCGGCTCGTACTTGATTCTGCCGTGCTCCTCGTAGGGAACGCCCGGGCGAATCTCTATCTCGTCTCCGACCCTGAGCTTGCCTTGGACTATCGAACCGCCGATGACACCACCGATGAGCTTCTCCGGCGGAGTTCCGGGCTTGTTGACGTCGAAGCTCCTAAGGACGAGCATCTTGGGCGGCTTGTTCGGGTCGCGCTCGGGAGTGGGTATGAACTTCTCTATTGCAGCGAGCAGAACGTCAACGTTCGCGCCGTGAAGTGCCGAAATCGGGATTATCGGGGCGTTCTCGGCGACGGTTCCAGCTACGAACTCCTTAATCTCCTGGTAGCGCTTCATAACGGTCTCCCTATCCACGAGCTCAATCTTGTTGAGCGCTATAACTATGTTCCTGTTGCCGACTATCTGCAAAGCCATCAGGTGCTCCCTGGTCTGGGGCATGACTCCCTCGTTCGCCGCAACGACGAGAACGGCACCGTCCATGAGCGAGGCGCCAGCGAGCATCGTCGTCATCAGCGCCTCGTGACCGGGAGCGTCTATGAAGGAAACGCGCCTCTCAAACTCGGTCTCGGCGCCACAGTACGGGCAGACCGGAGAGGTTGAATACCTGCCACACTTCGGGCACTTTCTTATCTCCGCGTCCGCGAAGCCTATCTTTATCGTGATACCCCTTCTCAGCTCCTCGCTGTGCGTGTCGGTCCATATTCCGGTTAGAGCCTTGGTGAGCGTCGTCTTTCCGTGGTCAACGTGACCTACCATACCAATGTTAACCTCGGCCTGCCTAAACTTCTTGGCCATCTCTCTCACCCCTAAGCTTAGAAAGCGGGGACGTTTATTAAGGTTACCGAGGGGAGAAGAGGAAAATCGAAGGAGTTCAAAGAACTATCTTCAGGTTGACCTGGACGATGTTCGGGCTTATGGTGTTGCCGTGGACGGTCTTCTTCCTCCTCTCACCCTTCTCCCTGGGCCTAAAGCCCGGTCCCTTTGAGAGGAGTATCTTGACCCTCCTCGGGCCGTGGACGTCGGGCCTCATGGGGAAGCCGTCCTTGTCGGTTCCGCCGGTTATCTTGAGCTTGGCATCCTCCGGAATGCTCTCGTCGCCGAATATCTCCCTGAGGTTGAGTCCGAGTTCCTTCGCTGAGATTTCCTCGCCTATGCGCTTTCCTACGAGCTTCTCTGCCTCTCCACGGGTTATCTCAACCTGCTTCGCTATACCGGTCTTCGGGTTCGATATAACGAGCTTGAAAGTGGCCATTCCTCCCACCTCCATTCATCAGCGGGATTCATTGGGCAGAGCCCTTTCCCGAGCGGTCTTGAACGGAGCGTTTAAAAACCTTACCGTGAAGCTTAAATATCATGGAGAAAACTCAAGGGCAGGTGATAGCATGGCGAAGGAAAAGACCACACTTCCGCCGACCGGAGCGGGGCTGATGAGGTTCTTCGACGAGGACACGAGGGCCATAAAGGTCAGCCCGAAGGGCGTCATAGCGATGACCCTCATACTGGTTGCGATAGAGTTTCTGCTTCACGCCTTCGGTCCGAGCATCTTTGGCTAAAGGAAGCTCGTTTTCTTCAATCCCCTCGCGTTTAATTCCTCGTCTATTATCCCCCTGACAACTTCCTCAAGCTGTCTCTGGATGAGGGCTTCAACGTCGGCCTTAATCTTGTCTATGTCGCCCCTGAGACCCTCGAGGAGCCTTATGTACTCCCTCGCCATCTCGAGCTGGCCTTCCTGCCTCACCAGCTGTTCCTTGAGGTGCTCGAAGTCGTCTTTCATGACCTGGAACTTTCTGAGCTCGCGCTGTAGCTCGTCGAGCTCTCTCTTGAGGCGGTAGTTTTCTTCCTTGAGCTGTTCTATGAGCTTCTCCTTGGCCTCAAGCTCGGCCATCAGGTTGTTGTACTCCTCCGCTATCTGGTGGAGCCTCTCGATTTCCCTCAGCGGAGGCACCTTTCCGTCGCCGAGAATTATGACGTCCGGCCCAACGTTCACGATGTCGTTGGGGGTTATCTTGAGCTTTTTCTCGCTCGTGAATATGCTCTGACCCTTTCCAAGGTTCTCGACTTCCTTCATCTTCAGGATGAAGTAGAACTGGTCGCCCTCAACCTCGACGTTTATATCGGTGACGTAGCCGAGTATCTTGCCATCTGTAAGGGAAATCACGAACTTGTTTATCAGCTGGTTGGCCCGCGCTTCCTCAGACATATTCACCACCGCTGGATTTTGTCTCCCGGCATACTTAACCTTTCCGCCAAACCTTTTAAAGGCCCGAAAGAACTTCAGCCCGGTGAGGAGAGATGATAATATTCGCCGGGCGCTCCAACGTGGGGAAGAGCACCCTCATATTCAGGCTGACCGGGAAGAAAGTTAGGCGAGGTAAGAGGCCCGGCGTGACGAGGAAGCCCGTCGAAATCGAGTGGCGGGGGAAGAAAATCGTCGATTTACCGGGTTTCGGTTTCATGAGCGGGCTTCCGAAGCACGTCCAGGAGCGGATAAAGGACGAGATAGTGCACTTCATCGAGGACAACGCCGATGAGATAGAGCTCGCCGTCCTCGTCGTTGACGGCAAGGCCGCTCCCGAGATTATAGAGCGCTGGGAGAAGAGGGGCGAAATCCCGATAGATGTGGAGTTCTACCAGTTCCTCAGGGAGCTGGAGATACCTGTTGTAGTGGCAGTCAACAAGGTTGACAAGGTCAAGAACGTCGAGCGGGTCGTCCACTTCCTCGCCGAGAAGTTCGGCGTCCCCTACTCCGAGATTCCCGAGACCTTCGTTCCAATCTCTGCCAAGTTCGGGAAGAACCTCGACGAGCTCAGAAGGTTGATGGAAAAGAAAATCCGCTCATAGAATCTCCAGAACGAGGTGGGTGTTGGTCTCCTTCACCCCGTCGAGGGAAGCTATCTCCTCAAGGATTTCGTCGAGCTTGGTCTTGTCGGCCTCGATTATTAAATCAACGTCGCCGGTGACGCGGTAGATTTTCTTTATCTTGAGCCTCCTTATCGCATCGTAGACTTGCCTCCTCTTGGTCGGCTCTATCTTGACGAAGACGAAGACGTCGCCCTTCTTCTCGCCGAGCAGTTCAAGGGCCTTGTCCGTCAAATCGATAAAGCCCCTGCCGGTCCTTATGTAGCCAAGCTCCTTGAGAACCTTGAGGTGGTTGCTCAGAGCCTGTCTCGTTATTCCGAGTTCCCTCGCAAGCTCGTCCTGGGTCTTCTCGACGGTGTGAACTTCTATGGTCTTTCCGTCCTCGTAGAGCTTCCTGAGAAGCTTAACCTGCCTCGGGGTGAGGGTGTTCCTCTCAACCATGAGCCTTCACCTTACCGTTTTTCCAATTTGAGCGCGATAAACGTCAAACCTAACTTTTCATTTTCTCACTGGGAGTGATGCATCTTATAAGTTTTTCTAAGTTTCCCGGACTCAAGGTTTTTAACTCCCGGCGGAAACCTTAAACCATGAACAAGGCCATCTACACCCGCGATGTTCCACCGGACAGGCTTGAACTCCTCGCCGAACTCTCGTCCCGCGACGCGGTTAAGGTCATGGTCATAGGGGGCCTCGACGCCGGAAAGAGCACCCTTGTAACGTTTCTGGCCAACGAGCTCCTCAGCCTTGGGAGGAGCGTCGCGGTGGTTGATTCCGATGTGGGTCAGAAGGGCATCCTGCCACCTGCCACGATAAGCCTCGCCCTTCCGGATGAGAACTTCTCCAGCCTTTCTGAGCTTGAGGGGGTTGCCCACTACTTCATAGGCACCGTATCCCCTTCCCAGTTCACAGGTGAGATGGCCGTTGGGGTGAAGAGGCTCGTTGAGCTCGCCGAGAGGAGCGCCGAAATCGTTCTGATAGACACAACCGGCTTTGTAACAGGGCCTGGCTTCGAGATGAAGCGCCTCAAGGCGGAGCTCGTGAGGCCAGACCTGATAGTCCTCCTCGAGCGGAACGGCGAGCTGGACTCCCTGGCGAGGGCTTTGAGCCCCTACGGCGAGGTCGTCAGGCTGACCGTTAGCGAGAACGCGAAAGCCGTTGCGCGGGAGGAGAGGCGGGAGATAAGGTTCGAGAAGTGGAGGACATACTTCTCCAATGCCAGGCTCGCCGAGTTCAGCCTTTCTGAGGTCACTTTAACTGGAACTTCGCTCTTCACCGGCCGTCCCCTCGATGAGAGGGAAAAGACCCTCCTCTCGCGGGCCTTCAGGTGGCTCGTTTTAGCGGGCTGGGAAAACGAGGGGCGCTACACGGTCGTCAAGGCCGACGAGGAGAGCTTCCCAAGGGGCTACCGCTCGATTCACGCCGTTGACTTCGAAAGGCTAAGCAACCTGCTCGTGGGTCTCCTCGACGGGGACGGGCTGTGTCTCGGCCTTGGAATCCTCAAGTGGGTGAACTTCAGCGCCGAAACGCTTCAACTGCTCACCCCGCTCGACGAGGTGGCACTTGGAGAGGTTAGGGAACTCCGCTTCGGCAGGATGAGGGTCCTTGAGACCGGCGAGGAACTTGGTCTCATGAGGAGAGACGAACTTTGAACCCATAAGGTTTTAAAGACTAACCATAACGGTTGGACGGTGGTAGCTTGGAGGCGAGGGCTTTCATCGAAATAACGAGGCCGCACAACTGCGTCCTGGCTGGGGTAGTCGGCCTGCTGGGTTCGATAGTGGCGGTGGGCCACTTCCCGGAGCCGGTAAAGGCGTTGCTCGTCTTCTTAGTGGTCACTCTCGGTTGCTCCGCCGGCAACACGATAAACGACTACTTTGACTACGAAATAGACAGGATAAACCGGCCCGAGAGGCCCCTGCCGAGGGGTGCGATGAGCAGAAAAACGGCCTTCTGGTACGCGATGGCGCTCTTCGCCATTGGCCTAATCCTCGCCTCCCTGATAAACGTCTACGCCTTCCTGCTTGCTGTTGTCGCCTACACCACGATGTTCCTCTACGCCTGGAAGCTCAAGCCACTCCCCTTCGTCGGCAACCTCGTCGTCGCTGGCCTTACAGGGGCCACACCGCTCTACGGCGCGATAGCGGTCGGGAAGATAGGCCTTGCCGGTTATCTGGCCCTGTGTGCGTTCCTCGTTAACGTCGCGAGGGAGGTAATAAAGGACATAGAGGATGTGGAAGGCGACCTCGCCAAGGGCGCGAGAACTCTCCCGATAGTCATCGGGAAGAAGAAATCCGCCTACGTGGGGGCGTTCTTCGCTGTTCTGACGGTTATCGCGTCCTTCCTGCCGATTAAGGCCGGCGTCGGTCTCAGCTACCTTGCAATGGTTCCCGTCGATGCCATAATCCTATACTCGGCATTCCTAATCCTCCGCTCGCAGGACAGGGAAACCGCCCACCGCTCGCAAAAACTGCTCAAAATAAGCATATTCCTTGCCGTTATGGCCTTCATGATAGCTTCGCTCGTGAGGTGATGGATATGGAGTTTAAGGACGAGATAGTTAAAGAGCTTGAAAACGATGAGCTCTGGACGGTGCTCACCTTCAAGACCCCGCACGGCCCGTCTAAAACGCTAAACGAGCTCGCTAAGGTCGTTGAAGAAGCGGGCTGGAAGGTGACCTTCAAGGCCAACTGGTGGACAGCTGATATACCCTACGGCCTCATAAGGCTCGACCTCCAGAAGGACGGGAGGGAGAAGATTCTCCTCGGGAAGTGGATACTCGGGAAGGACTGCGAGCTGATTAGGGTTGAGAGCCTTGACCTCGAGCGCGGAAAGGACGAGTTCTTCCGCATGGTGGACAGCATAACGTCGACGCTGATACACGACCCCGTGATAAGGACGATGCGCGAGCAGTACTGACGATGGGTTTTTATCCTTGCAACCCTTTATCCCCTTTGGGTGGTCCTGTGGGAATTGACCCGGATTTAGTTCTCCGTCGCCTGGAAGAGCTTGAAGATGCACTCACGGAGCTGGAGGAGATAGCCTTAATGGACTTAGAGAAGTTTTTGAGCGAAAAGTACGTCAAAGACGCCGCAAAATACCGTCTTATAACGGCCATCGAGGCCGCGATTTCGGTCTGCAATCATATCGTTGCCAAACTCGGAAAACCCGCTAATACGTATTCCGAATGCTTTCTCAGGCTTTCTGAGCTGGGTGTAATAAGTGAAGACCTGGCACACAGGCTCTCGATGATGGCAAAGTTCAGGAACATGCTCGTCCATATTTACTGGAGAATACGTGACGAGCGAGTCTATTCGATATTGAGAAACGACATTGGTGACCTCCGTCAGTTTGTGGACGAGGTGCTTGCGTATGTCGAGAGTACATCTAAACAAGGATGAGGTCATCAAAGCCCTCATCGAATTCCTTATGGAGAAGGAGGAGATAATATTCGCCTACCTTCACGGTAGTTTCCTTGAGGGTGAGTTCTATCGGGACATCGACGTTGCCGTGTACGTTGACCCGGAGAAGGTCAAGGACTTTCTCAGCTACGAGCTCAAGCTCGCGGTGGAGCTTGAGTTGCTCCTCAAATACCCGGTTGATGTCAGGGTTTTGAACGACGCACCGCCGGCTTTCAGGTACCGGGTCCTCCACGGAAAGCTACTCTTCACCAGGGACGAGGAGAAATGGCTTGAGTTCTACGACCTGACGGTTAGAGAGTACCTCGACTTCAGGCACTTTGAAAGGGAAATGAGAAGGGAGCTCCTTCACAGGGGCTCGTAGAAGCCTATCTCCGGCTCGTAGATTTCTCCATCGGCTAAGAGCTGGCTTATGGCTTCTTCAATGATTTCCTCGTCGAACTCCTTGGAGAGCTTCTTGACTATGAACTTGTGCGACAGGGCTTTGCCCTTCTCGCGGAGGAGGTTCATGACGGCTTCCTTCGCCTTCTCAAGCTCCGGGCTGACCGGTGTCTCTTCAGTCTCCTCGGTCGTTTCCTCCTCGATTAGCTCTTCCTCAAGGGCCCTCTGCTCAAGCATCATCGTGTACAGCTCGTCTATCGTCTGGAGTAGCTCCTCGTCAACGCCCTTGTTCTTGGCTATGACCTTGGCCTTTGCCGTTATGCCGTAGCGGTCGTAGATTTCGAAGGCTATCTTCGCCTTCTCGGCGTGCTCGACCTTGTCGCGGAGCGTTTCAAAGCGGTGGAGTATCCAGAAGTTCGGGCTCACCTTCGCAACTCCCTCGACGAGTATCTGCTTGTCATCGCGCCATTCAGCAACTTTTCCGATTATCTGGACTATGTCTCCTTTCTTCACGAGCCTTATGAAGCGCGTGTCGTCTCTAAAGCCGAGAACCCAGATGGTTCCGGTTCCGTCGTCAATCTGGAACTTGCCGTAGGTCTCGTCGTCGCTTATCACCGGCTCCCTGACGACCGTAGCGACGACCTTGACGCGGTAGACCTTTCTGGCGTCGCGCGTTATGAGGTAGTTCGGCTCGAAATCACCTTCGCTCCTGACGTAGTAGCCGTCGAGGATGTCTTTGATGTAGACCCTGCTCGCTGGAAGGCGCTTCTTCATAGCTCCTCACCTCCGAAGAAGCTGATGACGTTCTCAACCTTCGGGAGCACTTTCCTCTCGAGCTCCCTTATCTCCTCCAGGGCCTCCAAATCGGCGTCGCTGAAGTCCTGTATGACCTCGCCGAAGATGTGAACGCTCTCCTCGCTCCTTATGACCCTGCCGATGACCCTGACGACCTGGCCGTTCTCGGGGAGGACGTTCTCCTCGCTCTCGACGAGTATAACTCCCGTCCCGTCGTCGAGCCAGAAGGTGTAGTCGAGCTTGTCAACCTTGAAGGCCTTACCGATTAGGGAAACTCTGGTGTCGTCTTCCCTAATCTCGGCAATCTTCCTCTCGACGGCGGGCTTTCTGCGCCTAAACCTCATCTCCTCCATTTCACTCACCACCGAAGGCCCTCAAAACTTCCCTCAGCTCTCTCCTCGCGAGCTCTATCTCGCGCCTCTCATCAACGTCTTCCCATGTTCTGGCCTTGAGGAGCGTTCCGAGGAACTTATCCTCGGTGACGTTGCCCCTGACGATTATCTCCCTGCCGAGGAGCGGGTAGTAGGTCTCCTCCGCGAGCTTTCTGCCGGCTTCCCTCATCGTCAGGCCCTCTTCGATGAGCTTCTTGAGTCTCTCATCTATTTCCTCGGGGTTCTCGCCGAGCAACTCGCTGGCATCGTCGCCGAAGAGCGTGACCCTGATGTAACCTGTTGAGTCGTCCAGGCCAAAGTCGAGGACGACCATCTTCACGGGCTTGACCGGACCGTGCTCCGGGCAGACCCAGCTCTCGCTCGCTGGGTCGTAGTCAACCTTCCTCCTGCACTCCGGGCAGGAATCGTAGGTTATGACGCGGTAAAGCCTCGCTATGGTTCCCCTGAGCTCGACGAAGCGCTCGCTTCCTTCGAGGTCCTTAATCTTCATCCTCCTGTAGTTGTAAGTTCTGACCTCCTCGATGGGCGGTATCTCCTCGACGCGCGGGTCTTCGGGGTCCTTGATGATTCTCGTCCTGTAGTTGGCGTGGAGCTCAACCCCGCGGAGTCCCTCCTTGACGAGGGGGTCTATGACCTTGATGACGTCGCCGGGGCTGAGCTCGTCGTAGTACTTGCTCACGAAGTTGTCCCAGAGGACGAGCCTCGCCTGGCCGGTGGAGTCGTAAATGATGAGGTTGGCAACCCTTCCGGTCGAGCCGTCCCTCTTCTTGTACTCCCTCGGCGGGAACTTCCTGAGAACCCTCGCGACGATGTTGACGTTGCTCATTCCCGGAACGAGGTCGGCTATGTGGAGGAGCTCCTCTCCCTCCTCGAGCTTGACGCCGAGCTCTTCGGCCAGCATTACGGCCGCGGCGTGCTCGGAAATTCCATGGGTTTTAGCCAGCTCGGCAATCCTCTCCTCGATTTCCTCTTTTGAGAGGCCCCGATGCCGGATGATTCGATTGATTATCTGCTCCTTTGTAAGGCCTACCATAGCACTCACCTTGATGGTAATTGGGACTCGGGGTATTTAAACTTTTTGTTCTCCGAACTCCTTTTGGCGAGAAGGGGCATTATTTCTGCGCTATCGAAGAAAAGAGATAACTGGGAGCTCAAGAAGTTCCATCGCTTTCTGAACGGTCTCCCTCAGTTTCGGCACCCTCGTCCCCTGCCTTGCCCTCGAGCTTCGCTATGAGGTCGCTGTACTCCGCGTGGACAACCTTCTTAAAGGCCTCCTTGATTATCGCAGGGTCGTTCTCTGGGAAGCCGTAGAGCTCCGCAAACTTCTGGGTCGTTCCGAGGAGCTTCGTCCTCTCGTAGGGCTCGGCGTAGATTAGACCCATCTCGATGAGCTTCTTTATGTGCTCGTAGGCCTGGCTTCCGCGGAGCTTTATGATTTTGCTCTGCTCTATCGGCTGGAGGTAAGCTATAAGCGCGAGGGTCTTCAGCTCGCCGGTCCTCAGGTCGGGTCTCGGCATGAGGTGGATAACCCTCTGGCTGTACTCCTGCTTGACCTGCATGACGTATTTGTCGCCCAGAACTTTGACGACCTCTATGGCGCTCTTTCTCTCCGCGTACTCAGCCGCTATGAGCTCGATGAGCTTTTCGAGGTAGTCTAGGGATTTTATCCCGAGGGCCTTCGACAGTTCTTTGACGCTGAGCGGTCTTCCCGAAACGAAGAGGGCCGCCTCAACGAGGGCCTTGTCCTCCAGCAGTCCCATGGTTCACACCTGTTGGGTGGTCTCGTTGAGGTTGGTTATTAAACTTCCGTCATTCGCTCGCGAAAATCCTCCTCAGCATGGACAGTTCCTTGGGGTTCCAGGCTCCTTCCTCTATGAAAACGAGGAGGAGAGCTCTGTTCACAAGCGCCATGTCCCGGAGCGTCGCGAGGAACTTGAGAACCGGTTGGAGGCCGTTGTAGGTCACTAGGAACTCCACGCCGTCAATGACAACAACGCCCGTAACGCCCTGAGCAGAGGCCTCGCGTAGGTATCTGCTCACTATCTCGCTAATCCTGGCAAGGTTCGTGGGGTGAATCTTCATCTCACCGCTTACTGCAGTCAGCATGTAGCCGGTCCAAGCTGGATACGGTGCCGGTTCCCTCAGAAACGCAAGGACAGGGTAGTCCTTCAGTCCGTCCACGACGCTACCATAATTCTCACGTGTTAGCAGCTGGACGCCGGGCTTAACTTCAACGGTCGGTTTCCTCCCGATGAACCTCTCCGAGAGCACCATTCTTGCCATTAGATAAGCGGAGAGCAGTGTTAGGAACGCACCTACGGTAAAACCGATTGGCGCAAACCAAGAGACGTCTCTAAGGATTGGGTAGTCCATTTCATGAAGGCCAAAGAGCGCCAAGGCGATTCCAGCCCTTCTTGCCGTGGGGAAGTCGGCCTCGGCTGAGGCTATGGTAACTCCGGCGAGGAAGACGTAAAAGGCCGAAACTCCGTAGGATATCCCCACGCGGGAGTCCCAGCCGCTGCCAAGGAGAAGGCCGTAAACAGTCCCAACGATTGGAGGAAGGGCCCACATCCAGGGGCGTTTAAGTGAAACCTGGCCTTCTTCAATGAGAAAGAGAAGGGAACCGTAAAAGAGCACCGCAGAAAAAAGAGCGTAGAAAATAACCACAAACGTTTCCTGTCCAAGCGCATCCATGAGAACGACTACAGCGGACACCAGCCAAGCGATGCCTAGGTGAAGGGATGAGAACCTCTCCGAAATTCGATACGCCCTCAGCAGGAAAACTGCAACAACAATTTTGGCCGTTAAGCTGAGCATCTGGCCGAGGAGTAGCAAGCTCTCCATTCCAACCACTTACAATCCCTAGCCCAGTTGGGATTATAACCTTTTTCCTCATTGTTACACATTATTGTCCATTGATGTTATGAACACGAATGCTACATGCTTTGGTGTATGTTGTTATGCATTGAGTCCCATGTATAATGACTCCTCAAAACAGGATATGCCGAAAAATTCACCGCAAAATTTATAAACCCGCCACGACAGGTATGAATCGGCACGGCGGCCATAGCGGCGGGGTTACACCCGGTCTCGTTTCGACCCCGGAAGTTAAGCCCGCCTGCGTTCCCGGGTGTACTGCCCTCCGAGAGGGGGCGGGAAACCGGGAACGCCGCCGGCCACTATCAAGCGCCCGGGTGGTGTAGCCCGGCCCATCATACGGGACTGTCACTCCCGTGACCCGGGTTCAAATCCCGGCCCGGGCGCCAAAGAACCTTTTCCCGGAAACGTTTCACCCAAGTGAGCATGCTTTTTTGAAGGACAGTTTTTGAGTGGATTCCTCTGTGAGTTGCTCTTTGGTGGGGGATTCCTCTAAGAACCCCCTCCAAAAGGGTTCGAGTCTTTCACGCCCCTCCAGAGCGTGGGAAAATGGGAAAAAGCTCAGTCCACGAAGGCCAAGCCGTTCCACAGCTCCCTTATCTCGCGCGTCGCGTCGGGGTAGAGCCTCTTGAAGGTTATCCTCCAGTAGCCGTTCCCCAAGTCCTCTATGTCCTCGATGTGGATTTTGAGGCCGAGCCTCTCGAAGTGGTTCACCATTCTGTGGGCGGTGCTCACGTTCTTCACCCTCACCCTGAAGGTCTCCTCAACGTCGTGGCCCTGCGATACTTCTTCGATGCTCTCAACGAGGGGCTTTAGGAGGGCCTCTCCGAGTGCCTTCGCGTAGTTCTCGAAGTCCTCGCCCCTAATCCTCCGCTCGGCTATGTGGAAGGCGAGCCGGCTTATCCTCCCCATGAAGTAGCCGCCGGGCAAGTCGAAGAAAATCCTGGAGCCTATCCTTATGTCGTTGATGTTCGCGTAGGGCGTCACGTACTTCGCTATTCTCTTCATGTCCGGCGTCTTCATGACGACGCCTTCTCGCTTCTCCTCGCTGAGCTTATCAACAAGCTCCCTCAGCTCGTCAATCCTTGACCTATCGTAGAGGCCGAAGACTTCAACCTGCGGAATCCCGTACTCCTCGGCGAGTTTATACCTCTCCTCAGCCGGAATGCTCCTGCCGGTTCCCTTCTCCTGAATGTCGAACAGGAAGAACTGGATATCCTCCTTAACGTAGGGTGGCCCCTCGACGAGATAGGGGCTCTCCGGCCCGGCCATCTCGCCGACGAGGACGAGGTTGGGGTAATCCCTGAAGAACTCCTCGTTGATGAAGTCAAGAATCCTCTCGGTCGTGAAGGGGCAGACGAAACCGCCCCTGGTGAGCGCTAAAATCCTGCCCTTAACTTTGACGACGCGGACGTTGTAGCCGTCAACCTTCTCCTCGACGTAGAAGGGTTTGCCCTTGAATATCCTCTTTACACCGTTCTTGAGCTGGACGATTCGCTTTATGTGCGGAAATCCTAAAACGACCGTCCCGTCCTCAAAAACGGCCGTTCCTCTCCTGAAGCCCCTCGCCGAATCGCGGAAGCGGACGTAGCGAATTCCCTCGAAGGTATCTTCCTCTATCCCTCCTTTCCCCTCGAGTACCTCAAGTCTCCCCTCCGGCAGGCCGAGCTTCAGGAGAAGGTTTCGAAACCCCGAGCTGACCATCCTCTCACCGTAGTACATTGGGCGCTGGGGTTAAATAACGTTGTCATCCCGCCGTGACGTTCAGCTCGACCCATGCACGCCAGCCCTGGTCAGAGACCGCGACGACGTAAAGGTGGAACGTCCCGCTCTTCCGCGGGGTGATGCTCACGCTGATGTTCTCCTCTCCGTTCGGCTGAAGGTAGAACTCCTTGGGCAGGATGCTGACGGCTATCCCTTCCGGCGCGGTGAGATGAGGCTCAAGGGCTATCCACTGAGGAGTGTCCCTGGCAGGTCCCCCGTAGACTATCAGCGAGACCCGGCCGTAGTAGGGGTATTCCTCCCCGTTGATTCTGTAGTGCCCGCCCGCGAGTTCGCCTTTGACCGTGAGCGACTGGCCGACCTTGAGGTGAACGCTGGTGGCGTTCAGGTGAATAAGTTTGGCGTTGAAGTTCCCGAAGCCCGGTGGAACTGGCTGAGTCCGGGGCTGGGAGTTGTACGTCATGGCGTAGCCGAGAACCGACAGCGCCAGCAGTCCTACCACAACGAGGAGCGCCTCAATTCGCTCCATAGCAATCACTGATGGTACATAGAACGAAGTGCGTAAAAACGTGTTGGAATGAAAGAAAAGGGTCAGCGCTTCATAGTGGAGAGAACCTTGGTGGTGACGTCGTTGCCGTCCTTGTCGTAAATCCTGTAGTAGGCGCTGTAGGGGAGCTTCATCTTGGCCCTCTTCATGGCCTCGAGGGCGAACTTGAGGTGGTTCTCGTTGACCCAGACGGTGAGTATCTTCTGGTCCTTCCTGACGCGGGCCGCTAATCCAATCGGCTTTCCGAAGGGCCTGCGCATACCGTTTCCGTAACGGTCGGCCTTCCTTCCGGTAGCCATCGGGTTCTCGCGGAGCACCTGGAACGGGTAAACACGAATCTTGAAGTGGTAGTTGCTCCTACCGACGTTCTTCTGGAGGTACCTGTTGACCTGAATACGAATGGCCTCAAGGGCGTTCTGCCTTATCTGCATCGCCTGCTCGGCGTGGAGGCTGACCTCGTACTGGAACTCGGCCGAGAGGTTGCCCATGTCGAATATCGTTATCTTCGGTCCGGGAGCACCGCGTATGTATTCCCTCCTCGTGTAAGCGGGCTTGTCAACGTCCCTATCAATCTTCGCTGGTCTAAGTCCCATAATCTCACCTCCAAATGAGCGTAACCGGTCTGAACTTAAGCCGTTTGAGCCCCTTATAAAAGTTTTGGACTTTCACCCATCTTTCACCCTCGTTCCCTCGATTATCAGCCCCAGCGAAAACGGCAGGAAAGTCAGGAGCGCAAGGTTCAGGGTCAGTCCAAAGTGGACCTCCCCGAGCGAATAGGCCAGGCCAAAGAGCATTCCGCCGATGAAGGTCGAGAGGTTCTGAACCGCGTTCACACCGCCTATCGCGAGCGAGGAGCGGTGGTAGCTCGCTAAAACCTTCCGCGAAATCGGTCTGAAGCTCTGGAAGGCGAAGAGCGCGAGGAATATCCCGAGGAAAACTGTCGGCGCGGTCTTTATCGAAGCTAAAATCGGCGATATTCCCGCGAGCAACGCTGTGAGCTTCACCATCCTTGCCTCGCTCCTCACGTCTGCGAGCCACGAGACGAAGTAGCTGAGCAACGCCGAGAGGAACCCGGTCCAGCCGAGCAGAACGGCGGTTCTCTCCTTGCTCAGTCCCAAAGCCTCCGAGACGTAAACGTAGGTTATCTCGCCCGAGGTGAAGGCCACTATAACCGCCATCAGCGAGGCAATCGTTAGAACCCTCTTCGGGTTCAGGCTCGGGCTCTCGCCGTCCGGCGTTTTCTTCTTCCTCGGCGTTATCAGGTCGAAGAGGAGGTAGTAGCTGAGGAGCATTATAAGGCCGGTCAGGACGAAGAACGCTGAGGAAATCCACATCTGGCCGGCCAAACCGAGCCCAACCGTGTAGGCATAGACGTAGTTGCCGAGGAGAGACGCTATGCTTCCGAAGAAGAAGTAGATGGCAGTAACGCGCGCCCTTATC
The DNA here is from genome assembly GCF_000585495.1 of Thermococcus nautili. NCBI lineage: Archaea > Methanobacteriati > Methanobacteriota > Thermococci > Thermococcales > Thermococcaceae > Thermococcus > Thermococcus nautili. Next base: position 1,795,006 of record NZ_CP007264.1, read on the forward strand.
TCCTTTGGAGTCGTTACAGCTAAAACGAACTGGGCCATCGGCCAGCTTATCCCGTTGAGGAAGCCGTTGAGGAGCTTTATTCCAACGACCTGAAGCCAGCTCGACGTGAGCGGGTAGAGCTGAACAGCTACCGCGTTCCCCATCATCGCTATCGCTCCGAGGTAGACGAGTTTCTTGCCCCTCTCAAGGACGAGACCGCCGAGAACGGACGAGAAGGCCCTCGCGAGGACGAATGACATCGAGACGAGAGAAACAGCGAACATGCTCGCCCTGAGTATGTCGCGCGTGTAGAACGCTATCGCAGGAGTGGCCAAGCGGAAGGCTATCGTTCCGGTGAAGGCCGAGATGATGAGGAGCAGAATCCCGGCGAGTCTTCTGCGCTCCATCAGACCACCTTCTGAGCGTTATGCACTTGACTTAAAAGGGTTTGGCCCCTGAAAGTTTTTCGAAAACCGAACCGATGGATGCGTCTAGTTTCAGGTTTTCCATCTACCTGTCGAGCGAAGACTTTTTACAGGGATGGGTTAACACGCTTCGAGGTGATTGGAATGGAGCTCCGCTTCGACATGCAGTATGAGGACGCTTACAGGGAAGTTTACGAGATGGTGAAGCCGAAGTACAAGCTCTTTACGGCCGGACCGGTTGCGTGCTTCCCAGAGGTTCTCGCGATAATGAGCGTGCAGATGTTCAGCCACCGCTCGGCCGAGGCGAAGGCCGTTCACGTTGACACCCTCGAGAGGCTCAAGAAGTTCCTTGAGGCCGACAAGGGCGAGATAATTCTCTTCCCGAGCTCGGGAACCGGCTTCATGGAGTCCGCCGTCAGAAACACCGTCCCGCGCGGTGGAAAGGTTCTCGTCACAATCATCGGCGCCTTTGGAAAGCGCTTCGCAGACGTCGTCGAGGCCAACGGAAGGAAGGCCGTAATCCTTGAGAAGGAGCCAGGACAGGCTATAAAACCCGAGGAACTGGACGACGCCCTCAGGAAGAACCCCGACGTCCACGCGGTCACGATAACCTACAACGAGACCTCGACCGGTGTCCTCAACCCGCTCCCCGAGTTGGCTAAGGTCGTTCACGAGCACGACAAGCTTCTCTTCGTTGACGCCGTCTCGGCAATGGGCGGAGCTGACATAAAGTTCGACGAGTGGGGCATCGACCTCGTCTTCGCGAGCAGTCAGAAAGCCTTCGGCGTTCCGCCGGGGCTCGCGGTTGCGGCCGTGAGCGAGCGCGTTTTCGAGATAGCCGAGAAGATGCCCGAGCGTGGTTGGTACTTCGACCTACCGCTCTACAAGAAGTTCAACGAGAAGAAGAAGGGAACGCCCTCAACGCCACCGCTCCCGCAGATATTCGGCCTCAACGTCGTTCTCAGGATAATCGAGAAGATGGGCGGAAAGAAAGAGTGGCTCGACATGTACAGGAAGAGGAGCGAGATGATACGCGAAGGCGTCAAGGAGATGGGTCTCGGAATCCTAGCCGAGCCCGGCTACGAGAGCCCGACCATCACTGCCGTCGTCGTTCCCGAGGGAATGAAGGGAGTTGACGTTTACAACGCCATGCGCGAGAGGGGCTTTGAGCTGGCCAAGGGCTACGGAAGCGTGGCGGAGAAGACCTTCAGGATTGGAAATATGGGCTACATGACCTTCGACGACATTCGCGAGATGCTCGACAACCTCAGGGAGGTCATAGAAAAGCTTAAGGCCTGATTCTCCCTTCTTTTTAACCATGCGGAGGAGAACTGTTCTACTGGTTCTGTGGCTCGTCGGAAACGTCCTCGTCTTCTGGGCAGTTGCCTTAACAGCGAGCGGTTACTCCCTGGAGGGCTATCTCCCCTGGGAGAGCTCCAAGGTCTTCGCCTACTCCCCGGTTCTCCACTCCAAGCCCGGCGACGAGCCGACCGAAATCCTCTACATGGTCGGGCGGAACGGCGAGCTGTACTACTACATCGTCTGGCGCGACGAGTACTTCAGCAACGCCCTCCTCGACAGGCTCTACCGCGTCATGAGGGGCCTAATCTACGGCACCACTGAGGACATAGAGGTCTTCGAGATAGACCCTGAAAACGGCTCCTTCTACTTCCAGACCTACGACCACTCGCCCGTTCACGGGGAAATATTTCCGGACGGCTCGTGCCTGTGGCTCGAACGCGGGCTGAGCGTTCCCAACTGCACCGTCAACGGGACTCACGTGAAGCTCTACGTGGTCACGTGGAACCACATGCTCTCACTCCTCCCAGAGAACGACACGGTTCGGGTCTCGCCCGAGATGAGACACATGACCCCCGAGGACTACGTGGCCCTCGGTATGGTGAAGCGGACGAAGTACAGCATCGCGGGCATAACCTTCGGCTCGCTAACGGCTTCCCTTGTCGTTACGGTTCTCCTGAACCTCATACTCTTCGCCCTCTGGAAGAGAAAGCTTCTCCTGAGGGGAGGAAGAAGAAACGTGAGAAACCGCTGGTGACTAAACTATCGGTTCGAGCTCCCCGTTCTTAATTCTGTAAATCCTGTTTATCTTCTTCATCCCGGTTCTCCAGTCCCTGCTCAGCTCGACGAGAATGTCAAAGCGGTCGAAGGTCTTCTCGCCTATTCCGAGCCAGTGCATGACTTCGGCCTTCAGGTCGTCGCTCATCGCCAGCGAGGTGACGATGAAGGCGTAGTCGTCGATTAACCTGTCCAGAATCCTCGGGACGCTGACGGTGTGGAGGGTGTCTATCACGACGTAGTCTGGATTGAGCCTTCTGAGTTTCTCGATGACCTCGTCGGTCCTCTCCTCCGTCGAGCGCTGGTCGAAGGCGGTATCAATGACCTCGATGTTCGGTTTGAAGGGCTTGAACTCGCCGTATGCAGTTACGACCGCTATCTTCCAGTCGTCGGGGACGTAGTGGAGTAGCGCTTCCACGAGCTTCGTCTTTCCGCTCCTGCTCGTTCCGACGATTAGTATGTCCTTCTTTCCAAGGACCTCTTCCTTCAGGAGCTCCATCTGCTCCGGCCGTGCCGAGCCGTAGCGTATCAAATCCTCGGGCTTGAAGATGTAGACGCCCATTCGGTTCACCGTAAGTATTTCTCGCCGGGGGTTATAACGGTATCCTTTGCTGGGTCTCAACATGGCGAGGGGAGAAAAAAACCTACTCTCAGTTTTCGACCGGTGAGCATTATCTTCTCCAAGATAATCTTTGGTGGGATACTAATCTCGGCGTCATCCCTTTAAAGTTAGTCGATGTTCTGCCAATAAATTTGACAAAACCTGTCTAATCTCCAAAATATCTCAAAAATTCATGTCAAAATTTGACTTTCGTCCCAAAATTTCTGCACAAAGGCAATAAACCCGAAGGCACTCTGACGAAAATTGGGTGATTGATATGAACGCTCTCCAAATCGTAAGCAGGAAAATTGACCCAATTGCCGAGGTTCAGACGAGAACTATAGCGTACCTCACGGGCGAGCTGTCCAAGAAGGGCTTCCGCTGGTTGCTCCCGATAGTGCTCAGCTCGATAACCGACCCCCTCTGGCCTGACCCAGCGGCGGAAGAGGCATTAAGGCCACCGGAGGTCGAGGTCTATGGAGAAAGGCTCAGGCTGACGCACAGCATGATACTCCACAAGCAGATGGCCGTTGCGATGGGAATAGATAAGCTCTTCGTCCTCTCGCCCAACGTAAGGCTCGAAGGTAAAGAGGCGGACGACGGAAGGCACGCCTACGAGTTCACCCAGCTCGACATGGAGATTGCCGGCGCGAGCATGGACGACGTTATGGGGCTGATAGAAGAGCTCATCGTTGGCCTGTTCCGCGAGTTGAGACCAGTAGTCTGGGAGTCCTTTGAGAGGGAGCTTCCAAAGCCGAGGAGGCCCTTCAAGCGGTTTACCATTGAGGAAATCCGCGAGGAGTTCGGGAGCGAGGAGGAAGCCAGCAGAGCCCTCGAGGAGCCCTTCTGGATAACGGGAATCCCGAGGGAGTTCTACGACAGGGAAGTTGACGGAACATGGAGGAACTACGACCTCTATCTCCCTGAGGGCTACGGCGAGGTCTCGAGCGGTGGGGAAAGGGAGTGGGAGTACGAGAAGATACTCGCTAAGATGCGCTCGGCCGGTCTGAGTGAGGAAGCCTTCAGGCCCTACCTTGAGGTGGCGAAAGCCGGCCTCCTGCGTCCGAGTGCAGGAGCTGGAATAGGAATCGAGAGGCTAATCCGCTACATCGTCGGGGCGGAGCACATAGCAGAGGTCCAGCCCTTCCCGAGGATTCCGGGCGTTCCGGCTGTTATCTGAACACTTCGAAATTAATTTAAGCTCTTTTCATATTATCCCTCCGGCGATGCCCATGATGCGGAACCTCTTTCCGGCCCTTGAGAAGTTCAAGGCCTACCTCAACACCGCGAGCACCGGGTTGATGCCCTCGACGGCCCTTCTTGAGGCCACGAAGCTCCTGAGCGACGTGATAGAGTTTAACGGGGAAGTGAACTCCGTTGACTACATGGACGAGCTTGTCTTAAAGCCCCTCCAGAGGGAAGCTGGAAGACTAATGAAGGTCAGGCCCGAGAACGTCGGCCTCTCGATTCAGACCACCGAGGGGCTGAGGAGAATCCTGCTGGCCCTCGAGCCGAAGAGGGGGCAGAACGTGGTTTCCCTCGACACCGAGTTCCCCACGATTCCAGCGCTTCTCAAGAGCTATGCCAAGCGCTTCGGCCTCGAGCTCCGCGTTGTTGAGAACAGGAACGGCCTCCACAGCCTTGAAGATATTGAAAGGGCCATAGACGACAACACCTTCGCGGTCGTCCTCAGCTCGGTGAACTGGGTCATCGGCGAGCGGATTGACCTGGGCGAGCTTTCAAGAATCGCCCACGAGCACGGCGCGTGGCTGATAGTTGATGCCGTCCAGCACCTCGGCTCGCTGAGGCTCTTTCCTGAGAAGGAAGGCGTGGATGCCCTCTCTGCCGGCTCGGAGAAGTGGCTCATCAGCCCTGACACCGGGGCGGGTCTAATCTACGCCTCAGACGAACTCCTTGAGGAGGCCAAGCCGATAGCGGGGTTGCTCAACAACGAACCGCCAACCGGAGACTGGGGCAGCTGGTGGGGACTGCCGGAGAAGGACCCCTGGAGCGGGCTGAGGCCGGCAAAGGGGATTAGGAAGCTCGACTTCGGTGGAGGGCCTCCGTACCTAATCGCCTCGGCACTTCTCGCGTCGCTCAGGCTGATTAACGGGCTGGGCATCGAGAGGATAGAGCGCCACAACATGAAGCTCGCAAAGATTGTTGTCGATGAGGTTAGGGCCCTTGGCCTCGACGTCTTCTCAGCGGACTCGCCGATAGTGACGATAAAGACAGGACTTGACTACAACACGGAAGAGGAGCTCTACCAGAGGCTCGTTGCCGAGGGAATTTCCGTCAGCCACCGCGGCGTTCTCGGCCACTACGGGATAAGGGTTTCCCCGCACCTCTACAACGAGAAGGAAGATGTGGAGCTGTTCCTCGAAGTTCTGACTTCTCACCTTTGACTCTCTTTTTGGAGCAGAAAAGTATTTTACCTCCGGGGTCGCAGATTCCGTAAGGGGGTCACAATGGAGGTTACAATCCCTGAACTCCTGGAACTGGTGAGGCCTGGGGAAACCGTTGTCGTCGAGTACGAGACGTCGTACGTCCCCGAGTTCGCCCTCAAGCTTCTCGCCGATTACACGAGGGAAAACAACGTTCCCTTCGTGATAGACGATAACTTTGATAGTCTCTATACCGTGCTCGTTCACTGTGATATGCTCGGTCTCAAGGTTGATATCGGTCACTCTCATGTCTTTAAGACCGGTGGCAGAAAGGATGTCGGTGGCACAATCAGGCGCGTTGAGTTCCATCCGGACCCGAGGGTTCTCCTCAGGAACTATGATGTGGCGTTCGCCGACACTGTTGGAACCCCTGAAAATCCTGCCATAAATCTCACCTTAGGAATCGAGAACCTCTTATACTTCGTCCGTGACGTCCGCGATTTCTACCGGTTCCTTCTTGGAATTCAGCGCTACGTTGGCGACAAACGCAGAAAGGCCTTTTACCTCGTTCACACTGGTCTGATACGGAGCCTTCCTCCCTACGTCCATCCCGAGCTCAGAAGAATAGCCACGAGCGTTTGGGTCTTCCACAGCTATCCGACTGGGGTTAAGCTGTCCATTCTTCGCAGTCCCGACCTCGACCTCGTCGGCAGGGAGTTCACCATAGACGTCGGGGGTGTTTTCCTTGGTGGGAGTTGAGCTTAGGGGACTCGCCTCAAAGGACGACGTAATCTCGATGTTTAACTCCGTTCGCTTTGGCGGTCTCACACTGATGGAAAACTACTCTACGATAGGCGCTGAGCTTGCCCTCTATGCCCTCCTTAACTATGCCTACGAGCGCGGTCTTCCTGTTCTCGTTGAGGACATCTTTGACGCGTTCGCTGGCTACGTTCGACACTTTGATGTCATGGGCCTCACCCCGCCGATGGAGCACGTTGGTGTCCTGAAAATCGGTGGCGTTGACGAGGTCGGCCACGTCGTGGACAAGATTCAGTTCGAGGCAGACCCCGCGCTTTACCTCCAGAAGAAGGAGAGGGCAATAGCAAAGGCGATGGGAGACGACCGATACGTTTACATCGTCACGGGTTTTGAGAGGCTCCTCGGCTTCCAGCGCGACGTCAAGGGGGTTTACGTCATCGTCAACCACCTGCGGGAGAACCTTGGGAACGACAGGAGGATGAGCTTCAACATAATCGAGGGCAACGTCATCAGGGGCTTCCCAACGAACCCGCTCCCGCTCCTTGAGGGCGTCGCCACTTCGGTCATCGAGCTTCACGACCATGGAGACATGCTCCGCCTCAGGTTCAGAAAATCAATATTCACCTTCCTGGAAGGAAGGAACGAGGTCTTTCTACAGCCCGCCGACGTCGTGGGATGGTGGTAAAAATCAGGAGAAAAGCCCCAGCGGGGAGTAGCCTTCCCCCACTTTCTCAACCTTCAGCTCCATTCCGAGGGCGTTGGTGACCGTTCCTCTTTTCTCGGCCCACCTTCCTGCCGGAATAACGAGGGTCTCGCCGGGCAACTCAACTGGTTCGTTCGAAACGACCACGTAGCGCTCGGCCTTCGGTATTCCTGTCACCCCTGCCCTTATCAGCCCCTCCGAGTTCGCTCCCTTCCTGAGTATCAGCGTCGGGGCGTTCAAGGCTTCGCCGTCCTCAATCACGGCCAGCTCGTAGTTCTCCTCAACGACTTCCTTGCCCCTCAGCAGTATCTTGAGGAGCGGAAACTTCTCGGAGTTGGCTCTGAACAGGACGCGTTTGGCTTTCTTGACGTCGTCGAGGGTCGCCGTCGATGGGCTTCCGCTCACGGTCGAGCCTATTGGAACGCCCTTACGCTCGGCGAAGGCCTTGAGGGCTTCTATCTCCTCGTTGGTCAGGTCTGGCGTTAGGATAAGGGCATAACTTCTGCTCTCGATGAACTTCTTCGCCTCTTCCCAGCTTACCGGCTTTCCGTTGAGGAGCGGTCCGCTGAGGGTCTTCTCCCAGGGCCTCTCGAAGCGACAGACGTCGCAGAGGTATCCGTTCCACGAGTCCTCGACGCTCGAAGCCCTCACGAGAGTTCCCGCGTAGACCTCAACCGCCATCTCGCAGGCGAGGGAACAGCCGTTGCAGACGGTTTTGATTTTCTCGGTCTTCCACGGGCCGGGCTTTGTGAGCGGTGGCCTCTCCACTATCGCGCCGACGGGACAGACGTCGGCCAGCTCGCCGATGAACTTCCCCTCAACGTCGGCTATGGTGTCGCCGAGCGGTGGCCCAATCCTCGTGTCGTAGCCCCTGAAGAGGTAGTCTATCACGCCCTCTCCGGCAATCTCGTGGGTGAAGCGGACGCACAGACCGCAGAGGACGCACTTGTTAGGGTCGAGCGTAATTCTCGGGTGGCTCTCGTCAATCTCAAAGCGCTTTTCGCCCCTTCCGAGTTCGGGCTTTACGCCGTACAGCGTCGCGTACTCCCTCAGCTTGCAGTCGAAGACAGCCAGACAGCCACAGCTCATGCACCGCGAAGCCTCGCTCCTCGCTTCGCCCTCGCTCAGCGTCTTCTCGACCTCCACAAAGCCCTTCGCCCTCTCCTTCGGGTCGAGGAGCTTCGGCCTGACCCTCGGCCTTCTCGGCGTCTCGCGGTAGTCCTCCTCCGTAACGTCCCTCCAGTGGTTGTAGGGTCTCAGGTCGAGCAGGAGTTCGTACAGCTCCCTATCTTCGGTCAGCTCCCTGATGTGCTTCTCGGGGTTTGCGAGAACCTCTCTGGCCTTTTCAAGCTTGCCCCTGAGGTAGAGGTCTATCATCACAGCGGCTCTCCTTCCGGTGGCTATGCTCTCTATTACCGTTGACGGCCCGAGAACGAGGTCTCCGCCCGCGAACACTCCCGGGAGGTTCGTCTGAAGTGTAATCTCGTCAACAACCGCCCTTCCACGCTTTGCCTCTATTCCAAGGCTCTTCAGGAACTCCTCGTCGCAGTACTGGCCTATAGCCAGAATCACGTTGTCGGCCTTAACCCTGAACTCCGAGCCTTCAACTGGCACAGGCCTCCTCCTTCCGCTTGAATCCGGCTCGCCGAGGCGCATTCTGACGAGTTTCACCTCCTCTACCCTGCCGTCGCCGATAATCCTGACCGGGTTGGCCAGGAAGAGGAACTCAACGCCTTCCTCGATTGCTTCTTCCACTTCGCGCTCGTTGGCGGGCATCTCGGCCTTCGAACGGCGGTAAACGACGGTGACCTTCGCGCCGAGCCTTAGAGCAGTCCTCGCGACGTCCATCGCCGTGTTCCCACCGCCGACAACTATAACGCGCTCGCCGAGCTTCACTTCCTCGCCAGTGTTCACCTTCCTCAGGAACTCTATGCCGTGCATCACTCCCTCCAAATCCTCCCCAGGAATCCCCATCTTCCTGCTCTTCCAGGCTCCAACTGCCAGGAAAACGGCGTCGTACTTCTCGCGCAGTTCCTCCAGAGTAATGTCCCTGCCGAGGGCCGTGTTGGTTCTCACCTCGATGCCCGTGTTTATCACGGTCGCTATGTCCTTATCCAAGACGTCCCTCGGAAGCCTGTATCCCGGAATGCCGTAGCGGGTCATTCCGCCGAGTTCGGGCATCGCCTCGAAGATGGTAACCTCGTGGCCCTTCAGCCTCAGGTAGTAGGCGCACGCCAGTCCTGCAGGCCCTCCTCCGACGACGGCAACGCGCTTCCCGGTCGACGGCGGTATCTCGGGCATCCACGGGCCGTTTTCGAGGTCGTAATCGGCAGCGAAGCGCTTCGCGAGCCTTATGCCGACGGGTTCATCAACGAGGTTTCTCCGGCAGGCCTCCTCACAGAAGGCCGGACAGACCCTTCCGAGAACCGCCGGCAGGATGTACTTCTCCTTCATCAGCTTGACGGCCTCGTGGTACTTGCCCATCGCTATCAGCGCGAGGTAGCCCTGTACGTCGGCGTGGGCGGGACAGGCGTCCTGGCACGGACCGATGCAGTCACCGTAGTGGCTCGAAAGGAGAAGCTCGAGGGCCGTTTTGCGCATCTCTATGACTCTATCGCTCAGGGTCTCGACTTTGAGGCCCTCCCTGGGCTTCAGCGTACAGGCCGTCGTTACTCCCCTCTCGGTCTCGACGAGGCAGAGCCTGCACGAGCCGTAGGGTTCGAGCTCTTCGGTATAGCAGAAGCCGGGAACGTGGCCAATCTCGCGCAGGAACTCTATGAGGGGCTTATCCGCCGGAGCATCAACTTCCTTTCCGTCAACGATGAGCCTGACCATCTCACTCACCCCCGGTAACGATTTCTATAGCGTTGAACCGGCACACCTCGTAGCAGGTTCCGCACTTGATGCACTTGTCTTGGTCAATCTCGTGGGGCTTGAGCTTCTCGCCGGTTATCGCGTTGGCCGGGCAGAAGATTGCGCATGCCGTACAGCCGGTGCACCTCTCTGGGATTATGACGTACCTTATGAGGGGCTTGCAGACCTTGGCCGGGCACTTCCCCTCGATATGGGCGAGGTATTCGTCCCTGAAGTAGCGGAGCGTTGTTAGGACGGGGTTCGGGGCGGTCTGCCCGAGACCGCAGAGCGAACCGCTCTTGACCTGGTGGGCGAGCTTCTCGAGCCTCTCAAGGTCTTCCTTCGTGGCCTTGCCCTCTGTGAACCGCTCGAGGATTTCGAGCATCCTCTTCGTTCCGACCCTGCAGAAGGTGCACTTACCGCAGGACTCCTTGACGGTGAAGTCGAGGAAGAACTTGGCGACATCGACCATACAGGTGTCCTCGTCCATGACGACCATTCCACCGCTCCCCATTATCGCGCCCGTCGCGTTCACGCTCTCGTAGTCAACGGGTGTGTCGAAAAGGTACTCCGGAATGCAACCTCCCGAGGGCCCGCCGAGCTGAACTGCTTTAATCCTCTTCCCGGTCTTCGTTCCACCGCCTATCTCGTAGAGTATCTCCCTCAGCGTCGTTCCCATCGGAACCTCGACGTTTCCGCCGTGCTTTATCTTGCCTGACAGCGCGAAAACCTTGGTGCCCTTGCTCTTCTCGGTTCCGAGCGAGGCAAAGGCCTTCCAGCCGTGCCTTATTATCCACGGCACGTTCGCCCACGTTTCGACGTTGTTTATGTTGGTCGGCTTTCCGAAGAGGCCCTTCTGGGCCGGGTAAGGCGGTCTCGGCCTCGGCATTCCGCGCTTGCCTTCAATTGAGGCTATCAAAGCGGTTTCCTCACCGCAGACGAACGCTCCTGCACCTTCCTTAATCTCGATGTCGAAGGAGAACCCGCTTCCAAGGATGTTCTCACCGAGGAAGCCCCTCTCCTTAGCTTGCTTCAGCGCTATCCTCAGCCTCCTTATGGCGAGCGGATACTCCGCCCTCACGTAGATGAAGCCCTTCGTCGCCCCAATCGCGTAAGCCCCTATTATCATGCCCTCGATGACGCGGTGGGGGTCGCCCTCGAGGACGTTCCTGTCCATAAACGCTCCGGGGTCGCCTTCGTCGGCGTTGCAGATGATGTACTTCTCGTCGCCCTCCGCTTCCCTCGTGAACTTCCACTTCAGGCCGGTCGGGAAGCCTGCCCCACCCCTTCCGCGAAGCCCGGATTTCATAATGATATCTATGATTTCCTCGGGCTCCATTCTGAGGGCCTTCCTTAGAGCCTCGTAACCACCGACGGCGATGTACTCGTCTATGTTCTCGGGGTCTATGTAGCCGGAATTTTCGAGGACTATCTTCACCTGCTTGGCGAAGTAGCCGTCAACGTCCCACGTCTTCCTCTCGCCGTTCTCCCACCAGTCGCGCTTGACTATCCACTCCTCTATGGGCTTCCCGTTTACCACGTGCTCCTCTATAATCCTCGGGACCTTCTTCGGGTCGACGTGGCCGTAGGTGATAATCTCGTCCTCGGTGATTATGTCAACGAGGGGTTCGCGGTAGCACATGCCGACGCAACCGACTATCTTGAGCTTCACGTCGAGGTTTCTCCTCTCAAGCTCGGCCTTTATTGCCTCGTAGGTTTCCCTCGCGCCTGCGGCAATCCCGCAGGAGTTCATGCCGACCGCTATGGCCTTTATCTCAGACATCGAGCTTCCCCTCCCTGAGCTTCTTCATGAGCTTCCTAACCTTGTCCGGCGTGAGCTTTCCAAACACCTTGTCGTTTATCATGACCACCGGTGCCAAACTGCAACAGCCGAGGCAGGCCACCCTTTCGAGGGTTATCAGCCCGTCCTCCGTCGTCTGGCCCTCCTCTATACCGAGCTCCTCCGTTATCGCCTGGGCAATGGTTACCGCTCCGTTCACGTGGCAGGCCGTCCCGTGGCAGATTTTGACGACGTACTTTCCGAGGGGCTCGAACCTGAACTGTGCGTAGAAGGTCGCGACGCCATAGACCCTGCTCAGGGGAATTCCGAGGTATTCCGCGATTCTCTCAAGGACTTCCCTTGGAAGATAGCCGAAGCGCTCTTGGGTTCTCTGCAGAAGGGGGATTAGCGAGCTCGGCTCGGGGGGATACGAGGTCAGGTAATCGACTTCCGCCTCCATGAGCACCACCACTTATGGGCGATAGTTGGTTTGCCGTGCTTATAAATGTGCATTGAAGCACAAGTTTGTAACAAAAGGTTCCCAACCTCCGGTTTGAAAAATCCTTAAGGGAATCTTTACAAACTTAAAATTATAGCCCGATAGGGGCGTGGTCGAGTTGAGATATGTAAAGCTACCCTCCGGAAACTTTGAGGACTTCTTCAATTCCCTCAGAGGGATAGGCCAAATCTACGGGCCGGTTAAAGAGGGGAAGACCCACCACTTCCGAAGGGTCGAGGAAGCCGGTGAAATGGACCTGAAATACACCAGAACGATGCTCCCGCCCAAGAAGTTCTTCGTCCGGCCGAGGGAGAGGCTCTTCAGCCTTGAGGACGGCTGGTGGAGGAAGGAAGGGGACGAGAATCCCTTCGTGCTCTTCGGCGTCCACTCATGCGACGTTCACGCCCTCAAAATCCTCGACAGGGTTTATCTCTCCGAGCCGGTTGACCCATACTACGCAGAAAGAAGGAAGAGCGCTTTCATCGTCGGCATAAGCTGTCTCCCCGATGAGCTGTGCTTCTGCAAGAGCCTCGGAACGCACTTCGCGATGGACGGTTTTGACCTATTCCTCCACGAGCTTCCAGATGGATGGCTCGTCAGGATAGGGAGCGTGAGGGGACACGAGGTGGTCTGGGAGAACGCGAGGCTATTCGACGAGGTGAGCGACGAGGACATAGCCAACTTCAAGGCCTTCGAGGAGAGGCGCGCTGAAGCCTTCAAGAGGGAGCTACGCTCGGAGGGTCTGGCAGACACGCTCGATTTGGCCTACAACAGCCCGGTCTGGAAGGAGTACGCCGAGAAGTGCCTCGCCTGCGGGAACTGCAACCTCGTCTGTCCGACGTGCCGTTGCTATGAAGTCTGCGACCGCTGGGTCGATGCCTACAGGGCCGTTCGCGAGAGGCGCTACGATTCCTGCTTCATGGAAAGCCACGGCCTCGTCGCGGGCGGTCATAACTTCAGGCCCACGAGGCTCGACCGCTTCAGGCACCGCTACTACTGCAAGAGCTACTTCGACCCCTCGGCGGGTTTCAATTGCGTCGGCTGTGGCCGGTGCGACGAGTTTTGTCCTGCAGGTATAGAGCACGTTAAGGTTCTCGACGAGATAAGGGGGTCGCTGGAATGAATCCCTACGAGAGCCATCCGGCGAGAATCCTTGAGGTTAAGGACCTGACCCCGAGGGAGAAGCTCTTTACGCTCCGCTTCCTCGACGAGAAGCTCAACGAGGAGTTCACCTTCAGGCCGGGGCAGTTCGTCATAGTGGACGTTCCCGGCTTCGGCGAGTTCCCGATAAGCCTCTGCTCGTCCCCGACGAGGAGTCCAATCCAGCTCTGCATAAGAAAGGCCGGCAGGATGACGAAGTTCATACACGGAATGAAGGAAGGCTCGGTCGTTGGAATCCGCGGGCCGTACGGCAACGGCTTCCCGATGGAGGACATGGAGGGCTCGAACCTAATCCTCGTGGCTGGCGGTCTTGGAATGGCGCCCCTGCGCTCGGTTCTCTGGTACGCCCTTGACACCGGCAGGTACGAGCACGTCTGGCTCTTCTACGGCACGAAGGCCTACGAGGATATACTCTTCCGCGACGAGGTTCTCCATCTCCTCAAGCACGGGAGTGCGATGAACTGCACCGTCAAGCTCGCCTACGAAATCGAGAGCCCCTCGTGCATCTACCTTGAGCAGGGCTTCTCCGACAGGGTCTGCAGGGGAGTGGTTACCGACCTCTTCAGGGGCGAGAACTTCGACATCGAGAACTCCTACGCCCTAATCTGTGGCCCGCCAATCATGTACCGCTTCGTCATAAGGGAGCTCCTCAACAGGAAGCTCTCACCGGGGAGAATCTACATGACCCTCGAGAGGCGCATGCGCTGTGGAGTCGGCAAGTGCGGTCACTGCGTCGTCGGAACGAGCGTCTCGATGAAGTACATCTGCCAGGACGGTCCGGTTTTCACTTACTGGGACGCCCTCTCGACGAGGGGGTTGATATGATGAAGCTCGGCGTGTTTGAGCTTACCGACTGCGGTGGTTGCGCCCTCAACTTCCTGTTCCTCTACGAGAGGCTCTTCGACGTTCTGGAGTTCTACGAGATAGAGGAGTTCCACATGACGACAAGTCTTGAGGGGAGGCACTTCGACGTCGGCCTCGTCACTGGAACGGTCTCAAGCCACCGCGACCTTGAGGTTCTTAGAGAGGCCAGAAACCGCTCCGACTACCTCATAGCCCTCGGAACCTGTGCCACCCACGGTTGCCTTCAGGCGAGCGTCGAGCTTCCGCTTAAGGAGAAGTTGAAGGCCGTTTACGGCGACGAGGGGAACCCGATGAGGGCGCTCGACCCAAAGCCCATCGTCGAGTACGTTACCGTTGACCTTGCCATACCCGGCTGTCCCTACGACAAGAACGAGCTCTTCCAGGCGCTTATTGACATAGCAAAGGGCATCGAGCCTGTAAGACCTGATTATCCAGTCTGCCTCGAGTGCAAGCTGAACGAGTACGAGTGCGTTCTGGTCAAGAAGGGCCTCCCCTGCCTCGGCCCGATAACGCTCGGAGGCTGTAACGCTGCCTGCCCGCGCTCCGGACTCGGCTGTATCGGCTGTCGCGGGCCCCTGCCAGGTGAGGTGAACCCGGCTGGAGAGTTCGAGGTTCTCAAGGGGCTCGGCTACGACGAGGAGTACATCATGAGGAAGTTCAAGACCTTCGCGAGGTGGGAGCCATGATAATCGAGACGAGGGAGTTCACCCGCGTCGAGGGGAACGGGAAGGCCGAGATAGTCATCGAGGGGAACGAGGTCAAGGACGTCAGGGTCAAAATCGTCGAGGGGCCGAGGTTCTTTGAGCTCCTCACCCTCGGAAGGGACTTCTGGGATGTTCCTGACCTCGAGGCAAGGATATGCGCCATCTGCTACCTCTCTCACAGCGTCGCTTCAGTTCTGGCCATAGAGCGGGCCCTCGGCGTTGAGGTTCCGGAGGAGACGAGGCTCCTAAGGGAGCTCGGCCTCATAGGGGAGCTCATCGAGAGCCACGCGCTCCACCTGTATCTCCTCGTCGCGCCAGACCTCTTCGGCTATCCCGACGCGATAAGGCTCGCGACGAAGCACGGCGAGCTCGTCAAGGAGGGCATAGCTCTCAAGGCCTTCGGGAACAGGATTAGAGACCTCATCGGCGGGAGGGAAATCCACGGCATAAACGTTAAACCCGGTGGCTTCGGAAGGTGGCCGGGGCGGGAAGAGCTTGAGGCGATAGAGCGGGAGGCAAAGGCCCTTCTAACGGTGGCGAAGCGTGCGGTGAGGCTCTTCTCGGGAATCGGGGAGTACGGCGGAAGGGCCGAGCTGTTCGTCGCCACCGACGGCTACCTCACCGGCGACTCGCTCGTGTCGAACGTCGAGCGGAACTTCCATTACTTCGAGCGCATCGAGGAGCGCCCCCTCGTCTACAGCTTCGCGAAGCAGAGCCTCTACAACGGAAAGCCCTTCCTCGTCGGCTCGCTGGCGAGGCTCCTGCTCAAGGCTGAATCGCTGACCCCCACGGCTAAGAGACTCTTCGAGGAGAACCGGGGGAGGCTTGAAGCCGGATGGGTGAGCTACAACAACCTCGCCCAGGCGATAGAGCTGGTTTACGCCCTCGAACGGGCGGGGGAAATAGCGAAAACCCTTCTCGACAAAGGCTTTGAGCCCGAGAACGTTCCGGTCGAGGCCGGGGACGGCGAGGGGATAGGCTACGTGGAGGCCCCGAGGGGAGTCCTCGTGCACCACTACAGAATAGCCGGCGGAAAAATCGAGTACTCCAACATAATAACGCCCACAGCCTTCAACCACGCCATGATGGAGGGCGCCCTCCTGTGGGAAGCGAGAAACCTCTACGGAAACGCGCCGGAGGATGAGCTCCTCAGAAGGCTTGAGGAAACCGTCCGGGCCTTCGACCCCTGCATCTCCTGCTCAGTGCACTTCGTCAGGGGATAAGCTTTTCTCCCCCTCTTTCCCACTCCCTTCGGTGGGAGCATGGGGCCCTTCGACTTTCTGAAAAGACGGAAGGGAGAAACCGGAGAGTTCATAGCGTCGAGGAAACCGGTCGCGAAGTTCAGGGTGGAACAGGTCCTTAACGTCCTCGGCAGGGAGACGCTGATTGGAACCGTTGAGGGGATAATCTACCCCGGCTACAAGGTCAAGGGAAAAAACATCGCCCTAATCCGGGAAATCCAGAGGGAGCGAAAGAGGGTTGACTTCGCGGTTGACGGCGACAGGGTCGCGCTCATCCTCGAGGGGAAGACAAACGCTAAAAAAGGCGACGTTCTCGAAATCTACCAGTCGTGAGGTGGGAGCAATGATAATCCTCGATAATCATTTCCACGTTGACCCCTTCAAGGGCCTCTTCCTCGAGGCGGTGAAGCAGTTCCACAGAGCGGGCGGAACGCACCTGATGGTCGTCTACAAGACGGCCCACGACTACGGCTTCCCGGGCCTGAAGGCTGAGGACTTCATAAAGGCCATGGACTTCCACATCGAGCTCGTCGAGAGGATAAACCGCGAGACGCCGGTTAAAGCCTTTGCTGTCGTTGGCGTCCACCCGGCGGAGTTCGTCTATTTAGCGGAGCAGAAGGGCCTTGAATACGCCAAAAACGAGGTCATGAAGGCCCTGGAATACGCGCAGAAGCTCTGCCTTGAGGGCAAGGCCGTTGCGATAGGCGAGATAGGCAGGCCACACTACGAGGTGAGCGAGGAGATATGGGAGGTGAGCATAGAGCTTATGAAGTACGGGATGAGCCTCGCCAAAGATGCCGACTGCGCGGTTCAGCTCCACACCGAGAGCTTCGACGAGGAGAAGTTCAGGGAGCTCGGGGAGTACGTGAAGGAAGTCGGTATAAAGCCCTACCGCGTTGTCAAGCACTTCTCGCCGCCGCTGGTGAAGGTTGCTGAAGAGGTCGGCGTCTTTCCGAGCATAATAGCGAGCAGGAAGAACATAGAGGAGGCAATAAAGCAGGGCAACCGCTTCATGATGGAGACCGACTACATAGACGACAAAAGACGGCCGGGGGCAGTTCTCGGTCCGAAAACAGTTCCCAGGAGAACGAAGGCCTTTCTCCAGAACGGCCTGTTCACGGAGGAGGACGTCTACAAAATCCACGTCGAGAACCCGGGGAAGGTCTACGGGGTGGAGATGGAGGAGTAGAGCACCTTTCCCTCGCTCAGGACGGTCCTTATGAAGCTGTCCCTCCTTTTTCTAAACTCTTCAGGCTTCAGAACTATCGGGCTTATCAGTTCCCCGTATTCGAGGAGGATATTTGTTACAACTTCCATCAGCCCGTCAAAATCCACGTCCCCAACGATGAGAAGGTCTATATCGCTCTCCTCGTCGTGGTTTCCCCTCGCGCGGGAGCCGAAGAGGATTATCTCTTCCACCGAATCTCCGAACCTCGCCTCAACCCTTCTGATGAACTCGTCAAGGGCCTGCGCTTTATTCCCCGTTGATTCCAGCGTGGTGGATTTGGGAGGACTCACGGAGTCGGCCTCCTCAAGACCCAGTAGCGCTCTTTCCGCAATTCCCTTCAAGCTCTTCCGGAATCACCACCCGTTTCACCTGCCTCCTCCAAAATTCCTCTGTAAAGCCCTTCGCTCAGCCAGAAACCGGTTTCCTTCAGCTTCTCAAGCTCTTCTTTGACACTCGGAATTATCCCCTGGAACTTTGCCCTCAGCAGAACGCCAATCGTTCCAGCAACCTTCAGCCCCAGTGCCCTCGCGACTTCCCTGCCGTCGTAGTCATCAATGAGCAGAAGCCCGGCGTTAGTTTCAAGCGCAAGAACAATCGCCTCGCTCTCCCCCTCGTCAAGCTCAAGCATAAGCGACTTCTTGAGGGTCTCGTCCTTTATTCCCACAACCTTTATCCAGTTGGCCTTTTCAATGAGCTCCGCGTCCTCTGAACCTCTCCCCTCAAGGACGCACTCCCTGTAAACAGCCTTTGGAATGATGACTTCACCAAAGAATTTCCTCAAAAGGTCGAGCCTGCCGATTTTGGCGAGATGAATGAGGGGAGTGGAGTTGCTAACCACGGGCAAAGTTCAAGTCCTCCTCCAGCTCTCTCTCCGTATAGTGCCTCGGGATTCTCCGCCTTGCAAGCTCCTCTAGGAATTCCCTCTTCGTAAGCCCGGCGAGTTTGGCGGCTTTTCCCAAGGATAATGCACCTCTGGAGTAGAGAATAAGGGCTAACTCAAGCTTCAGCTCCCTCTCAACTTCGCTCTTCGGGAGCTTGAGGGACACGAGAACGTCATCAGGAATGACTATCTCCATCTTTTCACCAGCGGGAGTTGGGTGCAATGCTATTTAACGCCTTCGCTCAGGGCGCGTTGAGCGATGAATAACAATACACTTAAACCTCCGCTTTCCTCACCACCCTCACAACCCCGGGCTCTCCGATTTCTCCCTCGACCTCGAAGGTTCTGCCAAGGAACTGCTCCACGACCCAGACGTTGGTGACGAGGTGGTTCGTGATTTCTGCAACGCCTATCTCTCCTCCCGTGAAGGCCATGAACGGTATCAGCTGGTCGCCTAGGAACCTGTCAACGGCCTTCCTTGGCGTTAGTTGCTCAATCAGCTCTTCGGCGGCTTCCCTGCCGACCACCTCAGCCGGCTTTCCGCGCTTTCCGAGGGCGTCTCCGGCTAACCTAAGCGAGTCCGTCTCGGCCCAAACCACTATCCCGCTTCCCGGCCCGAGGGAGCGCGAGACTTCCCTCTCAATCTCGACAGGGACGCTGTAGAGGCTCCTCAGCTTCTCTTCAGCTGACTTCGCCTGCCTTTCCGCGACGTGGGCGGGTAAATTCGTTGCGTGGCTTATTCCCGCGAAGCGCTCTATCTTACGCCACTCGAGGGCAACGAGGGGCTTTCTCTCCTCCCACCGCTCGACCCTTCCGAGGACGAGCCCACCGCCCTTTGGATAGTGGCCCCTCCTCCTGAGCTCAATCTCCGCCCTCAGCCCCATCTTTTCGAGCGCGAAGAGCGTAACGTGCCTCAGGTAGTCCACGGACGGGCTCCAGGGCACGTCGGTTCCGCCGGTTACCTCGAAGCTTCCTCCCACGAAGGCCATCGCTGGCAATAACGCCTGGAGGACGAGCGTTATGCTCCCAGCCGTTTTTATCGGGACTTTGATGTGCTTAGGCTCGGCCCTTCCGGGGACGAACTCAAGAACCGTAGAGCCGACTTTTGCTCCTTTAACCCTCGCGTTGCTCAGCTTCTTCAAAGCGAGAATACCGTGCAGGTGCTGGGGTCTTAGTCCGGGGTTCGGACGGTTTGCCCTTATCCTGTGAATCCTCACCGGCTTCCCGGTTATTACTGACAGGGCAACGGCCGTTCTGAGTATCTGCCCCCCTCCCTCGCCGTATGAGCCGTCTATCTCGACCCACTCCATTCTCCCACCGTAGTGGGATTCCCCGCGAAGCCTAAAAACCTGACGAAAGGCTTTTAGGCGGGCCGAACAAGGTGGCATGGTGAGAACATGGACGAGCTTGAGTTCTGCGTGAAGAGCCTTAGTTACCCCCTTGGAACTCTCCTCGAAACGCTGAAGCGAAAACCCGGTGAGAGGGTCGAGATTGATGGTGTGTATTTAACTCTCCCCGAGCTTCCCTTTGCTGTTAAGTGCTACCTGACCGCTAGGGCGCTCTTCGAGAGCCTCGACCTCGTTGACAGGAAGAGGCTCGGCGACGACATGGCGTACGTGGAGGAGTTCATTGCGAGGGTTCTATCTTCCCCGCTCGGAGAGAAAATCCGGCCGTACCTTGAGAAAGCGGGCGAGATTTCCATAATGGGCAGGCTCAACGTGAATTGGCTTGAGTTCGAGAGGCGGAGCGAGAAGCTGAGGCCCCTCTTGGAGCGGATTTTAGCGGGAGAAGAGCCTCCAGAAGTCTCTAACCTCTCGGTTGACGAGTGCCTTCTCCTGAGCTACCTCGCCGGCGAGCGGAAGAAGCGCGAGAGAGTCAACGCCGTCCTTGGGAAGCTCAACCCTGCCTTCAGGGAAGCTGTCAAGGCCTACTTTAAGGCCCTGAAGAGTTGAGCTCGACCGCTATTTTCAGGGCCTCTTCCCTTTCAAATCCTTTCCTCACGAGCGCCTCGACGAGTTTGGCCAGTTTTTCGACGTTGCGCAGGTTCAGCCTGTTCTCTGGAAGGGAAATCAGGCTCACCGGAACGTTGAAGCCGAGCCTCGCCGAGAGTTCGACCGCAAACTCCTCCCTGCTCAGAGGGGGAATCCTCACGAAGGCTGAGAAATCGAGGTTCCGATACCTGCCCGCGTCCTTCGTCTCGACGATTATCGGCCCGTCCCGCTCCCCGTTCAGGAGCTCCGCAACGGTCTCAACGCTCGGCTCGCGAAGGATTAGCGCGTTCGCAGGAACGAGCTCCGACAAGTCAACCCCCCTCAGGTTCTCAACGAGCGTATCGACGCCGAGCGAGAGAACTTCCCGCCAGTCGAGGGTTTTTTCCTCTTTTTCCCGCCTTTCCGAGGTAACCCTTTCGTAGAGGACCTCGCTGACGAGGGTTATCTGGTAGACCTCCTCGATGTCCTCGAGGGTCAGGATTCCGTTGGAGAGTAACTTAAGGCCGAGCCTCGCGAGGGAAGAGCTGAGCTCCTCCTCGCTCCTCGTCGTTATGGCCTTCTTTCCGGAAACGTCTTCCAGACCACGGCTCACGAGCCTGTAATCGGTGGGGAAGAGCCCCTTGGCGTTGAAGAACTCCTCCAGCGTTTCCTTGGCTTTTTCCTCGCTGACGGCGTAGACCTTCACGAACTCGACGTTTCCAGCCCTATCAACGCCGATGAAGACCACCGCGTCCCTCCTCTCGGCCGGCGTCAATATGTCCATCGGCTCACCTCATACGCTCATGGCCCCCAACAGCTCACCTGTCTCGATGTTGAAAATCTCCACAACCCTCTTCCTCGTGTCGAGTAAAGCGACGCTCTTGACGCCGGTTAAATAGCCGCAGACCTCGCCGGGGTTGACGAGTATCGTCCTGCCCACTTCCCTAATCTCGTAGCGGTGGGTGTGGCCGACTATAACCACGTCGTAGAGCTTGCTGTAGGCCAAAGCCTTAACGAGAACCTCGTTCGTCCCGTGAGTGACCGCTATCTTCATTCCGTCCGCCTCGACCTCGATGAGCTCGTCCTCTATCCCTAACGCTTTCCTCAGGCCGTCCCTCTCGCCGTCGTTGTTGCCGAAGACGCCTCTCAGCGGGGCCTTGAGCTTTCCGAGCTCCCTCGCGACGAAGGGGGCGATGTAGTCACCCGCGTGGATTACGAGGTCAACGTTCCTCTCGTTGAAGAACTCGACTGCCTTCCTTATGGCCGGGAGGTTATCGTGGGTGTCGCTCATTATTCCAATCAGCATTACGGCTCACCTTAAGGGGACTGCTCGTCCAAGTTTAAAGGGTTATCGAGGCTAAAAGCGTTCCCCTGCTCATCTGTGCTCATGAATGCATTCGAGTGGAAATCGAACTGGCATAATCCCGCGCAACACCGTTCTAAGCTGTTCCGACAAGGTTTATTAGCCGAAGACCTTAGGTCGTTCAAGGTGGTGGTATGTTCACCGGCAGGGCGCTCATCGCTGTGAAGGTGTTAAAACCCTTCTCGGACTGGAATCAGGGCGACATAGTCCTAATCGAGGACTGGAAGGCGAGGGAACTCTGGGAGGCCGGGGTAGTTGAGATTGTGGACGAGACCGACAAGGTAATCGGCGAGATAGACAAGGCCATAGCCGGGGAGCGCGAGAGCGAGCCGTTAACGGCACTCCCGGCCGGGCTCTACGAGAGGGCCGAGTTCTACCTGTATTACCTTGAAAACTACGTCCGCCTCAACCCGGGCGAGAGCGTCGAGACCATAAACGTCAAGCTCACCAAGCTTGCCAACCTCAAGAAAAAACTCCGCGATTTGAAGATGATACGCTTCAACAAAATCCTCAAAGCGGTCATGCTGAGGCCCAACAGCCTCGAACTGCTCTCGCGCCTCTCGCCGGAGGAAAGACGGCTCTACCTCCAGATGTCCAAGATAAGGAACGAGTGGCTCGGTGATGCCTGATGGACAGGGAGGAGATGATTTCGCGCTTCGCAAAGTTCCTCCGCGAGTACGTTGACGACGACGGCAACGAGGTCTACATCAACCGCCTCAAGGACCTCTTAACCGTAACGCCGAAGCGCTCCTTAGCTATAGACTGGGCGCACCTCAACTCCTTCGACCCCGAATTAGCGGAAGAGCTCCTCAACAACCCGGAAGAGGCGATAGCGAGCTGTGAGGACGCGATTCAGATTATCCTCCGCGAGCCCCCGCTCCTCGTTGAGAGGGAGCTGAAGGTTCACGCGCGCTTTTACAACCTGCCCCACACCTTACTCGTCAAGGAACTCGGGAGCGAGCACATAAACAGGCTTATCCAGGTCGAGGGAATAATCACGCGCGTCAGCGAGGTCAAACCGTTTGTTCAGAGGGCCGTTTTCGTCTGCAAGGACTGCGGAAACGAGATGATTCGCCTCCAGAGGCCCTACGAGAACCTCGTCAAGCCGGCCAAGTGCGACGCCTGTGGTTCAAGAAACGTCGAGCTCGACGTGGAAAAAAGTAGGTTCATCAACTTCCAGAGCTTCCGCCTTCAGGACAGGCCCGAGAGCCTCAAAGGCGGCCAGATGCCCCGCTTCGTTGACGCTATTCTACTTGACGATCTCGTAGATACCGCTCTGCCCGGCGACCGTGTTCTCGTGACCGGAATCCTGCGCGTCATCCTCGAGCAGAGGGACAAGAGGCCGATTTTCAAAAAGGTTCTGGAGGTCAACCACATCGAACAGCTCAGCAAGGAGATTGAGGAGCTTGAGATTTCGCCGGAGGACGAGCAGAAGATTCGCGAGCTGGCGAAGAGGAAGGACATCGTTGACGCGATAGTGGACTCGATAGCTCCGGCCATCTGGGGGCACAGGATAGTCAAGAAGGGAATCGCTTTGGCTCTCTTCGGCGGTGTGCAGAGGGTTTTGCCCGATGGAACGAAGCTGAGGGGAGAAAGCCACGTTTTATTGGTTGGTGACCCGGGTGTTGCTAAGTGCGTTGATTACCACACGAAGGTTCTCTTAGCCGATGGAAGCCTGAAGGAGATTGGCGAGATAGTTGACGAGGCCATCGAGAAGGCAAAAGCCGAAGGAAACCTCGGAAGGGTCGACGATGGCTTCTACGCGCCGATTGACCTCGAGCTATATGCTCTCGACGCGAAAACGCTGAGGGTCAGGAGAGTTAAGGCGAACATCGCCTGGAAGAGAACTGCTCCGGAAAAGATGTTCAGAATAAAGACAGCGAGCGGAAGGGAGATTCGCGTTACCCCAACCCACCCGTTCTTCACCTTCGAAAACGGCCAGTTCAGAACGAGGAAAGCCGAGGAGCTGAGGGTTGGGGACTTTATTGCAACTCCAAGGCGCGACAACGAGCCAAAGATAGTTCCTGAAACGGAAGATGAAGGACTTAGGA
Source organism: Thermococcus nautili (assembly GCF_000585495.1). Taxonomy (NCBI): domain Archaea; kingdom Methanobacteriati; phylum Methanobacteriota; class Thermococci; order Thermococcales; family Thermococcaceae; genus Thermococcus; species Thermococcus nautili. The sequence continues at coordinate 1,818,527 of NZ_CP007264.1, forward strand.
AGCTCCTCGAAGAGTCTGACATCTTCTGGGACAGGGTTGTCGAAATTGAAGAGTACAAGCCCGAGCATGCATGGGTCTACGACCTCCAGATTCCGGGGCACCACAACTTCATAGCCAACGACATCTTCGTCCACAACAGCCAGCTCCTCCGCTACGTTGCTAATTTAGCCCCAAGGGCAATTTATACGAGTGGTAAGAGTTCAAGCGCCGCCGGTTTGACCGCTGCAGCCGTGCGCGACGAGTTCACGGGCTCGTGGGTTCTGGAAGCGGGTGTTCTCGTGCTGGCAGATGGAGGGTTCGCGTTAATCGACGAGTTCGACAAGATGAGTGACCGTGACAGAAGCGCGATTCACGAAGCGCTGGAACAGCAGAGCTACCACCACGACTTTGAGCTTCTCTTAGCGGACGGCAGGAAGGTGAAGATAGGCGAGCTGGTGGATTCCCTAATCGAGGCCAACCGCGATAAGGTGATACTCGGCAGGGACACCGAGATACTGCCCGTTGATGACATAGAGCTTCTCGCGTACGACCTCGAGCGGAAGGAAATCGTGAAGGTCAAAGCGGACCGCGTGAGCAGGCACAAAGCACCTGACAGGTTCATACGGCTGAGGTTCTCGAACGGCAGGGAGATAACGGTAACCCCAGAGCACCCGATTATGGTGTGGGAGGACGGTGAAATAAGGGAGAAGCCGGCGGAGGAAATAAAACCCGATAATCTCGTCCTCGCGGTCAGGCGCTACCTTTCCCCCGAAGGGAACCACCTTGATGAGACCACGGCCAAACTCCTCGGCTTCCTCCTGTCGGAAGGCTTCAGCTACGCTAACCCCGGCAACGGCTACTATGAGGTAGGCTTCACGAATACCGACGAGAAGCTCGTTGAGGAGTTTAAAGGACTCCTTGAGGAGCTCGGCGTTAAGTACGGCGTTCAGATTCGCGAGAGGCCTGGCGAGAAGAGGCTTTACACGGTCCGCGTCATCTCTAAGGACTTCTATACCAAGCTTCTAAGCGAGTTCCCGGAGGCGTTTCCCGAGAAGGGTGACGAAAGACCCGCCCGCCGGAAGAGGGTTCCCGCCAGGGTTCTCGGTGCCGACGAAACCGCGAGAAGGGCCTTCCTCAACGCGTTCTTCAAGGGAGACGGCTTCGTGGACAAGTACCGCGTTGGATTCACAACGTCGTCGAGGGGCATGGCGGAAGACCTCCAGGACCTACTGCTGAGCCTTGGGATATACTCCTACATCTTCGAGGAGAAGCGGGGGGAGACGACCTACTACAAGGTCATCGTGAGCGGTACGGCCGACATGGAGCGCTTCGCTGAAATTGTCCGGGACGACCCGCGGATAGGGAAGATAGAGAAGCTCATCGAGGTCTCCAAGAGAAAGCGCAATTACCGCGACATCGTTCCGACTGAGGTGCTCGAATCCCTGAGGGAGGTTTTAAACGTCCTTCACGTGAACGACGGCGGTCTTACCAACAACATAACCGCCCGCCAGAACGCCAACAGAGAGCGCGTAATGGACTACCTTGCGAAGGCCGAAGGGAGAATCGCCGAACTTAAGAGCGCCCTTGAGAGGGGAGACGTTGAGGCGCTGAGGACCTTCGTTACTGTTAGAGAGCTATCGGAGAAGCTGGGCACTCCCTATTCGACGACCCTTTACCGGCTCAGGAGAGGACATAAAGAAACAACAAACGCTCTTCTCGAAATTGCAAGGGAAAGGCTTAGGGATGTTGAGAAAAAGCTCGATGACATAAAGGGACTTGTCGAGGGCAATCTCCGCTTCCTCAGGGTTACGAATGTTGAGGAAATCTCCAACGACCGCTGGGAGTGGGTCTACGACGTGACCGTTGAGCCGTACCACCTCTTCGTTTCCCACGGACTGGTTCTCCACAACACGATAAGCATCTCCAAGGCAGGAATTACAGCCACCCTCAACGCGAGGACGACCGTTATAGCCGCCGCCAACCCGAAGTTCGGTCGCTTTAACAGGCACAAGTCCCTCCCCGAACAGCTCGACCTTCCGCCGACCCTGTTGAGCCGTTTCGACCTGATATTCCTCCTCCTCGACGAGCCGGACGAGAAGGTCGACGCGAGCATCGCCGAGCACATACTCAAGGTCCGTAGGGGAGAGGCGGAAGTTGTTACGCCGAAGATACCCTACGACCTGCTTAAGAAGTACATAGCCTACGCGAGGAAGAACGTCCACCCGGTCCTGAGCAGGGAAGCGATGGAAGAGATAAAGCGCTACTACGTCAAGATGAGGAAGGGCCTTAAGAGGGGCGACGAGGAAGGCGTCCAGCCGATTCCGATAACCGCGAGACAGCTTGAGGCCCTCATACGTCTCAGCGAGGCCCACGCGAGGATGAGACTGAGTGAGACGGTGACGCGCGAAGATGCGAGAGCTGCCATAGAGCTCATCGAGGCCATGATGAGGACGATAGCCGTCGATGAGGAGGGCAACATAGACGTCTCAATCCTTGAGATAGGCAAGAGCTCCAAGAAGCTCAACAAGATAGAGAAACTGGTCGATATAATCAAGAACCTCGAAGGGGAAGGCGACTACGGAGCGCCGGCAGAGAAGGTAATCGAGGCCGCGAAGCAGGCCGGGGTCGGCAGTAAACGCGAGGTTGAGAAGCTCATCGAGGAGCTCAAGGCAGACGGCAGAATCTACGAGCCGAGGGCGGGCTTTTACAGGGTGCTCTAACAAAGGTTATAAAGCGAAGGGGAAACCTATGAGGGGGTGAGAAGATGAGCGAGAGCATTGACTTTTACGACTTTGAGAAGCTCCTCGATAAGGCTTACGAGGAGTTGCCCGAGAACGTGAAGTCCCACAAGTCCCGTTTCGAGGTCCCGCCGGCGGTCGTCACAATAGCCGGTAACAGGACGATAATCGAGAACTTCGTTGACATAGCAGAAGCGATGAACCGCGACCCGAACCATCTCCTGAAGTTCATCCTGCGCGAGGTAGCAACCGCTGGAACGCTCGAGGGCAGGCGCGTAATCCTGCAGGGACGCTTCACGCCGTACCTGATAGCCAACAAGATGAAGAAGTACCTCAAGGAGTACGTCATCTGTCCGGTCTGTGGAAGCCCCGATACCAAGATTATCAAGCGCGGACGCTTCCACTTCCTCAAGTGTGAGGCCTGTGGTGCCGAAACGCCAATCCAGCACCTCTGAGGTCTTCCTTCTTTTTTCCATGTCATTGGACAAATTATCCACTCTTGGATGAATTTCGCTCCTCAAAAACCCTTTTAAACTTTACAAACTACAAGCCCAAAGAAATCAAGGGGGTTACTCTTATGGGCATGGAGGAGAAGCTCAACGAGCTTTACGAGAGGAGGGAAAAGATTCTCGCCATGGGCGGGGAGAAGGCCGTCGAGAAACAACACGCCAAGGGCAAACTCACCGCCCGCGAGAGGATAGAAAAGCTCCTCGACCCCGGAAGCTTCGTGGAAATCGGCATGTTCGTCAAGCACAGGGGAACTGAGTTCGGCCTCGACAAGAAGGAACTGCCCGCTGACGGTGTCATCACCGGCTACGGAACCATCGACGGCAGGCTGGTCTTCGTCTACGCGCAGGACTTTACCGTCATGGGCGGTTCGCTCGGCGAGATGCACGCGATGAAGATAAAGCGCGTCATGGAGCTGGCTTTGGAGGCAGGTGCTCCGGTCATAGGCCTCAACGACTCAGGAGGAGCGAGGATTCAGGAGGGTGTTGACGCGCTCAAGGGCTACGGCGAGATTTTCAAGATGAACACGATTCTCAGCGGTGTCGTCCCGCAGATTACCGCGATAATGGGTCCCTGTGCCGGCGGAGCCGTTTACAGTCCTGCCATCGGAGACTTCATCCTCATGGTGGACAACCCCGCGAGCTTCATGTTCATCACCGGGCCTCAGGTCGTCAAAGCGGTTACCGGCGTTGAGGTTACTCCAGTTCAGCTCGGTGGAGCGATGGTTCACGCGCAGAGGGCCGGTCAGGCCCACCTCATAGGCAAGAGCGACGAGGAGGTTCTGGCTTTAATAAGGCGCCTCGTGAGCTACCTGCCGTCCAACAACATGGAGAAGCCACCTCGCGTCAAGACGAGCGATTTGCCCTTCAGGAAGAGCGAGAGGCTTTATGAGATTGTCCCGGACGACCCGAACAAGCCCTACGACGTCAGGGAGGTCATCTACGAGATAGTTGACCGCGACGAGAACGGCAACCCGGACTTCCTTGAAATCCTCCCCTACTTCGCCCCGAACGCCGTGGTTGGCTTCGGAAGGATGAACGGCCAGACCGTTGGTATAGTCGCCAACAACCCCAAGTACTTCGCTGGAGTTCTCGACATAGACAGCTCGGACAAGATTGCCAGGTTTGTTAGAACCTGCGACGCCTTCAACATACCGATAGTCACGCTCGTGGACGTCCCCGGTTACCTGCCCGGTGTTGACCAGGAGAGCAGGGGAATAATCAGGCACGGCGCGAAGGTCCTCTACGCCTACGCCGAGGCGACGGTTCCAATGGTGACCGTTATCCTCAGGAAGGCCTACGGTGGAGCCTACCTCGCGATGGGAAGCAAGCACCTTGGAGCCGACTTCGTCTTTGCTTGGCCGACAGCGGAGATAGCGGTCATGGGTCCGGAGGGAGCGGCGAACATCATATTCCGCAAGGAAATCGCCCAGGCTGAGAACCCGGAGGAAGTTAGACAGCAGAAGATAGCCGAGTACCGCGAGAAGTTCGCCAACCCGTACGTCGCCGCCGCGAGGGGCTACATAGACGACGTCATCGACCCGGCGGAGACGAGGGCGAAGGTGATTATGGCGCTCGAGGCCCTCGAGAGCAAGCGCGTCAAGCTCCCGCCGAAGAAGCACGGCAACATACCGCTGTGAGGTGAAAGCATGAGCCAGTTTGCCGAGGGAGGATGGATTACCGTCATAGGAATCACCGTCGTCTTCGCCATACTCACCATTTTGGCCATAGTGATGTACGCCATAGGTGCCTTCGAGCGCGGAATGACCGGAAGGGCCAAGAAGGCCGAGGAAAAGACCGTCGAGGAGACGAAGGAAGAGGTCGAGGCCCCGGAGGAAGGAATTCCCCCGAGGGATTTGGCAATCATCACCGCCTCAATCCTCGCCTACCTCGCGAAGAAGGCCGAGGTTGCCAGGCCGTTGCCCTTTAAGAGGAAGGTTTCCGACGCCTGGCGCCTCTACGGTTTACAGAGCGGTATGAATGAGGTTGAGAACTTCAACTACGAGATGAGGAAGTGGTGAAGATGAAGGTTAAGGTCATCATCGATGGAAGGGAGTACGAGGTTGAGGTTGAAGAGCTCGCCGGTGGAAAGTTCAGGGTCAGCTTCGAGGGCAAGAGCTACGAGGTCAAGGCTGAAGGCCTTGGAATGGCGCTTCCGAGCGTTCCCGAAACTGCCAGCACTCCGGTTCCTGCTCCAGCGCCCGCACAAGTTCCGGCCCCTGCCCCCGCTCCGGCGCCGGCTCCTTCGTCTGCTCCCGCGAGTGCTTCGCCCAACACAGTCACTGCCCCAATGCCTGGAAAAATCCTGAGGGTTCTCGTGAGCGAGGGTCAGGAGGTCAAAACCGGCCAAGGTTTGGTTGTGCTTGAGGCCATGAAGATGGAGAACGAAATCCCCGCTCCGAAAGACGGCGTTGTGAAGAAAATCTACGTGAAAGAAGGCGACACCGTCAACACCGGAGACCCACTGGTTGAGCTCGGGTGATGGAGCATGACGAGCTTCGTGGACTTCCTGAGCACAATGGGCCTGCTCCACCTCACGGTAGGGAACATCATCATGATTGCAGTGGGCCTGACGCTGGTCTACCTCGCGATACGCTACGAGATGGAACCGCTGTTGCTTTTGCCCATAGGCATCACGGCGGTTCTCGTTAACCTTCCCCTCAACGGAATCGCGAACTGTCCGACCGTCGGTGGGCTGTGCTCTCACCCCGGTCTTCTTGACATAGTCTACCACTACCTCATCAAGACGGAGATAGTGCCGCTCCTCATATTCTTCGGCCTCGGAGCGATGACGGACTTCGGACCGCTCATAGCTGACCCCAAGACGGCGCTCCTCGGTGCCGCGGCCCAGATAGGCGTCTTCGTGGCGATGCTTACGGCCCTCGCGCTGGGCTTCAACATACACGAGGCCGCTTCGATAGGAATAATCGGCGGTGCAGACGGCCCGACGACGATATACCTCACCACCAAGCTCGCGCCCCAGATACTCGCTGCAACGGCCGTTGCCGCCTACAGTTACATGAGCCTCGTCCCATTGATTCAGCCGCCCATCATAAAGGCGCTAACAACGCCGGAGGAAAGGCGCATAAGGATGGAGCAGTTGAGGCCGGTCTCAAAGCGCGAGAAAATCCTCTTCCCGATAGTCACGATGATAGTCATCGGCCTGCTCGTCCCCAGCGCGGCACCACTGATAGGAATGCTCATGATGGGCAACCTCTTCCGCGAGAGCGGCGTCGTTCCAAGGCTCACCAAGGCGGCACAGGAGGAGCTCATGAACATCGTGACGATATTCCTCGGCCTCGGCGTCGGCTCAACCATGCGCGCTGAGAGCTTCCTCACGCCCCAGACCCTCATGATTCTCGGTCTCGGAATAGTGGCCTTCGCCAGCGCAACTGCTGGGGGAGTGCTCTTCGGAAAGCTCATGATGAAGCTCTCGGGCGGAAGGATAAACCCGATGATAGGCGCCGCGGGAGTTTCGGCGGTGCCGATGAGCGCGCGCGTTGTGCAGAGACTGGCCAGCGAGGAGGACCCCGGCAACTTCATCCTCATGCACGCAATGGGTCCGAACGTCGCGGGAGTCATCGGAACGGCCGTCGTTGCCGGTGTTTTCCTCGCCCTCCTGGGCTGACGTTTCGCCCATTTCCTTTTCTAAAACCTTAAATAGGGGGACACCGTCTTAGGTTAAGCGGTGGTAGAACATGAGGGTAAAGACCCTGATGACAAAGGACCCAGTGGTAATACAGTTGCCGGCGACGAGGGATTACGCACTTGAGCTGTTCAAGAAGCACAACGTTCGTTCCTTCCCGGTCGTTAACAAGGAGGGAAAGCTCGTCGGGATAATAAGCATAAAAAACGTCCTCATACATCCTGACGAAGACCAGCTCGCCATGCTCGTCAGACGGGATGTTCCGACGGTCAAGGCGAACGACGACCTCAAGAAGGCCGTTAGGAGGATGCTCGAGACCGACTACCGGCGCGTTGTAGTTGTTGATGACGAGGACAGGCCGATAGGAATACTTACCGTTGGCGACATCGTTAGGCGCTACCTGGCCAAGAACGAGAAGCTCAAGGACATAACGATTGAGCCCTACTACCAGAGGAACGTTGGCGTCGTCTGGCGCGGAACTCCCCTCAAGGCCGCGCTCAAGGCCCTCCTCCTCTGCAACGCAATGGCGATTCCGGTCATAGACGACGACGGCAACCTCGTCGGTATGGTCGACGAAACCGACCTCCTTAAGGACGGGGAAGTAGTTAGAGTCATGAAGCAGACTGCGCTGGCCGCTTCAAGTGAGGAGGACTGGATTCTTGAGAGCAACCCGACGCTCCTCTTCGAGAAGGCCGAGCTCCAGCTCCCCAAGAAGCCGGTCGAGGAGATAATGAATCCGAACCTGGTCGTTGCCACGCCCCACATGAGCGTCTACGAGGTTGCGCAGAAGATGGTCCAGCACCACATCGAGCAGCTGCCCGTCATCAAGGGTGAGGGCGAGCTCGTCGGCATAGTCAGGGACATGGACATAATCAAGGTAATCCTCAACAAGTGATTTAAGCCCCTCCTCCTTTTCTATTCCGGTGGTTGGATGGAGGTAAAGGTTGGGCTCTTCGGCTTCGGCAACGTTGGCAAAGCCGTTGCTCGCGTTTTGATTGAGAAGGAGCGCTTCTTCCGAGAGAAATACGGCTTATCCTTCAGGGTCGTCAACATCTCCGACACGAGAGGAACCGTGTGGCTTCCCGAGGGCATCGATTTGAGCGAGGCTTTATTGGTCAAGGAGAACTTTGGAAAGCTCTCCGCGTGGACGAACGACTACGAGGTCTACAGCTTCTCGCCGGCTGAGGCGGTTAAGGAGATTGAGGCCGACGTGGTTATTGACGTGACCAACGATGGAAACGCCCACGAGTGGCATTTGGAGGCGCTGAGGGACGGGAAGGCTGTCGTTACGAGCAACAAGCCACCACTGGCGTTCCACTACGCGGAGCTTACTGGTGAAGCCGAGCGGAGAGGCCTGCCCTACCTCTTCGAGGCGACTGTTATGGCAGGGACGCCAATCATCGGGCTCCTCCGCGAGAACCTGCTCGGCGACACGGTAAGGAGAATAAAGGCCGTCCTGAACGCGACGACGACGTTCATACTCTCAAGGATGGAGCAAGGGATTGACTTCGAGAAGGCGGTAAAGCAGGCCCAGGAGCTTGGTATAGCCGAGAGGGACCCGAGCGGAGACGTCCTCGGAATTGACGCCGGCTACAAGGCGACTATACTCCACTGCGTTGCCTTCGGGCCGATTACCTTCGACGAGATTGCCGTCAAGGGCATCGCGGAGGTTACGGTTGACGAGGTTAAGAGGACCCTCGCAAAGGGAAAGAGGATTAGGCTCGTCGCGACAATCGAGGAGAAGAGCGTTAAAGTCGCTCCAGAAGAGGTCTCCGGTCCGCTCGCGGTTTCAAGCAACGAGAACGTTGCCCTAATCGAGACCGACCTTCTGGGAGAGCTTCTTGTTAAGGGGGCCGGCGCCGGATTGAAGGAGACGGCAAGCGGGGTAGTGAGCGACCTCGTGAAGGCATCGCTGAAACTCAGGGCAAGGTGATTTCTTTTCCTTCGGCCTTTATTCTGAGCTCCACTTTGCCAAAGCGATGTCTAATCGCGCGGATTTCCAGCGTTCCACAGGGAGTTTCGAGGGTTTTCTCCTCGAAGAGGGGGAAGAAGTCCCTTGCGAGAACCTTCCCCTCCGTGTCCTTGAGGGTTATGGTGGACGTCGCGTAATCAGGAACGATGAGGAGCGTTTTTCCGTTGCAATCCACTCTGAGGGCACGAAAGCGGTTTGCCAGGGCGAGGAAACCGAGGGCTATAAAAACGTTCATCAGCGGTAGGACTGGCCATTTCTCAATTAATCCAACCGCGAGGAGAAGGAGTGAGAGGGCAAGGTATGACAGACCAAACTTCCAGAGGCGCTGGTTTTTGACACGGGTCTTTTTCACGTTCACTTCACTGCCCCCTTAGGGCAGACGGTACCTCCTACCTTCCACCTCAACAATCAGGACGGTTCCGAACCAAGCGGGATTGTGGTAGAACTTAACAGGGACTCCGCACACGGTGGTCTCAACGGGTTCTTCCACCCAAATCTCCCGTGAGGTGTACTTATCCTCCAGAATTATGACCTTCTTCAGGCCATCGTGGGCCGAAATCTCGCAGACCCTTCCGTCATTCTCTATCCTTAAAACCGGTGTTCCCCATATTGCCCGCCCCAGGAGTGGTCCTATTACAAAGCTTCCTACGAGGATGTAGAAAGCAGTGGAAGGAATTTCGAGAAAGAGAAGGAATACTAAGAGTACAAGCCCTACCACGACTCCAAGGACTGACGCCCTAAGCTCCTTCCGCCGGGTCTTTTTAACGGTTACCATCCTAATCCCTACTAAAATTCAACCTTGGGAAGTTAAAAGCTTTGCCCAAACCTTTTTATTCCCTCCTTCGAGGGTTCGCCAGGTGAAAGCATGGAGCACGTCATAGCGCTCCACCAGGTTTACGCCGAGCTGATATTCAGGGGCCTCAAAACGGTCGAGGTCAGGAAGAGGAAGGCCTTCGACGAGGGTGACCTGGTGTTCCTCTACATAGCGCGCGGAAACCCCTACGAGCTGAGGGACACGCTGAGGAGGCTCAACCTTCACGAGGAGCAGACGCTAACCCGGAGGGGGACAATCGCTGGAGGCTTCGAGGTCGGCGAGGTGATAAAGGCTGACCTCGAGACCCTCTGGGAGATGGCGAAGGACACGAGCGGTTTAACCCTCGTTCACGGCGAGAACGGGAAGAACTGGCTGGCCAACTACATCAAGGACTACGGCTACGTTTTCACAATCGAAAGGCCGTTCCTCTTCAAGGAACCGATGAGCAGGGAGGAGATGAAGGAGCGCTACGGAATCCACGTCGAGGGCATAATTCACCTCTCAAGGAAGACGAGGAAGCCTTGGGTAAGGGCTTTAATCGAGGATTTGCTCGCGAGGGACTACTTCTACCCCTGATGATTTTAGGGCTTCCTAACGCGCCTGCAAACCTTTTTAAGCTCCTCTTCCCCAGTTCTCGACTACCAGCAAAGTGGATGTGTTCTGAATGAAGTTTGGGATTAGATACGTTCTGGCGTTTCTTCTCGTGGGACTTGTTCTCGCGGGAAGCGGGTGTATGAGCTCCGGGACGAGCAGTTCAACGCCGTCCGCGACCGATACCTTCTCCGAGAAAAGTTCCGAGAAAACTCCGACCGAGACAACCAAAGACGTCAAGCTCAACGCCGACCTGCCCGTCACGCTCAAGTTCGACACGATGAGGGCCGTTGTATCGGACGTTGACGAGCCCCTCATCGAGGTCATAACGAGCGAAACCGGGAGCACCGACGCGGTCGTGGTCGTCCCGGAGGACTCCTATAAGGTTCTTGAAACCGACGACGGCTACGTCGTTAAAATAGACTACTCAGACGGCTACTACGTCAACATTGACTACTCCTACAGCGACGATGAACCCCTCAAGACGTTCTATTACCTTGAAACCGACGATGACTACCTCGTCGTCAAATCGCGCGACTATTTTGGCGCGGTTGACGACACCGACCTGGGTGGCGACATCGAAAATGCGGTGGAGCTGGCCAAGAGCGCGGACAACCTTGGCGAGTACACCCTCATGGTGGCCGAGCCCAACGGTAAGCACATGACCTTCAACCCGAACAGCGATGACGTTGACATCCTCACGGGCAACATTTACATGGCCGATGAGGACGTTGCGAAGGTTGACAAGCCCTACGTTTTCATTCAAATCGTTGACAACGGCGATTCACTCGACGTGAGCGACGTCACCAAGGGCGTCGCCGGCGACATGGCCTTTGGAATACCCTTCATACTTGAATACTCCAACTACGTGAACGGCGACGACATCTTCAGCGTCATCGCGGTAAGCATGGACGACTATAAGAAACTTGCGAACGGGGAAGCTGAACTCAACTTCGACGGAAGAAACGTGGAGGTAAATGGAATCGAGGACAAGGTCTTCGTCCTCATTTCTCACTGAGCTCTTTCCCCTCTTTTTTGGTTTCTTCTGAGTTTTTACCGCCTTCCCCGGCTTCTTGCCCCTCAAGCTCCTCCGGGTTAACTATCTGGTACGGTCCGAGGCTCAGCTTCTGGATTTCCTCCTCGGTTAGGAGCCTGCTCCTGACCTTCTCGCCTATGAGCGCGCTGTTGCCAAGGGGGTCAGCTATCTTTACCGTCAGCGGCTTCTTCCCTTCCTTGACGTCCTCGATGTACTGCAGTATCTCGTCGGCCTTCTTTACCGCTTCCTCGTCACCTTCCTGCCTCCTGAACTCCCTCGCCATTAGCAGGGTTTCGCGAACGCGCTCAAGAACGCCCTCGACGTTCGTGATGAAGCCTTCTGCGGCCGGTCCCGGTTCAATCTTGACGCCTATCTCCTCCAGCTCTATCGTCCCGCTCTTGCTCCTGACGACGCGGGTGAAGAGGTCCTTCTCGTTCTCGACCTTAACCGTGTAGAGCTTCGGTGGCCTGTCCTCGAGTATCATGACGTCAGCGTTTCTGTAACCACACTTCTCGCAGATTATCGTGCTCTCCATGACCTTGCCGAAGTAGGGAATCTCGTGGATGTGCTGAATGGCCTTGAGCGTTCCCTTTCCACCGCAGATGGGGCAGTCACCGAGGCTTATGACCTGAACCTCGCCGAGTTCGGGATTAACCTCAACCTTCTCGCCTTTCTTCTCGCCCATGAGCATCACCGAGAAGAGAACCAGGGATGCCTTTATAAAGTCATGGTTTCGGTTGAAGTTTGAAAAAGGAAAACCTCATTTGGCAATCTTTATGTCCTCGGGAAGGAGGATGAGCTTAACCTCGGTCTTGCATATCTTCGCCGCCTGCCCGCCGAAGGCGTTGACCATGCCCTTAATCTGCTCGGCGACCTTTTCAAGGACGTCGGGCCTCTTCTCGAGCGGGGTCAGGTCAACTATGACTATGTTGCCCTCCTGAAGCTCGCTGGAAATCCTCTCAAGGTCGGAGTAGCTGGTCACGGTTATCTTCTTCAGGTAGCGAAGCTGGGGCTTAACGAGCTCCTTAGCAAGAACATCCTCCTCAATCGGTACGACATCGATGTCATGCCTGGGAGCGACTTCCTTCTTAACGCTCGCGGGAGGTTTCATTTTAGGCTTGTTCTCCTTCTTTTTGAGGCTGTCAAACAATCCCATGAGGGTTCCCCCCGGTTAATCGTAAAGCCGTTTAGTTTTATGCCTTTTCCTTTATAGCTCTTTCCCAAACTCCTTGGGGCTCTCCTCGCGAAGCTTGAAGAGCCCAAAGAAGGACAGGGAGAAAGCCACAACGCCCGAGAGCATCACAAGGGCGCTTGGAATGCCCCATCCCTTCTTTCCGGCGATGTAGAGACCCCACACGAAAAGTGCCAGGCCCCAGAGAGCCGTCGTGAGGAGCAGGTCTTTCTTCCTATCCTCCCGCAGAAGGAGGTAGACGGTTCTCACCGCGAAACCGGCGAAAATCACTGACGCAACGATGCTCATGAAGTCCATCGCCACCACCGGAAAAGAGGGAAAGGGTCAGGCCTTTCCAACGGCCTCAAGGACGATTTTCCTGAGTTCCTCGGCCTTCTTGAAGGCGGTATCCACTGCGTACATGACTTCCTCGAGCTTGAAGCTTCCGCCCTCGCCCTTCTGAACCGCTGAAATGTGGCCGTTCTCGTCGGTGGTTATCGTAATCCTGCCGTCCATGACGCGCTCCTCGTCTATGTTGGGGTCAACGACCATCGTGTTGCCGATTTTCGCGAAGGTGACCGGTATCGGGACGCTCTTAACCGGCAGGGGCTCGTACTCGTCGAGTATCTTTACCTCCCCGCTCTCTTCGTCGTACTCAATCTTCGGAATCTTGGTGCTCATCAGGGCCGCTATTGCACCTATTCCGCTCGCGTCGAGCAGGTTGCCGTCGTGGTCGAGAACGTGGACGTCGATGAAGATAACCCTGACGAGCTTGCCGGGGACGATGACGAGCTTCTCGAGCTCAACGGCCCCGCTCTCCCTTATTCCCCTGTCCACAACACGGGCGAGCTCGATGGCGTTCTCGTCCGGCGGACCGGGCTCGAAGGTCGGCGAGGCAAGGGGAACGAGCTCGACGTTGGTCGTCATGACGCCCTTCTCCGGCAAATCCGGAAACGGCTCGCCGAGGTCAACCTTTATTCCGACGAGGACCTGCGTGTTGCCGAGCCTGACCCAGGCAGAGCCCTCGGCCTTCTCTATGACGTTGACCTTGACCTCGAGGTCGCGGTAGTCCTCGAAGCCCCTTCCGTCAATCCTCTTGCCCTCCCTGAGGAGGTTTATGATGTGGTCGCGCATTATGCTGGCCATGACTTCCATCTCACTCATTGCCCGCCACCTCCTGGGCTATGCGGAGGTATTTTTCTTTGAGCGCTTCCCTCTGCTTCTGGTAAACTGCCTTGGCTCCCTTTATGGCGAGCTTCACTGCCTCAATGAACTCCTCCCTCGTCAGGTAGCCGTCCATCTGAAGGAGCGTTATGTCGTTCTTGAGGGGCATTATTGCAACGGGAACGTCTGCTTCACCGTAGTTGTCCTCGTCCTTGTTGAGGTCGAGGACTATCTCTCCGTCAATCTTTCCGGCGGCGCACGCTGCCACGAGGTCTTTCATCGGTATTCCAGCGTCCGCGAGGGCAAGCGAGGCCGCGGTTATTCCGGCAACCCTTGTCCCTGCGTCGGCCTGGAGAACCTCTATGAAAACGTCTATCGCCGTTCTCGGAAACATCTCGAGGATTAGGGCCGGCTCAAGCGCGCCCCTTATGACCTTGCTTATCTCGACGCTTCTCCTGTCCGGTCCGGGCTTTTTCCTTTCCTCAACGCTGAAGGGAGCCATGTTGTAACGGACGCGCAGAATTGCCCTGTCCGGCCTCTGGAGGTGCTTGGGATGAATCTCCCTTGGGCCGTAGACGGCGGCCATTATCTTGTTCTTGCCCCACTCGACGTAGGCCGAGCCGTCGGCGTTTTTGAGGACGCCAACCTCCATTTTAATGGGCCTAAGCTCGTACTTCTTTCTGCCGTCGATTCTCCTACCGTTCTCGTCGATGAGCTTTAAACCCTCAGGCCTGCCCATCATCATTCTCACCTTCCTTCTCCTCAAGCTGGGGGATTTCCTCAATAACTCCCTGCTCCTTGAGCTCCCTGAGCCTCGAAAGCAGGTACTCCTTGACCCTGTCGGTCAGCCCCTGCGTGTGGCTCTCGCGGTCAACCTTGAGTATCGCCTCTATCGCGAGCTTCTCGAGCTCGTCGTTCTTTCCGCTCACCCAGACCCAGCCGTTCTGGCCCACTATGATTCTCGTCCCGGTGAGCTTCTTAATCATGTTAATCATCGAACCGCCCTTGCCGATGAGCCTCGGCACCTTGGAAGGCGTTATCGTGACGAGCTGTCCGCCCCTGAGCGGGCCGCCCTTGAAGGGCATCCCCTTCGTTGTGAGGTCAATCTGGTTTATCTCGTTGAAGGCCTTCACCTTGGCGTAGATTATGTCGCCTATGTCGTAAATCTTCCTCAGGTCGGTCTTGAGCAGGTCTATGCGCTCCTCAACAGCGTCCTGAACGCGTAAATTGGCCTGGTACGGTGCCCCTATGTCAACGGTCCAGTTGGAGAACTTGACGTCCACTATCTTTCCGAGGACGTTGTCCCCGACCTCTGGGATGTAGGGCCCCTCGAGCGGAATGACCCTTATGAGGTCTCCCCTTATCTCGACGAGTCCTATCACCGTTGAGTAAATCCTGTTGCCTTCCCTGAAGGTTCCCCTTCCGTTCTTAAACGGCCCCTGGGCGAGCAACGTCCCAGGGACCACCAGTTCCCTTGGTTTTACAAAAATCCGCCTCATAGTCCCTTCCTCTCTACAAGTTTAGTAAGAGCGGTGCCCTTCGTCAGGGCGTTAAGCTTCTCATAAAACTCCTCCTCGATTCCTCCGGGAATCTCGATGAGGAACATCCACGAGCCGTCGCTGGCCCACTCCTCGCGCTTTATCGTTCCGAACTTTCTAACCTCGCCGTAGGCTTTCCCAACGTAGTCGCTCGGTATCTTCACCGCTATGACCTTGACCTCGAGCTTTATCGGGAGCAACGGTCTAATCGCCTTGATAACCTTCGGAACCTGAGCTTCGGCGTCCTTGAAGAGGTCAATGTGAACCCCTGCCTCTTCCATTGCCCTCAGGATTCTGTCCACCGGGTGCGGATAGCCGGTCCTCGGGTCAACCGCGTGCCTGTGGATTATCGTCGCTATGTAGCGCTTCTTCTCCTCGAGCATCTGCCTCCTCTGCTCCGCGGTGAGCTGAACCTCGCCCTTTTGGAGGATTATTTTTGCAACCTCGTAGGGGTCGCTGGTTCCGAAGATTTTCTCCATCTCGTGCTCGCTGGCCTTGTCGCCCTTGTGGGCATCTTTGAAAACGTAAGGAGTTGCGAGGATTTCTTCTATGGGAACCTCCTTGCCCTCCTTGAAGTCCCTCGCGAGGTAGGGGTCAACGAGTATCTCGAAGGTCTCGCCGTGCGTCTTCAGACGGGCGATTACCGCTTTGTCAACGCTAATCGGCATCGCCCGCCACCTCAGTAGTTCTGGTCGAGCTCGGAGTAGTCCTCGGCCTTCTCCTCAACCTCTTCCTCTTTAATCTCCTCAAGGACCTCGTTGAGGTACTTCTCAAGCTCCTCCCTCGGGAGCTTCTTCCAGCGCTTGTCCTCGGTGGTTATGTAGGCCACCTCTATCGAGTCGGCGGTTGGCTCCTCAAGCGTCTTAGACAGGGCGAGTATGGCGAGCTTTATGGCCCCGTCCCTGTCGAGGTTCTCGTCGTAGTGCTCCTCGAAGATGGCCATCGCCACGTTCCTTCCGCTTCCTATCGCTACCGCCTTCCACTCGAAGTAGGCACCGCTCGGGTCGGTCTCGTAGAGCTCGGGCTTGTCGTTAACGCCCGCCATGAGCAAAGCGGCACCGAAGGGCCTCACACCGCCGTACTGGGTGTGGGCCTGCTTGAGGTCGCAGATTTTCTTCACCAGAACGGTGAGCGGAACGGGTTCGCCGTAGGTGAGGCGGTAAATCTGGGCCTCCAGCCTGGCCCTGTCAACGAGAACCCTTGCATCAGCGATGATACCGCTCGGAGCGGCCGCTATGTGGTCGTCAATCTGGAAAATCTTCTCGTAGCTCCTCGGCTCAATGAGCCTGCTCGTGAT
Source organism: Thermococcus nautili (assembly GCF_000585495.1). Taxonomy (NCBI): domain Archaea; kingdom Methanobacteriati; phylum Methanobacteriota; class Thermococci; order Thermococcales; family Thermococcaceae; genus Thermococcus; species Thermococcus nautili. The sequence continues at coordinate 1,834,979 of NZ_CP007264.1, forward strand.
TCTCTTCTCAACGGCCAAAACGACTCCGTCCTTCCACTTAACTCCTACAGCCGTTGCGCCTCTTTTTACAGCTTCCCTCGCATAGTTTACCTGAAACAGCCTTCCGTCCGGGCTGAAAACGGTTATCGCCCGGTCGTAGCCGGCCTGCGGTGGTACAAACGCCATTCTACATCACCCCTGTTTCTCACTCCTTTTCGATAGTTGCCGGGTTTTCTATTAAGCTTTTCTATCCTCCCCTGAAGGCTATAACCGCCATCCTCCTCGCGGTTCTCTTGGCGAGCTCAAGCGGTATGAAAGCCAGCGCGAAGACGACGAGACCGATGTAGAGGGACGCCTTTCCCAGAGGCTTGAATATCAACAGTGCAAAGCCGAGCAGGAGGGTGAGCAGTCCAGCCGAGAGCAACTTCTTATAGGTTCGCTCCATCTCCTTGAGCTCCTCCATGCCACCACCGGGAGCTTTTTTAGGCGGGAGGATTTTAAGCCTTTGGTGTTGCCGATGGAGTGCCCCTTCTGCAGACCGCCGAAGGAACAACTCCTCTACGAGGATAGCCTAATAAGAATCCTGCTCGACGCTTATCCGGCCAGCAGGGGACACCTCCTCGTCGTCCCGAGGAGGCACGTCGAGCGCTGGGAAGACCTTAGAGACGATGAGAAGCTCGCCCTGATAAGGGGCATGGAGCTGGCGATGGAAGTCCTGAGGGAGACTCTGAAGCCGGACGCCTTCAACGTCGGCATGAACCTCGGAAAGGAGGCAGGTCAAACGGTCCCGCACCTGCATCTCCACGTCATTCCACGCTGGAGGGGCGACAGCAGAAACCCGAGGGGAGGCGTCAGAAAGGCCGTCCTCGATTTGGAGGACGAAAACTTAAGTTTGAAGGAGCGGTGGGTGCGGAACCGACTCAAACCCGAAGAGGTTTCACGGTTGAGGGAGGCTTTTAACGGGATCTTGGGTAGTGGTTAGTCTGTTCCGCAATATTTTTAATTTTTGGAATATCAGTTTCACACCGGAACAACATTTGGTGGTGATAAAAGTGAGAAAGGCGGTTGTGGTGTTTCTCATTGTGCTAGTGGTTTTGAGCGGGATGGTGCATCCAACTGTGAAAGCACTGTCAAAAACCCAAACTGGGGAGAAGGGCGTAATTAACCCCTTCTTCGAGGGATACCTAAAATCCCTTCAGAACGCCACTCCTGATGAGCGGAAGGCGATTCTTGCCCTGATTGAGGTCCTCTTAAACGGGACTCTGAGCGGTGATGTCGTGGTTTCGGACTACATGAAAATCAAAAACGCCCACTGGAACGGGACTGACCTGATATTCCAATCTGGTGGTACAACGGAACCGAGCCGGCTTTAATCAAAACGTATCTGTGGCAGAACTCCTATTCTGCCCTCAGTGCAGTTGCAACGTCGGCCCGAGGGACCCTGACAAAGACCTCAAGGTTTACGTCAAATACGAAAGCATACTTGAAAAGGCCGGAATTGGGGGTGAAATCATCGGCATGAAAACGATTGAAGGCGTTAGCGACGTCACGGTGAAAGATGGAACTACAGCATTCTCAATAGCAAAACCGAAAAGCCTGAAGGTTGCACAGGTCAGGCTGGAGAACGGAACGGTAATCAACGTAACCCTCGTAAACACCTACGGGGCTAAGCTGACTTCTCCAGGAAATGACGTTGTCGCGATGGCAAGCTCTCCAAGTTCCGCTGAGATTTTGAGCAATGAGATTATAGGCAACGATGTAACGACACTTAAAGGTGATGTCAGAGTTGTAACTTCTTCCGGAGAAATGCCTCTGGAGTCAGGCCTTGTCGTCTCGTACTCTTCAGCTGACGACACTCCGGACGGCGAAATCTGGTTCGTTGTAACCACCAACGACGCCGACGGAATACCCTTCTACCGCGAAATCGAGCTGAACAGGGAGCTTGAGGCGAACGGATTTACCGTGCGCTTTGACCCAACGGACAAAAATAACGCCGACCTGAACGGTGACTACGACGGCGACGGCGTTCCCAACGCGGTGGAGCTTTTGATTGGGAAGGACCCGGCGAAGAGAGATATACTCGGCATTGAGCTGAACGTTTCCGTCGAGTGGAAGATGAGCGAGGAGGACAAGAAGAATCTGATTTACAGCATCAGGAAGGCGAGTGACTTCATCTACGACTACACGGATGGCTACGCGATGATAACCAGGGTTACAATCTGGGATGACAAGAGGAACTGGGACATGGCAGATGTTAGGGTTCACTACACTCACCCGTTACTACCCCAAACCCCCGCTCAGGTCTTTTACGATGGATGGCCACAGGCAATAGTGGGGGGATATTGGATGAAAAGAAGCAAGAATGTAACTCTCAAAGAAAAAGGATACATCCACATCATGATGTCAAAGGAGTTTGAGAGGTTCAGCTATCCTGGAGGCACTGCAAGCATTGGCAGTGTAAGGTGGGGTAGAACTTTAGCTCATGAGCTTGGGCACTATGTCTTCTGGTTTGGGGACGAGTATGAGGACTGGAAACACAATACATACCTCTGGGGTTACATGACGTGCGATGATTTTGCGTGTTATCCCAACTGGGAATTGTACAACATGGCCCCACATTCGGTCATGAAGCACGAGTGGAGCTGGAGCGAGTTGAGCACGCCAAAGGATTATGAAAGATTCCATGAATACCTCTCAGAGAAGTTTGGGGACTGGAAAGACCACACGACAGACCAGTGGGGAGATTCAAAAGATTCAGATGGGTGGCATTCCTCCGCCTGGGAAACACTGTACAAAATTCTCACAAGCAAGAATTTGAGAATAAAAGCATGCGTACCCCTTGAGGATCCTAGCACTAGCAAGGGAAGTTATTCGTGTAAAAAGGTGCCTATAATCATCTCTAACAAGATAGAAGTCCTCTTTGCTCCAAACTATAGTTTCATCCCCAAAACAGGCCCGTACACGGGTGTCAGCTATTTCATGGAGGTGATCTGGGGATGAGGTCTTTACTTGCTTTCCTCTTGATTCTGCTCCTCTTCTTTTTCGCCTACAACTTTTACACTTACCACAAGCTCTCCTCGGCAGAGGGAGCTTATAAATTGGCGGGGATTCCAAGCAGTGAAAGGCTCATTGCGGTCTACCATGATAGCAATTTCTGGCAGTTCGCAACGTACAACCCTAAAACTCAGGAACTCAAAGTTTATTACATTAACCAGAATTCTCCGCTATTCTTCAGAACCAAGAAGACAAAAACTGTAAGAACGCCCTTAAACTATTCTCCACTTGCCCTTCATCTAAAACTTCTTGAAAAAGCACCAAAAGAAACTCCAGCGTTACTCTTCGCTGGAAAATGGTACACCAAAGAAAACCCGCCAAAATTCCCAACGGTTGAGCAAATTCTCAAACAGTACGACAACAAAACAATTCGAAGGATTGCCGTTCTATATGCCAAAAAAGAACTCTGGATAGAAACATACCTCCAAGTGAACACAAGAGCCTATGAGGTAGGAACGAAGGATGTACTAGTAATTCCAAGTTTTGGAAATACTTCCGAGGGAATCTGGGTTGTTGAGACTCCACAAGGAATGAACTCTACCAAAACTGTGTACTATCCAGGCACTAAAATAGTAGGAAATGCTACGCCAGTGTACTTAGGTTCATTTGTTTTGAACAGAAAATCTATTGAGAGTGCATTTTATGAAGCACTCTCAAACCTCAGCGAAATTATCAGCTTCGCAAAGATCGAGGTTTACTGCCTCTCTCCAAGAGCCGATGTTGATACAGTGGCTATCAAAAGATATTACTGGGGAATCTCCATGAAAAAATACTTTCAATTCCACTACCTTCACAGAGACACAATTAAAGTTTTGCAGGGATGCAAGACTACTCGCTAATTCGGGTGGCTAATATTGAGATTTTAGAAATTAAACGGAGGATAACAAGAAGTAGTCACATGCTACTGTTGACGGTTAATAAATTGGGGATTATCCACCCCCGCAGAAGGTACTCCTCTCAATACCCCTTGACTTGGACAATAAATTCACACCCAAAACGGGCCCATACACTGGCGTTGGTTACTTCATGGAGGTGGTTTGGGGATGAGGGTTAAGGTTTTGCTTGTTTTTCTCATTATTTTCCTCCTGCTTGGCGGATTAGCTTATACAGAGCACGCAAGGAACGAAGAGTTAAAGGATCCGAAATTCGTTTGTGAGCATTATCTAAAAACCTATGAGGTGGAAAACTACACTCTCCCAGAGTTTACTTTGGAGCTTGATAGCGTCCTTAAATCAGTAGGCGTAGCTCTCGCTCTTCCTGAGGAGTTCGAGGGTCTTCAAGAGTCTCTCAACTTCTTCCCTCGGGTAATGCTCCTCGACGTCGCTCTCCGGGTCGAGCCTCCCAAGTTCTGCCCTGAGCTTTTCTAAATCTTCTAAATCCTCCTGAATCTCGACGGCCCTCTGGGCGAACTCGTAGCTTGTCATCGGGCTCTCAAAAATCCTCTGCTGATTGACGACGAGCGCTATTCTGAGGTGGCCTATCGTTTCCTCCAAAAGCTCAAGGAGTTCTTTGACCTTCATAAAACTTCCTCTACGTCACGGTATATAAGCCTTGGTTCGAAAATCTTTCGAAATCCGTGCGGAGCGGTTGAAGGCAGAGTTTTAACCTCCTGCGCCAATCCACTACGGTGGTGACATGGAGGCGGTTAAGGCTTACCCTTCTGATTCGGCCGAGGTGAAAGGTGAGAGGCGAGAGAAGAAGCTTCTCATGGGAAACGAGGCGATAGCCTACGGCGCCCTTGAGAGCGGCGTTGTTTTTGCCACCGGCTACCCCGGAACGCCTTCAACTGAAGTGATAGAGACGATAGCGAGGCTCAAGCCAGAGGTCTTCGCCGAGTGGGCGCCCAACGAGAAGGTTGCCCTTGAGGAAGCCGCAGGAGTTGCCTACACCGGCCTCAGGGCGCTCGTTACTATGAAGTGCGTCGGTTTGAACGTGGCAGCGGACCCGCTTATGAGCCTCGCTTATTCAGGTGTTGAAGGCGGTCTCGTAATCCTCGTGGCGGACGACCCTGGACCCCACACCTCCCAGACGGAGCAGGACGACCGCTATTATGGAAAGCTCTCCCTCCTGCCCGTTCTCGAGCCGGCCGACCCGCAGGAAGCTCACGACCTGATTAAGTACGCCTACGAGCTGAGCGAGAAGTACAAGGTCCCGGTCATCTTCAGGACAACGACCAGGGTTAACCACACAACCGCCGACGTGGAGGTCGGCGAGTTCATCGAACTCGACAGGAAGCCCGTCTTCAAGAAGGACATCGAGCGCTACGTGCGCGCGAGCATGGAGGGCAACAGGAAGAGGCACAGGTGGCTCAACGAGACCCTCGCCAAGATAGAGGAGGAGTTCAACTCGATGCCCTTTAACTGGGTCGAAGGGGATGGTAGAATCGGAATAATCGTCGAGGGCGCGCCCTACAACTACGTTAAGGAGGTTCTTCCGAAAATCGGGGAGGACTTCAAGGTCCTCAAGCTCTCAACGCCCCACCCGCTCCCGCGGAAGCTCGTCGTTGATTTCCTCAAAACCGTTGATTTCGCGATTGTAATCGAGGACGGCGCGCCGTTCCTCGAGGAGGAGGTCAAGATAGCCGCTTACGAGGCCGGCTTGAACGTTCCAATCTACGGCAAGAGAACCGGTCATCTACCCCTTGAGGGCGAACTAACCCCGAGCCTCGTCAGAAACGCCCTCCTCAGGCTAATCGGCGAGAGCGAGGAAACCTACGAGAAGCCGGAGGAGGTAAAGCTCGCCGAAAGCCTCGCCCCGAAGAGACCGCCGGTAATGTGCCCCGGCTGTCCGCACAGGGGAAGCTATAGGGCCGCTTTGGATGCCCTCCGCGACCTCAAGCTCGGCCGTTACTCCGTCCCCATTCATGGAGATATCGGCTGTTACGCCCTCTCGCTCCTGCCCCCGCTCGAGGCAATCTGGACCGAATACGTCATGGGCGCGAGCATCAGCTTAGCGAACGGCCAGAGCGTCGTTATGAACAAGAAGATAATCGCGACAATCGGTGACTCGACGTTCTTCCACAACGGAATTCAGCCCCTCGTTGATGCTGTCTACAAGAATCTGAACGTTCTGGTGATGATACTCGACAACAGAACCACCGCGATGACCGGCCATCAACCGCACCCGGGAACCGGCGGCAGCGAAACCGGCAGGAAGTTCAACGAGATTGACATCGAGGCCTTGGTCAAGGCCCTCGGAGTGAAGTACGTCAAGACCGTCGACCCATACGACCTCAAGGCCACGAGGGAGGCTATAAAGGAGGCCATGCAGGTGGAGGGGCCGGCTGTGATAATAGCGAAGCGCGAGTGCGTCATTCCAGTGATAAGGCGCGGTGAGATAGGCGAGATTCCGCTCGTCGTCGAGGACAAGTGTACTGGCTGTAAGGCGTGCATACTCCTGACCGGCTGTCCGGCGCTCGTTTACGACCCCGAGACGAACAAGGTGCGCATAGACAGCCTGCTCTGTACGGGCTGTGGCGTCTGCAACCAGACGTGCCCGTTCGACGCCATAAAGTTCCCGAGCGAGCTGGAGAAGGGGGCTTAGCCCCCTTACTCCCCCCAAACCTCCAGAACCATGAAGCGCCTCACGAGCGGATTCGGGTAGAGCTCCCAGCCGATTCCCTCTGTTTCGGCCTCGATTTCCCCGAAGAGACCGCCCTCGCGCGGGTCGAGGCTCTCACCGTAGATTTTTCCGGGCCTTATCTCGACCTTCATGTAGCGCGGGAGGCCGACTATAGCTTTCCCTTCCTTCCTCGCGTACTCGATGGCCCACTTCGCCGTGTACAGGCCAGCGTAGATTTCCGCTATCCTAACCGGGACACTCGACTTGCCGATGGCGATTATCTCTATCCCGGTCTCCTCCCAGAACTTCTTGGCTAGGGGCTGGAGGTCCTTCGCGAGGTCTTTCCATACCTCCTTTCCGCGGTCGGTTATCGTTAAGGCGTCAATGGTCGGCTCGTCGAGCTTTCTCACCTCTATCCCGCCGATGGTTGAGTCGAGGTGGACAACGTCCGGTTTGACCTCCCTCGCAAGCTCAACCGCGAGGAACGCCTCGTCCCTGATGGCCTGCCTTCCGCTCATGTCGTAGTCGAAGGGGTTGGCGTACTTCACCCTGCTGAGCGTCGCCGTTCTGTAGGGCTTCTCAACCAGTACTGCAGCAGTTGCAATGAGTCCTATCGGCTCGTAGTCCTCGGTTAGTAGGGCCCCACCAGTGTCGGCTGAAACAATCCTCATGGCAACCACCGTTAACGACCAATTACCGATATACTCTCAAGTTCAAATACGTATGGTGAGACCGATGGATAGGACAGTTTATGAAGCTTTGGGGAAGTACGTTGACAGCTTATCAAACTCCCTGTACCTGGGCACGAGCCGGGGGACGGTTTACCTCGAGGACGAGCCTGTAACCCCGGAGGATGTAAGGCTCTCGCTCTTCTTCTCGGGAAAATCAATAGAGATAAGCTCCCTGTGGGGCAGGGAAAATCATGGGGCGCTCTATTTAAGGGGCTCTCCCAAGGTTCGCTTCCGCTCCGGAAGGATTGAGTTGCTCTTCCTCACGAGAAAGGGTCATGTCCTCGTCCGGCTCAGGGCAGGCAGGGGCTTTGCCAAAGTCCTCGCGAACACTGCCTCCCAGTGTAGTGGGGGCGTTGGTTCGCTCTGGGTCAGAGGCTGAGTCTCGTCACCGCTCGGAACTCGGCAAACTCATCATCCCCTTCAGTTCTTCCAGCTCCTCCCTTAAAGCTCTTGCCGTTTCCTCGCTTCCCGTGAGGGATGAATACTTTCTCAGGGCTTCCTCGAGCTCAGGCCATTTTCCGAGGAAACCGCTGAGCCTCTGTGCCGGAACGAGCATTCCGGTTTCCCTGTAAACCACCAGCGCGCCGAGGGTTTTCAGGGCGTCGAGGAAGGCCTCAAAGGCCTCGCCGTATCGGCCCTCGTCCATCAGCCTCTCGCCTCTCTCAAGGTACGAGATGAACCTCTCAACCAGCGCCTCCTCCATACGACCACCGGCGGGTTTTTATAGTCGGGGCTAATAAACCCTTGGGATGAAGGCCGAGGAACTCGTCTGGGGCGCGGTCATAGCAATCATCCTCTACGTAACCTGGAGGGTAGTGCATCCCCTCGTGACTCCCATATTCTTCGGCCTTGTCTTGGCCTACGCTTCCTACCCGATTCAGCGCAGGCTCTCCGTGAGGCTCGGAAGGAAGCGCTCCGCCCTCGTGATAAGCCTTTCAATGCTCGTCTTTGGCGGAGCACTGACGCTGGAACTCCTCCTCGTCTCTGTTCAGGTTCTCATGTCCTTTTACGACAGCGTCGTGGACGTCTTCAACTGGCTTCTGACCCTTCCGCTACCCTCGGACGTCCTCAACTTCCTCCAGCACTTTCAGGACCAGGTTGTTCCCAGGATAGCTGATTACCTCTCAAGGCAGGCGTTCTCCCTGCCCTCCTACCTCCTCCAGCTCTTTGTGTTCTTCTTCACCTACTACTACGCCCTCGCCTACGGGGAGGAAATCCGGGCCCAGATATACGCCCTCCTGCCCGAGAAAAACCGCGAGCTCGGCGAGGAAATCTTATGGAGCGTGAACAAAACTCTCTCCGCCCTCGTTAGGGCATGGCTCCTCCTCAACGTGGCCAAGGGAATCCTGATGACAATCGGCTTCATAATCTTCCGCGTCTCAGACCTCTACACGGCCATAGTCGCCGGTTTCCTGACGTTCGCCTTTTCCTTCGTCCCCCTCTTCGAGGGCTGGATGATTTGGCTCGCGGCGGCGATATACTTTGCAGTCGAGGGCGCTTATCTCCATGCCCTTGGAATAGCGCTCTACGGCTTCTTCCTCGTCTCCCCGATGCCCGACTACACGATAAGGCCAATGCTCGTGGCGAGAGACACGGAGCTCGACGAGACCCTCGTGTTCATAGGAATGATTGGAGGAACCTGGGCGATGGGGCTGAAGGGCCTTATAATAGGACCAATCGTGTTAAACCTGCTCCTCGTCCTCCTAAAAGAATGGAAAAGGCTCACAGAATCTTCACGCCGGCCTTCTCAAGCTCCTCAAGAGCTTTCTTCTCGTCCTCCGGGTTGATGCCCTTTACCGCGTCGCTCAGGAGATAGACCTCGAAGCCGTGCTTCACGGCGTCTAAGGCCGTCGCCCTGACGCAGTACTCCGTCGCGACACCGCAGACGTAAACCCTCTTAACGCCCTTCTCCCTGAGTATTTCTGCCAAGTTCGTCCCCTCGAAGCCGGAGTAGGCTTCCTTATCCGGCTCGGTGGCCTTGGAGATTATCACCGCGTCCTCTGGCAACTCGACGACGAACTCCGCCCCCTCAGTTCCCTGAACGCAGTGCTTCGGCCAGGGGCCTCCCTGCTCTTTAAAGCTTATGTGGTTTTCCGGGTGCCAGTCGCGCGTCGCCACTATCAGCGCTCCCTTCTCCTTGAACTTCCTGATGTACTCGTTGACCTTCGGAATTATCTTGTCGCCGTCGGGAACCGGCAACGCTCCGCCGGGCATGAAATCCCTCTGCATGTCCACGACGATGAGAGCCTCCTCGGGCATGGGGGGGTCACCAATTACAGAATCGGGGTGGAGGTTAATAAGGGTTAATCAGACGTCAATCCTGTCCCTGAACTTCGACATATCAACGCCCTTCTCAAGGCCGAAGAGGTAAGCTAAAATCCGCTCGTCCAGGTCGCCGTAGCGCTCGCGCAGTGCCTTTATCCCCTCCATTACCTCAAGCTCCGTCCAGCCAAGGGCCCTCGCTATATGAACAACCATCTCCCCGAGCAGGTTTTCGGGCTTCTCGGCCTCTTCAAGGGCCTCAATCCTCGCGTGGAGCTTTCCCTCGCGCTCCTCCAGGAGACCTTCCTTAATCCACTCCTCTATCAGCTCCTTTGCCTTACTAACCGAGAAGCGCCGCAGGCGAAAGCTCAGGATTCCGACCAGCTCGCTCCTCGTGAACTCGGTTGAGCCCTTGACCCGGACTGCTTCCTCCAGCGGGTGCATAGGCATCAAGCTTTTTAGGGCTCTCGGATAGATAAACTTTTGGTGTGGGAAATGGAGCAGAGGACGCACAGGCTTACCTCTGAGAGGCTCGTCGGAAGGCCGCTGAAAATCGAGCCCGGGAAAGCTGAGGTCGAGCTTTTAACTACTGAGGAGATGGCGGTTGACGAGTACGGCCTCGTTCACGGCGGCTTTACCTTTGGACTGGCAGACTACGCGGCTATGCTCGCCGTGAACGAGCCCACCGTTGTCCTCGGAAAGGCCGAGGTTAAGTTCCTCAAGCCAGTTAAGGCCGGTGAGAGGCTGATGGCCAAGGCCAAGGTAATCGAAGACCTTGGACGTAAAAAGCTGGTCAAAGCAGAGGTCTCCAACGAGAAAAATGAGAAGGTCTTTGAGGGAACGTTCCACTGCTACGTCCTTGAAAGGCACGTGCTCGAATAGCCGTCCAGCTTCCTGAGGTAGTACTCCACGACCTCCCTCTGGATTACGGGGATGAAGGGTATCTTCACTAGGATGCCCCTGATTCCGCCTTCCTCGTAGACGAGGAGAGACTCCCGGGAGTCCCTGACGAAGAGGCCCTTCACGACGTAGCGCTCCCCTGTGGAGAAGAGGGCCCTCGCAACCGCCTCCATGAAGTCCCTCGGCTCACCTTCGAGGACCTTTGAAAGGGGGAGGTAGTAAACATCTCCCAGTTCCTCAAGTCTGCTCTCGCGGAAGGCCTTCCTCGTGAGTATGAGGATTTTTGGAGTTATTCCTTTCTCCTTCGCCCTCTCAAAGGCCCTCCTGAACTTCAGGACGAGAGCAGGTTCCATAAACGTCGCCACGAACTCTTCTCCGGTTTCTTCAGCGAGCTCTTCGGCGCGGCTCCTAACGCTCCACTCACCTTGGAGGTACCACACGGGGAGCCACTCCTCCTGCCTGTCCCTCTGGCGGCTCTTGAGCATTATTATCGCCTCCTCCGCTGAGCGAATGTAGTCGTCCCTGAGCGACGCTATCACCTTCTCGGGCTCAACCGCCCTGAAGTACGCCGGACTGCCCTCGCTGACCTCAACGAAGCCCCTCTCGTGGAGCCTCTTCAGGACGTCGTAGACCCTGGGCCTCGGGACGCCGCTCTCTCTGGCTATCTCGCTCGCCTTCGCGGGTCCGGTGATGACGAGGGCCGCGTAGACCCTCGCCTCGTACTCCTTCAGGCCAAGCCTCATCAGCCTCTCAACGAGCTCCTCCATGGGACCACCCTTTAAAATTTGTAACTCTTTCAGTTACAACATCCTTATATCCCTTTTCCCGGAGGTGAACCCGGTGGTGGTGATGCCCGCCCTCGTTGTTAAGGAGCTCAGAAAGAGCTACGGGGACTTTGAAGCCGTCAGGGGGCTCTCCTTCGAGGTTGAAAGGGGAGAGATATTCGGTCTCATCGGGCCGAACGGGGCAGGGAAGACGACAACGATAAAGACAATAGTCGGACTTCTGAAGCCGGATTCCGGCGAAATCGAACTTTTAGGCAGGAAAATGCCGGACAAGGGAGTTTTAGCCAGGGTCGGCTACATGCCGCAGGAGCTGGCCCTCTACCTGAACCTCACCGTCGAGGAGAACCTGTGGTTCTACTCCCGCCTCTACGGCCTCCCCCGAGAGGAGTTCGAGAGGAGGAAGGAGGAGGTGCTGAGGTTCGTGGGGCTTGAGAAGTTCCGGGACAGGCTTGTTGCTGAACTCAGCGGCGGGATGCAGAGGAGGGCCTCCCTCGCCTGCGCGCTGGTGCACGAACCCGAGTTTCTAATCCTCGATGAACCCACCGTGGGGGTTGACCCGGGGCTGAGGGCAAGCTTCTGGAGGTACTTCCGCGAGCTGACAGACGAGGGTGCTTCAATCCTTATAACGACGCACTACATGGACGAGGCCGTGAACTGCGACCGCGTTGCGATTGTGATTGCCGGAAGGGTCCTCGTCACGGCGACTCCTGAGGAGATTATGGCTGAGACCGGCTCGGCAACGCTCGAAGAGGCCGTTCTAAAGCTCACGGGGGTGAAAGGATGAACTCAGGAAGGGTTTTGGCCGTGGCGAGGAGGAGCCTGCTGGAGCTGAGGCACGATAAGAGGCTCCTGAGCTACGCCCTAATCACGCCGATTGTCCTCATGGTGCTCTTCGGCCTGGCCTTCGGCGGCCACGTCCACGACGTTAAGGTGGTCGTCGTCAACGACGACGGAAGCTTCGGCTCCGGGTTTATTGGGAACCTCAACGCGAGCACGTTCTCTGTTTCGAGGGCGGAAACCCTGGGGGATGCCTTGAAAGAGCTGAGGGACGGGAGGTGCTGGGCCGTCATCTACTTTCCGGAGAATCCCGGGGAAATCAGGGTCTACCTCGACAGGAGCAACACCTACATAGCCGACGCCGTCGTTTCGGGCATCAACGCTGCGCTCATGAGAACCCTCGAGGAGAACGGCCTCAGACTGCCGGTCAGGGTCAGCTACAACGCCGTGTACGGAAGGAACACCAAGTTCATGGACACGTTCCTGCCGGGCGTCATGTCGCTCGCGGTGTTCCTAATCTCGACGGTGCTCTCAATCCTGTCCTTCATAGGCGAGAGGAACCTCGGAACGCTCGACAGGGCCCTGGCGAGCCCATTGAGTGAGGGGGAGGTGGTCCTCGGCTACTCGATAGCTTCGGGTGTGATAGGGACAATCCAGGCGGCGATAATGCTCGCCATAGCGGTCTTCGGCTTCGGGGTGAACGTTGAGGGGAGCCTCCTCTTGGCATTCGCCCTCGTGGCGCTCCTGGCAATCGTCGGCGTCAACCTCGGGATACTCCTCTCCAACCTCGCCCGGAACGAGGCGCAGGCGGTCCAGTTCGTCCCGATGATAGTCGTCCCCACGTTTTTGCTGTCGGGCATCTTCTGGCCGGTGGAGGCCATACCAAAGTATCTCCGGCCGTTCTCCTATCTGCTCCCCCCGACGTACGCGGTGGATTCCCTCAGGTCGGTCATGATTCGCGGCTGGGGGCTTGATAAGATATGGGGTGACGTGGCCGTTCTTCTCGGCTTTGGGGTCCTCTTCCTCGGCCTGGCGGTGCTCAACATGAAGCGCCGCCGCTGAGCCAAAATTTTTATACCCAAATATCGCATTTCGATATCGGTGTTCGATATGAAGTACCGGGACTTCCTAACGCTCCACGTCCTCCACCACGCGAGGGACGGTGTCACAGGCAGTTTCATGATGGAAGAACTTAGGAGGCACGGCTACAAACTCAGTCCCGGCACGATTTACCCCCTCCTCCACGAGCTCGAGCGGAAGGGCCTTCTCACGAGCCGGGAAGAGGTTCGGAACGGGAGGAGGGTTAGGGTTTACACGATAACGAAAAGGGGCATTAAGGCCCTTGAAGAGGGAAAAGAGAAGCTGAGGGAGCTCTGTGAGGAACTCCTGGAGGAATGAAGGATGGACGAGAAAGAAAAGAGGGTCTTCGGAATCAGCTGGAACGTCTTTCTCCTCGGCATCGTCAGCTTCCTCAACGATATGAGCAGTGAGATGATAGCGCCGATAGTTCCTGCTTACCTGACCGAGGTTCTCAAAGTCGGGAAGCTCGCGGGCGGTTCGATAATGGGCCTCATCGAGAGCGCGAGTTCGCTCTTCAAGGTCCTCTTCGGCTACTTCAGTGACCGTTTCAGGAAGCGCAAGGCCTTCGTGTTCACAGGTTATGCTCTCTCGACGCTCTCCAAGGGTCTGCTTGCCTTTTCGCGCGGTCCGCTCGACTTCCTCGCGCTCAGGCTGCTCGATAGAACTGGGAAGGGAATACGAACGGCCCCTCGCGACGCTCTAATAGCTGAATCGAGCAACGGAAAAACCGGAAAGTCCTTCGGCTTCCACAGGATGATGGACACCCTTGGCGCGGTTGCTGGTCCCCTCGTGGTGGTTCTGCTAATCGGGCTCCTCTCATACCTGCCGAGGGAAACCCTCTACCGGAGGATTTTCCTTCTCTCCGCCGTTCCTGGACTGCTGTCGCTCCTCATAATAGCGCTCTTCGTTAGGGACAGGGGCGGGGAAGTTAAGAAAAAGATAGCGGGCGTCTCGTCGCTGAAGAGCCGTTCCCTTCAGCTCTTCCTTGCGGTTGTCGCCGTAGGAACCCTCGGCAGGTACAGCTACGCATTCACCCTCTGGAAGGCCGAGGAGCTCGGCTACACGGTTCTTCAGGGCTCTGCCTTCTACGCGCTCTTCAACCTCATCTACGCCCTCTCGGCATACCCGATAGGAGTTTACTCGGACAGGGTGAGCAAGAAGGCCTTAATCGGCGTTGGCTTCCTTCTCTCGGCCCTCGCAAGCCTGTGCTTTGCCTTCGCGAGGGACTTGACGGTTCTTCTCCTCGCCTTCGTCTTCTACGGCCTCCACATGGCGGTGATTGACACGGTTCCGAGGGCGTACATGGCTGAGCTGGCAGGGGAGGGCGAGAAGGGGACGGTTATAGGTGCCTATCACACTGTGGTTGGAGTGTTCGCCTTTCCTGCCTCGCTGATTGCCGGCTACCTCTGGAGCGCCTACTCATTAACCTACAGCTTCCTCTTAGCTTCCGCCATGGCCTTCCTGGCCTTCGTCCTGCTCCAGTTTGATTGACGTTCTGCCAATTTTTTCTGTTCTTTTTTGTTCATTCCCCGTCAAAAAGACTAAAAACTGTGGGGCATACTCGGCACGGTGGTGGGAGTGAGGATTCTAATAATCGGCACCGGCGGGACGATAGCGAGTGCGAAGACCGAGAAGGGTTACAAAGCCACGCTGAGCGTCGGCGAGATACTGGAGATGGCCGGAATAAAGGGCGACGGCGTTGAGATAGAGGCGAAGGACATACTCAACCTCGACAGCACGCTGATTCAGCCCGAGGACTGGATAACGATTGGAAAGGCCGTTTTTGAGAGCCTGAACGACTACGATGGAATCGTCATAACCCACGGAACGGATACCCTTGCATACACTTCTTCGGCCCTGAGCTTCATGCTGAGGAACGTTCCGATTCCGGTAGTTCTGACCGGCTCGATGCTCCCCATAACGGAACCCAACAGCGACGCACCGAGGAACCTGAAAACGGCCTTAACCTTCGCGATGAAGGGCTTTCCTGGGATATACGTCGCCTTCATGGACAAGATAATGCTCGGCACGCGCGTTTCAAAGGTGCACTCCCTCGGCCTCAACGCCTTCCAGAGCATAAACTATCCCGACATTGCTTACATCAAGGGTGAGGAGGTCGTTATACGGCACAGGCCCGAGCTTCCCGCTGGAGAGCCGTCCTTCGACCCGAGGATAGACCCGAACGTTGCTTACCTTCGCTTAACTCCAGGCCTTTCCCCGGAGGTCTTTCTCGCGGTTGCGGAGAGGGTTCACGGCATAGTTCTCGAAGGCTACGGCGCCGGGGGAATTCCCTACCGCGGGCGGAACCTCCTCGAGGCCGTCTCAAAGGTTGCGAGGGAGAAGCCGGTTGTTATGACGACGCAGGCCCTCTACGGTGGCGTTGACCTGACGCGCTACGAAGTTGGCAGGAGGGCCCTCGAGGCCGGCGTTATTCCCGCCGGAGACATGACGAAAGAAGCAACGCTCGTCAAGCTCATGTACGCCCTCGGCAGGACGGGGGAGGTTGAAGAAGTGAGAAGGATAATGGAGAAAAACCTTGCCGGGGAGCTCAGCTCAGCTTTTTGAGCTCCTCGTCGCCTATTATGAGGGGCCTCTCGGCCTCTATGACGTAGCTCAGCTTCCACTCAACCTCTCCCCTGTTCATGAGCTCGGCGTAGCGCTTTGCCTTCTCCTCAGCCTCCTCAAGTGAGGAAGCCTCAACGATTCTCCTCACGTACCACTTTCTGTCTCCAAATCTGAGCTTGAACTCGGCCATGAACATGGGCATCACCGTATGGATTTGGGAAAATGCCTTTTAAAACGTTGACCAAAGCAATTCGGTGGTGGGATGGGGCTTGGGACTGGCGTTGCCAAGGTGTTCGCGATTTTCCTCGTTACATTCCTTCTGCTGGCAAACTTGGTTGCCCCTCCAGAGGTTAAGCTGAACTCTCCCTCCGGCCCCGAACGCTTTCTCGTCGTTCCAATCAAGTTCATCCAGTACCGACTTGGTCACGGTGAGAACTACAGCGTGGAAAGTCCCTACTCCCCGTTCGACTTTAAGCTCGGCGAGCCCCGCGATAAAGTTCCGGTTTGGACGTTCAACGCGAGAGCCCTCCTCAGTGATGTTGATGGAGAGTACGTTGAAAACTACGTTGACGAAACTGTCGAAACTGCCAGGGGATGGGTTACACACGCGGGATATGCGCCAACACCGGAGCTCCTCAGGGGAACGGCCTTCATGGTGATGTGGTCCAGGGGCAGGCTCTATGAGAACATTGGGGGAACGCATCTCCCCTCCCGCACGATTTCCTCTGGTGGTGACTGTGACGACTGGACGATGGTTCGCTGGGCGATAATACGAAGGATAAACGAGGAAGCCGGTATAAGGGCGCTCTACTTCTTTGTGGAGGTTACCGGAGAAGTTTCATCCCACGCCTTTTTGGCCGTTTATTACCCCTCTACAGGGGATTGGGAGCTCTACGACTGGTTTGCCGTCAGAAAGCTCTTTGTGGTTCTTTATGGCTCATGTCCTCACTGCGTTGCCAGGCCAATCAAGTTCCCGGATTTGAAGACGGCCCTGACCGCCTACTATCTCGGTGCGAGGGGCACGATTTACTGGGGCGACGTTCTGGCGAAGTACGGCCGTGTGAACGCTTATCTCCTCCCCACCGAGCACGACCCCCACGTTTACCCCCTTGAGTTTGAGACCCTTTCGGGAATCCGGTACTTCTCCCCCACGAAAAGCGATTTGGAAAGGGCGAGGAGGATTGTTGAGCTCGCTTGGGCCAACGTTACTGCCGGTGGCTCCGGTGAAAACGGGACTTATGTGGTTAGCGTTCTCTTCAATGGTAGGGAAGTTTCA
This sequence comes from Thermococcus nautili, assembly GCF_000585495.1. NCBI lineage: Archaea > Methanobacteriati > Methanobacteriota > Thermococci > Thermococcales > Thermococcaceae > Thermococcus > Thermococcus nautili. The sequence goes on from NZ_CP007264.1 coordinate 1,851,949, forward strand.
TCACTTCGGCTCTCCCCACACAATGGCGGTCTCTGGGTTTCCCTGAACGTCGAGGGGCTCTCCGGTGAGGTCACGATAACGGCTTACGGCGGCTACTTCAGCTTGGTTAACTCAACGGAGGTCGTGCTCAGGGAGTGGGAGAAACCGGGAATGATAGGAGACTTCCTGGCCTTTGGAAGGGCAGGTGTTCTTCTAAAGTCCCCTAAGTTGACCCTTCTCGTTTCACCCAAGGACTTTTTGAGAATCGTGCTCGAAGATAAAAGGGGAAACCGGCTCTCAGTGTTCGTTTCCCGGGTTTAAGGCTCGGCCGCGAGGTATCTCCCGTCCCTCTCAAAGGCCTCGAAGACCTTTCCCCCTTCCTTCGTTTTCAGCTCGACGAGGACCTTCTTCGGGGGTTCCTCAACCTCGGCCTCAACCTTCTGATTGCTGAGAACCTGAATGAACGCATCGCCAAGCCTCTCGAACTCAAAAACGAGGTTTCCGTCCTCCCATCTCGTACCGCGGAAGTTCACTCCGCCCATCCTGAAAGTTACCTCAAGAACTACCTTCAAAGCTTTCACCGGGATAATTAGGAGGGGGAGGTTAAAAAGGTTGGCCTCAGACCCTCTTCAGCTTCACGACTTCCTTGGCGAACTCCTCAAGCACTTCCTTGCGCATGCCCTCAAAGAATTTGATTGACCCCGCGTAGCTGTGGCCTCCTCCTTCAATTCCAGCTGAAGGCAGCTTCTCCTGGAGCCTTGGGATTATGGCGTTGAGGTCGAAGTTGTAAGCCGCCATCCCGTCGCTCGCTCTAACCACGGCGAAGTCCGGTCCGTAGGCGAGGGTTAAGATTGGAGAATCCTCGCCGTACTTCTCCTTGAAGTGGTCGTGGATTAAACCGCTCAGCTTGCCCGGTGAAGGATAGCTGAACTTCGGTGCGAAGAGCTCGACATCGATGGTGTTGAACCTTATGCCGTTGGGCAGAACGACGCTCTTGACGTGGGGCAGGGAGGCCCTTAAAGCCTTCTCCTGCTTCTCCTTGACCTCTGGATAAATCGCGTTTATCAGCTCGCGGTGCCTCTGCAGGTTCCCGGTCAGGAGGAGAATCTCGTCTATTATCCCGTGCCCGTCCATGAACTTCCAGTAGAAGGCCTCGTGGTCTATGACCTCGGCAATCTTCTTCAGGTCTTCCTCGGTGAGGCCCTTCGCCTTCTTGGCAATCTCAAGGTACTGGTAGAACTCCGGCGCCTTGCTCCTGTCGCCGGTTCCAGCTATCGCTGGCAGGTGCTTTATCTTGTCCTCAACGTCGGGGTTGACGAAGCGGGCCACCTCGGTGGCAAGCATTCCGGCAGTTAGTTCGTAGTAACCGCGCTTGACGTGGTGCGGATTGACGTGAACATCGACGTACTCGTCAACCTTCGCCTTGTCCTCGCTTATCCACTCGCGCGGGTCGTGGTGGTCTATGACGACGATGGGAACCCCGTAGGCCTTTATCCTCTTGTAAGCTGGAATGTCCTCGCTCGTTCCGCCGTTGTCCACTATGACAACGAGCGGAAGCGGGTCGCCGAACTTCTCGTGGTCCTCGACCATGAAGATTATGTCCTTGAGCACATCTTCCAGCTCGTAGAAGGGAGCCCTGCTCGGTCTGCGCTTGAAGAGCTTCCACCTCGCCTGCGGGTCCGGCGAGATGCTCTCTATCAGCGGGACTATCGCGTATTCAAGGGCCAGGCCTGAGGTGTAGCCGTCGGTATCCGAATGGTGCCTCAGGAGAATCGGCCTGCCCTCGAAGATGGCCCTGCGTATCATAAAGGCAGCTTTCATAATCTTCGGTTTGAGCTTCTCCAAGACCTCGCTCTGGACGAGGAATCCCACGTCCTTCGGCTGGGCGCGCTTGTCGAGCTCGGCCTCTATCTGCTGCTTCACCCTCGCTGCATCGGGTCCCCAGAGCCTCGCCATGTCGCTGACTTCAATCTGAATCTCGCCCGAGTGGAAGGCTATCTTGCCTATGACCTCGACGATGTCGCCGACGTTTATGTTCGGGTAGGCCCTCACTCCCGGCGCCTCAAAGGCGGCCGCCCAGGTTATTCCCGTTCCGTCGGTTATCGTGAAGACCGTCGGCCCCCCGGTGACCTGTATCTGGGTGACCCTTCCCTGTATCCTCACGGTCTTTCCGGCCATGTCCTTGCTGAGCTCGGCTATCGGCGTTACGGGGAGTTCCTTCTTGACGACGACGGTCTTGTAGTGCCTCTGGGGTGACTCGATGAGGTCTATCTCCCTCTTGTCTGGCCTGACGTCGAGAACCTGAACTATTATCTCCTGTCCCGGCAGGTACTCCCTTCCGCCGAGGAGGTCCTTCCTCTTGATTAGACCAACGACGTGCGGGTTGAGCTTGACGAAAACTCCGAAGCGCTCGACCCTGTCGATTGTCCCCTTGTAGAGACTGCCGATTTCAACGTCCTCGTAGTCGCAGGTCTTGTCGAGTATGAAGACGACCTTGTACTTTCTGAGGCAGTCCGGGCAGACCCACGTCGTTTCCATTCCCGGCTCCCAGGGCTCCTTTATCTTGCCGCAGATGTCGCAGACAAGGACTTTGCCCGTTCCGCCACAGGTTGGGCAGGTGTCGTAAACCGGAACCGTTCCCTTGCCGTGACACTCTGGACAGGGGATTTCATCAACCTCGTCCTCGACGCCGAGGTGGTCAAGGTTCCGGTAACCTTTCAGCTTGTCGCCTATCTTGAAATCAGCCGGAACGTAGCCCCAGCCCTCGCAAACGGGGCACTCCTTCTCGCCTACCTTGACCTTTCCCGTTCCGTGACACTCGGGACAGTCCTTAACCGCCATCCTCTCACCCCGCTTAGGTTACGGCTTTGGCTTAAAAACGTTAGCAGGTTCTCGCTTCTCCTGCCTTCATTTCGTGGTTCGAACCTACATGATGTCCTACACAAATCGCTTAAAAGGGCCCAAGTGGAAGATTTTTCATGGTAGTAATGACGGAATGAACAAACGGAGGGAAGAGCTTTGAGATTCAGGCAGAAGCTTTACCTCGTCCTCGTTGGGACCGTCATCACAATAATGCTCATTATGGCCCTGGCTCAGGTCAGGGGTATCGAGCGAATGGGAAACTCTATGGAAAAGACTATGGGGCCCACGATAACGGACCAGGCGAAGAGAATTGCCCTCCTTGAAAGTGAGAAGTATGCGCTCATGATTGACGAGCGGCTTCATCCTCTCCAGCTTGTTGCCGATTCCTACGCCAAGTCCATAGCCAGTGAGTACGCTGTCAACGAATACCTGCCGGGATACACCCAGAGCCCGACTTTCTGGAACACCGTTGAGAAAAAGCTGACTGAACTGAAAAACTCTGAAGGAGACATAATCAACGCCTACTACGCCGACAGCACTGGGAAATTGAAGATAGTCCCTCCCGCCCAGCTTCCGCCCGATTTCAACGCCACTAAGTCCATCTGGTACCGCAGGGCCGCGGAAAACGGTTCGTTCTGGATGGAACCCTACACCGACATAATCACGAACAAGACCGTGATAAGCTACATAACCCCCGTCGTATACAACGGCGTCGTTGAGGGTGTCCTTGGTATAGACGTTGACTTCTCCGCCCTTTCGGAGGAGATAACATCCACCAGAATTGGGGAGACAGGTTACCTCTTCGTCCTCAGCCCAAACGGCACGATTGTAATCCACCCCAGAGGAGAGCTCATTGGCAGGGTGAACGTCTTCACGAACGAAAGCTACGTTCCCCTAGCCAGCGCTATGAAGGGGGAGGAGAAGGGCGTCGTCGAGGTCGAGCTCGATGGTAAAGTAATGGTAATGGCCTTCGCTAGGAGCCGCGTCACGAACTGGACGATAGTTGCTGTTGCCCCAAAGGACGAGCTTATCGGCGCACTCGTGAAGTCCCTCGACAGCGCGAAGTCAGAGGCCTCCAAAAACCTCATCTTCAGCCTTGGTCTTGCCTCGCTGATAGCATTGGGTCTCGTGCTCGCTGGCGTTCAGTACCTGAGAAAAGCGTTGAAGCCGATAGAGGAACTCACGAACGCGGCGGAGCTGATAGCCGAGGGCAGGCTTGAGGAGGCAAAGGAACTCGTTGGCTCAATAGACTACCCCTACCGCGACGACGAGATTGGAAAGCTCCTTACCGCCTTTGAGGCAATCTCGCGCGACGTTATTGGAACCCTCAACGGCGTCATCCAGAAGCTCGAGCGCCTCGCCGAGGGCGACCTGAGCAACGGTTTGAGCGTCGAGGCAAGGGGAGACCTGAAGAACATAATAAAGGCCCTCCGCGAAACGTCGGCCAAGATGAGGACGCTGATAGGCAACATCCGCCACATTGGTCTACTGCTCGACCAGCAGGCAAGCGAACTGGCGCAGATTGCTGAAAACGTTCGCGGTTCGATGGAGCAGGTCGGTGAAGCCATAGAGCAGGTCAGCGTCGAAGCCCAGAGACAGCAGGAGAGCATCAACGAGATTACCGAGGGAATGCGCCTCGTTGCCCAGGTCACCGAAGAAACCTCAAGCATAATGGAGGAGTTTGAGAGGGCCGTCGAGGAGGTTACGAGGACGGCATCCGAGGGCGGACGGAAGGGCGATGAGGCAATACGGGACGTTGAGAGCATCAAGCGCTCGATGGACTTCATTGACGAGGCGGTGAGGGCCGTAAGTGAGATGAGCAAGAGGATAGGTGAGATAACCCAAACGATAGGGAACATCGCCGAGCAGACGAATCTCCTGGCTTTGAACGCCGCGATAGAGGCGGCACGTGCCGGAGACGCAGGAAAGGGCTTCGCGGTGGTTGCCCAGGAAATCCGCGGTCTGGCCGAGGAGAGCAAGGAGGCCGCGGAAAAGATACGCGAAATCATAGCCGAGATGGACGAGAAGGTCAGGAGGGCCGTTGAGGAAACGAAGAAGGGCGTTGACACGGTTTCAAACTCGACCGAGACCCTCAAGGAGAGCCTTGGCTACCTCGGATATATAGCTGAGATGATTGGCTCGATAGGCGAAAGGGTATCCGAGGTGAAGGAGCAGGCCGAGAGGACGAAGGAAGAAGTTGAGAAGGCCCTTAGAGCCCTTGAGAACCTCGCCACGAGCGCCGAAGAGACAACCGCCTCTGCCGAGGAAGTCAGCTCGGCGATGCAGGAGCAGAGGGCTGAGATAGAGGCCCTAAGCGAAGAGGCCAGGAAGCTCAAAGAGATAGCGCGGGAGCTCCGCGAGAACGTGGAGCAGTTCCGCCTCTAATCCTCTTTTTTGAAGGTTTCCCAGAAGACCGCCATCGAGAGCGAGTAGAGTAGAGCCGTTATGAAGAAGGGCCATGTTAGTGAGACGTCGAAGATGAAACCTCCGATGAACTGGCCCACTCCAAAGGTGGCCGTCCAGGAGAGGTTGTTGAGCGCCATCGCGGTTGAGCGCTCTTCCTTGCTGAAGAAGCCCATCATGAAGGAGCTCCATATCGGGTTGACGATGTTCATCAGGATTGTCCTGACGGTGTACAGGAGCGCCGCGACCGGAAAGCTTGGGGAGAGGGGCATGAGGGCTATCAAAGCGCTCGCGCTCCCGTTGAAGGCCACGATGGTCTTCACACTGCCCATCCTGTCCGCGACGATTGGGAGGAGGAACGTGCCGAGACCCATTATGAACTGCTGAACCGCGAAGAGCCAGCCGATGCTCTCAAGGCTCGTCCCAAAGCGCTGATTGAACCACAGCCCAACGTAGGGTATCGCTATTCCGGCTCCAAGGCCTATTAACGCCTGTGGAACCGCGAACTTCGCGATTCTCCGGAGGATTTCTCCCCGGAGCTTTATCCTCCTTCCGCCGTTGAGTACTGGTCTCGTGGGAAGGATTACCAGAAAGCGGAGGGGAATGACAAGCAGGACAAGGGCGAACGTTTCCCTGTACGTCAGCCACCGGGGGAGAACTCCAGCGATGATTAGTCCAACCGCCGAGCCGATGGTTCCAAGTGCAGAGGACAGGCTGAACAGGTAGTGCCTCTTCTCGTCGCTCACCTCTCCGCTTAGGAGGGAAGTGAAGGACGGGCTCTCGAAGGCGAGACCGATTCCAACGAGGGCACCGCCGAGAGCCAGGGGCAGGAGGGAAGGAAATGCCACCTGGATGGCTCTCCCTGAGAACATCAGCCCCAGTCCGAGGAGGATGGAGCGCTTGTAGCCGAGCTTAGCGCTCAAAGGGCCTGAGAAGAGGAGCGCCAGTGCCTGTGCGAGTGTTGATGCCGAGAACACCACACCGACGTCGCCGTAGGTGTAGCCGAGGGACTTCATGTAGAAGGGCAGGATGAACCACGCTATGTTCCCGCCTAGCCAGGATATGAACGAGTAAACCACCAGCAACCAAGCGTCCCTGGAAAATCCCCTGTACTTCTGCAGAGACATGAACGTTTAGATGGCTGTCGAGTATATAAAACTTGTGAGAAGCGGGCGGGATTGGCAGGAGATGCTTGAAACCGAGAAAAAAGTGGAAGAAGGGGGATGTGGAAATCAGCCCGAAGATTTCATGAACTCCTCAACGGCCTTCGCGGTTTCACGGTAGGTCTTTCCTGCAAGGATTACCACGTAGTAGTTCGGATTGTACGGGTTCTTGAGCTTGGCCACAATGTAGCCCTTGCTCATAAGCTCGTTCTTGAGCTCGTTGACCTTGTCTGCGCCGTAGGCTTTCTCAAGGACCTCCCAGGCCCTGTTGCTCACCCACCCTCCGATTATCACGACGTTTTTGTCCTTCGGAAGGCCGTTGTCGAGGATGTATGTGTCGTTGACTATGAGGGAGTTTACATCGTTCGTCGCCGTTACGGCAGGCGCGGTAATCGAGACGCTCTTGGTGACGTACGTGCTCCTGACGAATCTGTACCCGAGGATTCCGGTTATTGCCCCGCCGTCTGCGGTTCTGTTGAAGACCGGGACGAGCTTTAGGTTCCATCCCTTGACCGGAATCTTAAGGGAGGAGCCCGAACCGATGAACACCGGTGGGTATTCCGTTCCGTTGACGTGGAGGTAGAGCACGTATATGTCGTTCTCCGGCTGAATGTCCCAGACCCACTGGCCGCTGTAAACGTCGCCATCGCTGTACTGTTTGGCTTTTTTGTAGAACCAGTAGTCGTAGGTCACCATCTTGGCCTGGTTTATTCCAACGAAAAAGTCTGTCGGGGTAAAGAGGAAGACCTCTTTTGCACCACTTTTGAGAAGGTCATCAATGACAGTAGTTGGGTTTGAGGAGTACTCTTTGACCTCAAAGGTTCCGTTTGCGAGGACGTACATTAGGTAGTATGTGTCCTTGAGGAGGCTCGTAAGTTTTACGGTTCCATCTGGATAGTAGAGCTCAACAAGTGTCTTTAACTGCTTGGTGTCTATGTCTATAAAGTGAATCTTCCAGCTTCCCATTTTCACCCAGTCGCCAAGCGAGCTCGTGTTGCCGGTTGAGTACCGGTAGTCATAGAAGTACATGACATCTCTGCCCTCAACGGTTGTATAGACAACTTTGTAGTTGCCCCCAATGTCGAGTGGAGTAGTGTTCTCGTTGAAAAGTATTTCAACGCTCCTATCAAGGAACTCGGCTGCGTGTTTGGTGGAATTGTAGAACACTTTTGAAAAGTTGACTCTAAGCACAACGGTCTTCCCAACGGGTTCAGTGCCAAGGTTCAGTCCCAGGTCGGGCATATCGTTGCTGGTCAGTATGTAAGTCTGATTTTCATCGGGTATGAGAATGCTGTGGTACTCAACAGGCACAGTAACGGTCTTTGTGTACGTCTTGGTTTCAATTCCATTGAGCACCAAAAATGCTCCGAGCTTTGCGCCTGCTATGGCGTCTTCATTTATATGGAGGGGCATGTTGTTAACAACTTTGGTGGTCGGGAGAACGACTATTGTGTTAACCGAGTTGAACCCGGCACTTACCAAAGGCACGGCCAGAAGAATCCCGACCAAAAACACCATCATCGCAGTTTCAAGTCGCCTCATGGGCATCACCGTTCTTCATAGTGAATGTTAACCTTTATAACCCTTCTCGGTGAAGCGTTTTCCGCGATGATGAGTGAATCCAATGCTGACGGGATGATGAACCCCGAACCTGAGCGCGAGGTGGTTGAACTGGAGAAACTCCGGAAGAGCGTTGAAGAGCTGACAAGACAGGTTGCCAGGCTGGAGGAGAGGAGAAAGCCCGACTCCCTTGGCTGGGACGATATAGCGCAGGAGATAGTTGGGGCGATAACCTTCGCGCTCCCCTTCATCTTCACGGGTGAGGTCTGGGACGTGGCAAAGGACATCTCGGTCGAGCGCTCGCTCGCCATCTTCCTCATGACGATTGGCCTCGCTTATCTCTTCCTCACCAAGGCCCAGCTCGGGAACCTGAAGCGCGAGGAAATCTTCCACGTTCCCAAGAGGCTTATAACCGTCGCCCTCATCTCCTACGCCGTTTCCGCGGTTCTAATCTACCTCTTCGGCATAGACTACATAGCTCACTTTGACGCGGTTCAGTACTTCAACGCGACGGTCATAATAAGCACCTTCGCGGTCATAGGCGCGATAGCGGTTGACATGGTGAGGTGAATGAAAGTAGTAACTGGAAAGCGCTGGGAGGCCTTTGCCGATAGTGCCGTTCTCTTCCCAGAGTACTCGAAGAACCGCGACGAGCTGATTAACTTCGTGAACTCGCTGAAGGGCGACGAGACCATCGTCACGGCCAGTTTAGAGCTGGTAGACCTGATAGCGAACCGCTTTAGGAAGGGCGAGGAGAACGTTCTAATCTACTCGGACACAGGGAGGAGCATAACGCTCAAGGAGACCTACGAGCTGAGGAAATACATCGAGTTCGACGTTCGCGGGGGCTTCTCGGGGGAAAATGCCAGGGCGAGCGTCCTCTTCGTCGAGGGGAAGACCGACGCCAAGTTCTTCAAGGCCGTCTTCAAGAAGCTCTTCGAGTTCAGGGAGAGCCGAAATGCCCCGTACCAGTTCAGGTTTATAGAGCGTGTCTTTGAGCGCGACAACTTCGACCTCCTCAGGCGGGAATCGGACGGGGCTTACCTCGCCGTTATCCCGAGCGAGGGCAACTCCGGGGTAATTAGAAACCTCGGAAACTTCCTAAAAGCCATGGAGGCCTTTGATTTCAGCGTTGACAGGCTCGGCGTTGCGGTTGACATAGACGAGAGCAGGGAAAGCGCCCTCGCCTCGATAGCGGGGAAGCTCTCTGGCTTTGAGCACGAAACGACCACGAGGGGCTACCTCGTCGGAAAAATCGAGGTGATTCCGCTCGTCATTGGACTGCCCTTCGAGGACGGGCTGATAGAGTGGAAGAAACCGACGGTCGAGGACCTGATGCTCCACCTCATCGAGCGCGAGGGACTGCTCGACAAGGTCAGGCCGGGCATTAAAGCCCTCAACGAGAGCCTCGGGAGAAAGCTCAAGCCCAAGGAGGTCATGTATCTGGCCTTATCGGCCTACGGCCACTGGGGCAACCTCGAGGGCTTCTACGAGCTGTTCGTCATGCGCTCCAGGTTCAGGAACCTCAAGGCGGTTCTGAGGGAAGCAGGGCTTATGGAGGGCCTCAGATACCTCGCATTCTCAGAGCGCTGAGCTTTTAAGTTCTCCCTCCAATCCCCTTCGGTGATAAAGGTGAAGCTCGTCTCATTCGACGTCTGGAACACCCTCCTCGACATAGAGGTCATGCTCGATGCCCTCACGGTGGAGCTGACGAAGCTTATGGGAGCATGCATACTCGACGTGGCCGAGGGAATAATGCTGACGCGCGAGAGGATAAAGGCCATGCGCGCCAGAGGTGAAGGCGACCCGAGGCGGGCCTTGGAGGAGAGCCAGGAGATGCTGGCAGATTTACTCGGAATAGACGTCGAGCTGGTGAAGCGGGCCGCGGCAAGGGCGGTCCTCAAGGTCGATGAGGAGATAGTGCTCCCCGGAGCCAAAAAGGCTCTTGAGGGCGTCAAGAGGAAGGGCCTGAAAGTTACCGTCACGGGCAACGTGATGTTCTGGCCGGGTTCATACACGAGGCTTCTGCTCGAGCGCTTCGGGCTCATGAACTACATCGACAAAACCTTCTTCGCCGACGAAGTCGGGGCCTTCAAACCCCTCCCCGAGATGTTCAGGAAACCCCTGGAGACCTTCAACGTGAAGCCTGAGGAGGCCATACACATCGGCGACACGAAGGCGGAGGACTTTGAAGGTGCATTAAGGGCCGGCCTCTGGGCGGTCTGGATTAATCCAGAGGCCGAAGGCGTGAGGAGAATCCACGAGAGGGGCTTCGAGGTGCCCAGTGTAGAGGGGATTTTAGAGGTTTTGGAGAGAATAGAAAACGGGGAATAACCCGTCTAATTACTTCTTCACCTTCAGCCACGCGCCCAAACCGACCTGCTTCGTCTTCTGGTAGCGTAAATCCTCCTTCCGGTAGCCGAAGGCCTTTAGAATCCTCTCCACCGCCGGGAGAACCTGGTTCTCGATGTAGTATTCCGCATCGTAGCGGTGCTTCGTCGGGTCGAACTCGTCGAAGGGAATCGCCCTGTCGCCTATCCTTCCCGAACCCTTTAGGACGATGTAGCTTATCACCGTGCCCGGCCGGATTTTCACTCCCCGCGCCGCGAGCCTCTTTGCAACGGCAACGTGCGGGCCCGTTGCCTTATAATCCCTCAAATCGCGCGTTATCTGCTCGTGGATTACCAGCTTCTCGGGCGGGACTTCATACTTGCTCAGCTTTTCCGTCACTTCCTTGACTATCCTGACGGCCTCTTCGACGTCACCGTGCTTGAGTATCGCCTCGAGAACCCTGGCCTGGGTCTCTTTCGCTATCTCGCTCCAGTCGCGCCTCACAATCTCAAGACCCCTCGTGGTTATCTTGCCCTCCTCGTCTATCACCGCGTACTTCTTCTTGGTCACGAAGAACCCTCTCACGTAGAAGCCCTCGTACTCGAGTTCGAGCAGGCCGGGCAGTTTCGCGTTGATGTACTTGAGGAACTCTTTGGCCTTCTTCTTCACGGTCTCGGCGTCGGCTCCGGGGATTGTCGCAAAGAAACCGTCCGTATTGTGGACAAGGATTCCGTTTGCGAAGAATCGGTGCGTCCCATCGACCTCGATGTCGTAGACGTAGCCTTCGTAGGAGATTTCTTCTATCCTCCGCGGATACACCAAGTCAAATCCGTAACTATAGGCCCGTTTCTTGTTTGTATAACCGCCCAAGTTTTCGGAGAGTTTTGATGTTTTTCTGTCCAAAACAAACCCTATTCCCTTAGCAAAGCGGTGTTTGTTCTTTATCCTGACATGGATTGAGTGAGTTCTGCTTTCTTTTCCAAGGTAGCGGTTTGGCGTGGTCTCTGTGAACATCGAATTGGAGACACCAACGAGCCACAGCAACTTTCTTACAGACTCGCTGAGTTCTGGATTAACGCTCGTCAGTCTCACCTCAGGGATTCCTCTGCGAAGGCTTACCGTTCCATCGGCTGAAAACAGCCCCCGCAGAAACGCTTCTATGTACTCCCTGGAAAGGCTGAACATGAATTTGGGGATTCTCTTGTTTCCGTTCTCGTCTTTGAAGTACCTGACCATAAAGCCCGCCAGCCACTTTGAGAGTATCGAAACGTCGCCAGGTTTGCCTTTGTTATAGTAGTTGGAGATTATGCCAGCCTCTTTAAGAGGCTTCAGGATTTTCTCTTCTATTTCTTCCTTGTCCATTCCTAGGGAAAGGCCAACGTAATATTTAGCCCAGTTTGAATGCCCTCCCCAGTTGCCATCGCCAACCAACAGCCCTATAAGTTCCCACAGCCTAACGGCGGTTTGAGTCGGCTTAATGCTCCTGGCAATCGGCTGGTTTGGTGTGATGAGTGATTTAACTTCTTTGCCGATTTCCTTGGGCTTTACCTCGACGAGGCGCTCTTTCAGCGGCTTTCCGGGCTTCACCCTGCTGGTGTTCAGGTAGCCTATTAACGAGTGGTCCTCTGTAACGTCGAGATACCACGAGTTCGTGAACCAGATGCGATAGATTCTCTTGTCCGTCCTGTGTCTCATTACATAGGGAACTTTTCTCCAAACAAGCCGGCCCCTATTGTCCAGCGTCAGTGCCTCAACGCCTTCAAGAACGCAGTATTCTTTCTCCCCAATCCTGTAATCAACGCGCTGGAAGAGTTCTTCAATCGGCACGAATTCAACCTTCCCGTTCCTTCTGATTACGATTTCGGTTTCGCCCGTAACGCTGTCCGCGTAGAGAACTTTAAAGCCGAACTTTTCCTCTATTTCGCGAATGGTGGTTTCTATGTACTCCCTTCCCCATGCCGTAACGCTCTCGGCGCACTCCTTGCAGTACCATCTCGCTTTTGCGTAGCCGTAGTAGCCGTAGAAGCTGTTGGCGAGGATTTTGATAGCGCGTTGCCTGTAGTCGAGGAGTTTCTTCTCCAGCGGGTCAACCGTTGCCTTCATCTTCCGCTTTATCTTCTGCCTCTCCTCGAGCAAATCTCCCAGGAGGCTCGGTATGAAGCCGGGGAAGTCCTTGCAGAACTTGTGCCCAACCTCGGGGGCGACGTCGTACTCCTTACAGCCCTCGCGGTTGAGAGTATCCGGTGAGACGTTGTGGGTTATGATGATTGAGGGGTACAGCGAGTTGTGTGTCAGTATGCCATTGGCGAAGTAGTAAGGTGTTCCCTCCAGGGTTAGGTCGTAGACTTTGCCCTTGTAATACTCTTTAGTTGCTTTGAACTCAGAGAGGCTGTAAAATGCGTTGTCTTCGAGGCGGTTCATCTCTCTGCCCCTGATTGCCTCGCTAAGAGCCTGGTTCTTTTCTGTGCTTATGAACCCCACTAGCGTTTGGAAGAGTATAAGACCATCCCTACCAGTGATTTCGATTATGTATCTTGTCAGATTCTTCCCCCTTTCGGTGTACTCGTAAGTGTACTTGCTGTGGGGGATTTCGAGTTTTTCTAAGAGCTTTGATACGATTTCGATTTTCCACTTGTTGTTGGTGCCCTGGTTTGCGACTATCGTCCTGCGAACCCTGTTGACCGTTCCGTCGCCTTCAAAGAAGCCTCTCAGAACGGAAGGAGCGTGAAGGTTCTCAACGTTGTCCATGAGTTCCTTGGCCTTGAGGTAGACCTCTTTCTTGGCGATTTTGAGAGTTACAGCCTTGGTGCCTTCTTTCCTGGTGATTCTGGGGGTTATACCAAAGAGTTTTTCGAAAATGTAGACTATTCTCCCTATGAACTCCTCCTCATGTTCTCCAACGGTTATCTCGACCCTGTACTGATGCGATATTCTCTTCTTGCCCCTTGATGAGTCAAAATACTCCACGTCTTTCCTTATGAGCGTGCCTTCTGCGAGGATTATTCCCGCAAGTTCTCCCTTAAGCACTTCCTCTTCGGGCACGTTCTGCTTAGTAATCTTCCCAATTTTCTCAAAGAGCGGTGTGGTTATTAACCTGCCTCTAACTTTCTTTGTGAGGAACGACTTGGCAAGGCTGTCCCTTATCCTGGTCTGTCTCTCGTTCTTCCCCACTACTGGTAGCTTATGGTTGGGAGTGCACTTTAGGCCGTTTATATTGATGAGTTCTCCCTCGTAGTCATACTCCCAGACCTTCTTGACCTTCTGCCAGCCATCTATTCCAAGGACATAGTCTCCCTCTCGTACTTCGCTTATGTTGATTATGCCCTTCCCCTTGACTACAACCTTTGTGTCGGCTGGGTGGCACCTAAAGTCTAAATACACAATATTGTCCCACAATCCCCGCTCTGGTTCTTTAACGTATCCACCTGCGTAGCCCCCGCGCCGTCTCGCGAGCTCCCTCTCGTCGGGCTTGTTTGGGGCGAGCTCGTTCCTCTTGTAGGCCTTCCGCAGGAGGAACCACTCCACCAAATTTCCGGTGCTCGAGCGCGAGACGTCCCAGAGGCTCTGGCCGATTAAACGGGAGAGCTGGGCCTCCATCGGGAAGAACTCCCTTCCCAGCTCGTAGGTCACCTTAGCGTCCTCCATCGAGTATCTTGCAACCCTTTCAAGGCCCTCCCCGCTCTCCCAGGCCTGCGCTATCTCCTCTGCGTAAACCTTCTCCTTGGGCTTTCCAAAGACGGCCTCGTAAACGGCCTCAAGGGTGTAGGTCGGGAGGTTTATCGTGCGCCTTATGACGGGGTAGAGGTCGAAGTGAATCCTGCCCTTCACCTCAACGGCAAAGCGGTCGCCCATTCGCTGTATCTTCGGCTCGCTCCCGTCCCTGCCGAGTGTGAACTTTATTCCGAGTTCCTCACAGCGCTTCTTCAGGTAGGCGAAGTCGAAGTTGTCGCCGTTGTAGGTGATGAGCACGTCGGGGTCCTTCTCCCTGACGACGCGGAGGAAGCGCTTAATCATCTCCTTCTCGGTCGAGACGACGTCCACATAAGGCAGGTCAATTTTCTTCCAGGTTATCACCCTCGCCTCGCTCCCGTCGGCGTAGCTTATCATGAGAATCGGCCCGGTTCCGAACTCCTCGCCCTCGTGATAGAGCGTTTCGATGTCGAAGGCGAGCATCGTAAGCTCCTCGTCGCCCTCCATCGGAATCAGGCCCTTGTCGATGAGGTAGCGCTTGGCGAAGGGTATGTCGTACTCGTAGATGTCAACGACAGCGGGGTGGGCGCGTATCCTGTCTCGAATCGCCGGGACGTCCTGAGGATGGTTGAAGTAGAGCTTCCAGACCTCTATCGGCCTGCCGAGGAACTTCTTCTGCACCTTCTCGGCGCGCTTCACCTTGACAACCGTTCCGTGCCTCTTTGCCGTTACCTTCTTGACGTCCTCTATCGCAGAATCGTCCTTCAGAAGGGCGTAGAAGTAGGGCTCGAAGGTTCTGTCGTACTCGATTTTAAACTCGCCGTTCTCCTTCTTGAAGACCCTTATCACGGGCTTCCCGTTCTCGGTGATGTAGTCGGTATCGAGAATCATGAGAACTCACCACCCATAACCTCGTAAAACAACTCTGGACGAATCCTAAAACCGATACGGTTCAGTTTACTCAGAAGCTCATCGGGTTTCTCTTCAATAAGCCCACCGTCAAGTAAAATTTTCAATATGCCCAACGTTCCAATGACACGTATTCCTTCAAGCCTTGCGGCTTTTCTGGCCTTTAAATCATCAAGAACGACGATTGAGTCAGTTTCCTTTGCGAGCGCTATTGCCTCGAGCTCTCCCCTGTGTAGGCCGGGATACACCGGAGTTGAACTGACCTCGTGGAGTTCTATGCGTTTTTCTTCAATGAGCCTAAGTACTGACGAACTGGCATCATCTTCTTTCGTCGTAATCTCCTCCAAAACTCCTCTAGGAATTATTGCTTTTTCAAAAAGACTAACCGCAACGTCTAGGTATCCCAACTTGGCTAGGGTTATTAGAGGCGAAGAGTTAAAGACGGCCCTCACGTTTCAGCTCCTCCAAAATTCTTTTTGCTTCTTCCTTTTCTAACCTCGCCTCCTCCTCATCGAGAAGGGAGTACTCAACACCTAACTTGTCGAGGAGAAACGCAAGTTCATCTAACCTCATATCGAGCAACTCTGCGGCTTTCTCAAACGTTATCTGGTGGCTTACGAGAAGTCCAACCACCTTTAGGAAGCGCTCTTTCTCACGGTAATCTTTGAACAGGGGAAAGTTGAAGACGAGCCTGTCAACCTCTTCCATGCTCCCACCGGTGGGAGATTGCATTCAATCCTAATAAACCTCACCGCCACCTTTTTAAAGCGTCCCGTAAAGCCCCGAGCATGGAGCTGTTTTACAGGGTGAGCTTTCAGGAGGTCGTTGTGGACGCTTTGAGCTTAGTTGAGGAGCGCGAGCTCTCCTCCAAGCACGCCCTTGAGCGGGTCTTCCGGAAGGTTGCCGGAAGGGACAGGGAGAAGGCTCGCGGATTGGCTCATGCCTACGTCTTTGAGATTGAGAAGTGGAGGGCCAAGATAGATTTCATCATAAACTCCGTGCTGAAGGGCTCGAAGGTTGAAGACCTCGACCCCTATCTCGCCAATCTCCTCCGCATCGGGACGTTTGAAATCCACTTCCGGAAGGTTCCGCCCGCCATAGCTACCGACTCCGTCGTGAGGGTCGTCAAGGAGCGCTTTGATTTCAGCCGGGCGAAGTTCGTCAACGCGCTGATGCACTCGATAGAGAAGTTCGACGTGGAGAGGGCCTTGAAACGGCTCAAGGAGAGGGATAGAATTGAGTGGCTTTCTGTTCGCTTCTCCCACCCGCGCTGGTACGTTGAGTACGTGATAGAGCTTCTGGGCTACGACGAAGCTGTAAGGCTTCTCCTCAGCAACAACAGGCCTCAGAGGTACTACGTCCGGGCCAACACCCTTAAGACGGACGTGGACTCCCTCCGCGATTACCTTGAGGAAAACGGCGTGAGGACTGCCCTAACGCCAGTTCCGGACGTTCTAAAGGTTCTCGACTACAAGACGCCGGTGACGAGGCTCGACTGGTATAAAGAGGGGAAGTTCGTCATTCAGGATTTAGCGAGCGCTTACGTCGCCCACGTTCTCAACCCAGAGCCGGGCGAGAGGGTTCTAGATTTGGCCGCCGCCCCCGGTTCAAAAACCTTCCACGCCGCCGCGTTAATGGAGAACAAAGGCGAGATAGTCGCGGTGGACTACTCCTACGACAGGCTGATGCGCATGAAGGAGAAGATGAAGCTCCTCGGAATCAAAAACGTCAAGCTGGTTCACGCGGACGGGCAGAGCTTTAGGGATAAGGCCAAGTTCGATAAGATAATCCTCGACGCGCCGTGCTCGAGCTCCGGAACCTACCGGCAGTTCCCCGAAGTTAAGTGGCGCTTTGACGAGAACAAGATTAAGCGCATAATAAGCGTTCAGAGGAACATGCTCCGCAACGCCTACGAGAACCTTCGTGTAGGCGGGGCGATGACCTACTCGACGTGCTCAATCAGGATTGATGAGGACGAGGAGAACGTCCTCTTCGCCGTCGAGAGGGTTGGACTGGAGCTTCTCCCCTACGATTTCAGCTGGGGCGATAGGGGCTTCCTCGAAATCGGCGACAAGGTGTTCCGCGCGTGGACGCACAAACACGACTGCAACAGCTTCTTCATAGCGAAGATGGGGAAGGGTTAAACCAACGGCTTCCTCCTCACCGGTCCCCTCGGCCACTCCTCCTCGAAAATCTCAGCGGTGAAGCGGTAGACCTTTGTATCCGGGTCGAGCCAGCAGTCCGGTGGAAGACCGGCCTTCCAGCAGGTTTGAGCTAAGAACTCCTCCTCGTCCCAGCCCCACTCTATTGGCACCTGCGGGAGCAGTAAGCCCGAGTAGATGCCCTTCTCGATTATCAGACCGTCTCTGCCGACCTTTATCTTCCTCGGTCTCTCCTCAGGCGGGCCCTCCACCGGCTCCGGCGGAGTTAGGACGCTGACCTCCACCGTTAGCTCGTCGAGCTCCTCTGGTCTAACGGGCGGGAAGCGCGGGTCTTCCACTGCCGCGTGGATTGCCGCCTTTATCGTCGCCTCGACCAGCGGGTAAATCGGCAGGGGGAAGCCTATGCACCCGCGAAGCGCCATCTGTGGCGGGACGTTGTGGCGGTTGAGGGTCACGAAGACACCCATCTTCTCCCAGAGCTCCGGCGGTGTGTCCTCTGGAGGCTCGATGACCCTCCCATTCCTCACGTACTCCTCGATGGCTTTCCTTGCGAGCCTGACGAGGAATTCGCCCCACTCATCCTTAATCCTGTACACTCTCTCACCCCCTTAAAATTACCTCTCGTTAGTTTATTAACCTATCGCAACCCTTAAATTACTGCCGAGAAAGATTAAAGCGGGTGTCGAAGGTGGTCATCGTCGAGTTCGTAATCGTTCCCCTCGGGGAGAAGAGCCTGAGCAGGTATGTCGCCGAGGTGATAAAGCTTTTAGAGAGGAAGGGCGTTAAATATCAGTTGACGCCGATGGCCACCATCATCGAGACAAAGACCGTTAGGGAGGCCTTTGATATAATCGAGGAGGCTCACGAGCTGATGTTCAAGCTTGGCGCCGAGAGGGTTTCCACAACGATAAGGATTGACGACAGGCGCGACAAGGATAGGCACATGGAGGACAAGGTCAAATCCGTCCTCGAAAAGGTTGGAGAGGTGCGGTGATGAGGGTTCTCGTTCTGGCAATTGACCGTGATGATGACTTTGGCAAGAAGGCGGGCGTTAAGGGTCCTATCATAGGGCGAGATGCCTGTATCGATGCCGCCCTGAAGCTCAGCCTCGCCGACCCGGAGGACAGTGACGCGAACGTCGTTTACGCGGCCGTTAAGCTGAGGGACGAACTTGAGGAGAAGGGTGAATTCGACGAGGTTGAGGTCGCGATAATAACCGGCCACCCGAAAGTTGGGCTAAAGAGCGATATGGAACTCGCGAGACAGCTTGAGGAGGTTCTCAAGGTCTTTCCGGCCGATGGAGTTATCCCCGTTACCGACGGGGCCGAGGACGAGCAGATTTTCCCGATTATCACCTCGAAGGTTCCAATCATAACCTCCCACCGCGTCGTCGTCAAGCAGAGCCCGAGCATCGAGACGACCTGGTATATCATCGTCAAGTACATGAAGGAAATCCTGAGCGACCCCGAGGTCGCGCGCGTCGTCTTTGGCATTCCGGGTCTGATGGCCTTACTCTACGGAATAGCCAAGCTCGTCGGTGTGTGGTATCCCGAGAGTGAGAAGATAGTTTCAACGGTGATTTGGGGGACTGTCCTTCTCATAATCGGCGGGATATTCTTCACCAAGGGCTTCAACTTCAGCATAGGTCACCTTTTGGCGTCCCTCAGGAAGGCAGTCGTTGAGCAGTTCGTCGTTGTCCTCTCCTTCGTTGCGGGAATACTCGTCATAGCGAGCGGTGCAATCAACGCCTACCTGAACCTTGAGAGCTATTCGCTCAAACTAATCGGCAGTTATCCGGGAACGTCGCTCCTGGCGACTCTGATTTACCTCAACGCCCTTGCGGGCTCGATTGCCCTGGGAATCGCGGTTATGATGGCCGGAAGGGTAATCCAGGCCTACCTCAAGAGGGACCACCACATCTGGTACTACGCGTCTGCCCTTCTCATGACGCCGGCCCTCTGGGTGACTATTGACCTCACCACCCGCTACGCCCTCGCGATACTGACGATTTCGGACATAGATGTCTTCCAGAAACTGCTCTTCGCGATTGCCGACGTTGCGCTCGCCGTCGTGGTTGGTGTTTACCTCCGTGGAAAAGTTAAAGGATGGATGAAGGTTGAGACTGGAGGAAGCGATACGGGAGTACGAGCTAAGGCGTGAAGAAGGCCTGAAAAAGGCCGAAAAACTCAGGAAGAAGTACAATAAGTGGCTTGGCAAGAAGAAAAAGGAACTTCTCAAGGCCGTTGGGAAGCTGGAAAAGGCCAAACCCCCAAAGAACGTGGATGAGAGGCTCCTCCAGATAGTTGAAGCCGACCGGAGGAACTACGTAAGTGCGATGAGACACGCCGTTGAGGGAATTCAGACCATCGATGACCTCGGAAAGCGTCTTCCAGACCTTGCGAAAGTCCACGTCGACTACGGGAAGCACGTTATGATTCTCTTCGAGAAAGAGGTCTACGCAGTCAATTCCCTTCTCAAAGAGCTCAGTGAAGGTTATACTGAGTTCAGAGCAGAACTTGAGGGAACTATTCCGCCCGAGATTGACGTCGTGGAGAAGCTTGAGGAGCTCAGAAAGGCTCAGCGTGAATTCCAGGCCAAGAGGGATGCGCTTTCAAGACTCGCCCACGAACTCGAAGAGGAGAGGAAAAAACTCGAGTCCCTTCTCTCATCGGAGGAGTTCACGAGAGTTGAGAAAGAGGCTCGTGAAGTTTCTTCTAAGATTCGTTCAATCGAGCTTGAGCTCCGTTCAAAGGTCTCAAAGCTCCAGAAACCGCTTAAGAGGATGCGCCTCGGCGGAATAGCCGATGAGGTTGCCCGGGACAGCGGAGTTGCCCTTGAGAGGCCCAAAGAGTTCCTGTCCCTCCTCGTCAACGTCTACCCGAGACTTGAGGGAAAGGCCAGGAAATCGGCGGAGTGGCTACTCGAAAACCTTGAGGGCAAGCTGTCCGAGCTGAGTGAACTTCGTAGGGAGCTGGAAGGTCTTGAGGCACAGCGGGAAGAGCTCCTGGGAAGCGTTAAGCCCGTTCAGGATGAACTCCTTGCCATAGAACGGGAGCTGTCCCTGCTGGCGGATGACGTTAAGAAACTTGAGAGAAAGCTTCTGAGAATCGAGGCCGAGCTCAGGGAGGAGCTGAGAAAACTTGAGGACTACCTTGGGGAGAAGGTGGAGGTAAGTTTTTAAGTTAGGCTTCCCTAATCAAACCGGTGGGAGAGATGTTCAAAGTAGACAGGTTGCGTTTCGGAACCGCTGGAATACCGCTCTCAACGCCTAAGCGCTCAACGATAGACGGCATAATCCACGTGAGGAACCTCGGGTTGGATGCGATGGAGCTGGAGTTCGTCAGGGGCGTCAACCTCAAGCCCGAACTCGCGAAGAAAATCAAGTACGTCGCCAAAAAGCACGACGTCCTGCTCACGGCGCACGCCCCTTACTACATCAACCTCAACGCGAGCGAGAAGGCAAAGGTCGAGGCAAGCAAGAGGAGGATAATCCAGAGCGCCGAGAGGCTTTACGACGCCGGTGGATGGAGCGTCGTCTTTCACGCCGGTTACTACCTCAAGCAGGACCCTGCGAAGGTCTACAACAGAATCAGGGACGCGCTGAAGGAGATTGAGAGGGAACTCCTGGACAGGGGCGTCAAGGTCTGGCTCAGGCCCGAGCTGACCGGAAAGCCGACCCAGTTCGGCGACCTTAAGGAGATAGTGAAGCTCAGCGAGGAGCTTGAGACGGTTCTTCCGACGATAGACTTCGCGCACGCCCACGCGAGGAACCGGGGCAAATGCAACTCCGTTGAGGAATGGCGTGAGATGCTGGCCTTTATCGAGGACAGGCTTGGCAGAGAGGCCTTAGACAACATGCACATTCACATGAGCGGTATCGAGTACACTGAGAAGGGGGAGAAGAGGCACCTCCCGCTCCAGGAGAGCGACATGAAGTGGGAGGACCTGCTCAGGGTTCTGAAGGAGTTCCGCGTTAAGGGCGTCGTCATAAGCGAGAGCCCCAACATCGAGGAGGACGCGCTTCTGATGAAGAAGAAATACGAGGAGATAAAGGTTTAGTAAGCCTCGGCGAAGCTTGGCTGGTCGTACCATCTGTGTTCATCCACATCCACGTGCAAATCGAGTGGCTCTAGGGGTTTAACTTCGTAGCCCCTCTTCTTACCCCATTTCTCTATCTGCCTGAGGACGGCTCTCACGCCAAGGCGTGCAAGGGGGTAGAAGGGAATCAGGAAAGGATTTCCGCGGAGCAACTCCGGCAGTCCCCTAACGACTTCCTTTCCGAGGTGCTTCCATGCGTAGTAGAGGTGCAGGAACTGGCCGTAGGTTATCATGTCCTCGATGCGGTAGAACTCTTGGTCCTTTAGGAGTCCCATTGGCACGAAGGCGAGGGGCGTGACGGTAAAGTGGGCCCTGTTGCCGAGTTTGGTCTCGAGCTCCCTCTCCATCGTGATTATTAGCCTGGCGGTTTCTATTTCATACTCGTCGGTGTCACCGGGCAGACCGAGTATCGTGGTGTACGCCGGGAACCAGTAGTTCTTGTTGAATACGTAAGTTCCGTTGAGCAGAACCCACGGCCACTCCTCCGGCGAGAACGGCTTCATCTTGTTGTTCATGTACTTTCCAATGAGCTCCGGCGCCGCGGTCTCGAAACCTACCTGTATTCCAATCCAGTGGTTTGGACCGGCGTCAACGATGCCCGAGATAACCTCTATCATACCGGGTGCGGCCAGCGCCGCCGCAACGGTTCCGTGGGTGGGGTTCACGTTCCCCGTGTACTTCCTGGCGGTCTCAAAGAGCTCAACGACCGCATCGACGTTGGGGTAGAAGGTTTTCCTGTCCTCGACCCTGTAGAGGAAAATATCCTCACTGTGGAGCCATGCGTGGTCTATCCCTGCCCTGACGTTGAGCTTTATTTCCTCCTCGATTCTCTCAAGCGGCATAAAGCGGGCGACCCTCAGGTTTGGCTCGCAAAAGCGGCAGCCCCTTCCACAGCCCCGCATGACCTCAACGAGCCCCTTATAGGAGGGGGCGACTATCGTTGGAATCTGCTCAACCCTCGGCCATCCCTTAACCATCACGGTCTCGTCAGCCGTTCCAGATTCTATCTCCCGAAAGAGCTCTCCGGCGATGTGGTCAACCTCTCCGATGACAACGTGGTCTATTCCGAGCCTCTCGCGCTCTTCCCTCCTGAACTCCAGCTGCCACGCCCCCGGGCCACCAACGACGAGCTTGAAATCGAGTTTCCTCCGTTCCCTAATCCCGTTTATCCTCTCCACGAGCTCCCTGAACTTGACGCTGGTGTAGTTCTTCCACTGTCCCCCGTTTGTGAACATCATGCTCACTGGACCGAGACCCAGGGGGTCCATCTCGTAGAGAGCCACTACGGTGGTATCCTCTCCTATAAACTTCTCGACCTTCCGCGGGTGGGCAACTACGACCTCACTCCGCTTAAACCCGTCCCGAAGGAGCGCTGCCTCAACCTTCCTGAGGCCGTAGGGGGCCTGCGTTAGAACGCCGTCCCTGTCAGGGAGCTGGGAGTCCATCACCCTGAAGACCCATTTGGGGAGTTTGTCGTAGGGAGCACAGCCCAGAAAGTCGAGCAGTGGGACGTCGTGGTATGTGCTCGTCAGAGTCTCGTCGGCCGTTAACACTATCCGCGTCAAGTTCATCACCCCCGATTATGAAGAAAAAATTGCATATTTAAGAATTTCTATCTTCCGTTGTTTTTATAGTGCCAACTTAAAATATTCCAATAAGTAACTACTAAAAAGTGTAAGAAAAACCACAAACTCACCGGGTGCGTCTCTCGAGTCTCCCGTACCTTTCCATTATCTCGAGCAGTTTCTCGACGGGCAGAGCGTACCTCACGTGGCCGTTGCCCTCGACGGTTTTCGCTTGGAGGAGGGCGTTGATTATGGCTTCTTCCGTCGCCTCAGCCGTTGCCTTGAAGAGTCTGCTGAGGGCATTGTCGGGCAGGAAGCTTATCGGGTGTGGTTCTTTGTCGAAGGGAACGGTTTGAGCGGTCGAGAAAGCTAAGACGACGTCGCCACTGCCGTGGTAGGCGTAGCCACCGGTTCTCGCGAGGCCAACAACTGCCCTCTTCGCGAGCCTCTTCAGTTGCCTCGCCGTTAGCGGAGCGTCCGTTGCAACGACCATCGAGATGCTACCCTTACCAGAGGTTCCCCTTCCAGGGTAGTCCTTCAGCTCGAGGCCGACCGGAACTCCAGCTATGGTCAGGTCCTCCCGTTTTCCGAAGTTCGCAAGGACGAGCGAGGCGACCGTATAACTCTCGCCACCTATCTCGACGACCCGTGAAGACGAGCCTATTCCGCCCTTGAACTCAAAGGCGCTCATTCCGGTTCCCGCTCCAACGGCACCTTCCTCGAAGTCCAGCGAGGCGTTTTTGAGGGCCTCGAAGTAGTGCTCCTCCCTAACCGCCATCTTCCTGACGTTGTTGAGGTAAGCATCGTTGCACTCCATGACGAGGGGAGAAACGCTCTTCAAATCGGGGTTCAGCTTAATCATGTGCTTCACCATCGCGCTCGCAACCGTGTAGACGCTCAGCGTGTTCGTTAGAGCTATCGGCGTCTCGATGTAGCCGAGCTCGTCAACCTGAACGAAGCCTATCGGCTTGGAGAAGCCGTTCATGACGAAGGTCGAGGCGAAGAGCCTCTCTTTGTAGGGGTTCTTGACCGGTGGCAGAAGAACCGTCACGCCAGTTCTCACGTCTTCTCCCTCAATGAGCGTCGCGTGGCCGACTTTAACGCCCAAATCCGCTATCGAGTTTCTCTTCCCGTGCTCGTAAACGCCGATTTTGATTCCCAGCTCTGGGGCCTTCATGGTATCACCGGTGATAGATATCACGCTGGATTTAACAAACTTGCCCAATCAAGACTTATAAACAGGCAAAACCGAGTTTTGGCCATGAGGTTCAAGGCCGGCTACGTTGTCCTTGTCATCCCGCTGGCGTTCCTGCTGGTCTTCTTCTACCTGCCTATGGTGGATATTCTAAGGCTGGGCCTCTGGGATAACGGCCCGACGCTGAAGTTCCTCTCGGCAGTCCTTGGCAACTCCTACCACCGGTGGGTTATACGCTTTACAATCGGCCAGGCGCTCGCCTCGACTGCTCTTACGCTCCTCATTGGCCTCCCCGGGGCGTACATATTCGCCAAGTACGACTTTCCGGGCAAGAGGGTAATCCGGGCCATCCTGACGGTTCCCTTCGTAATGCCCGGTATAATGGTTGCCCTCGGCTTCATCCTGCTCTTCGGAAAGGACGGTTTCATAGCCCACCTAATCGGACGCGACCCGGGGATAATCTATACATGGAAGGCCATACTCCTCGCCCACGCCTTTTACAACTTCCCGATAGTGGTTAGGATGGTCTCGTCGCTCTGGCAACGCGTTAATCCCCACTACGAGGAGATGGCCAAAACGCTCGGTGCGCGGGGCTTCAGGCTTTTCTGGAAGGTGACACTGCCCCTAATTTCGCCCGCAATCTTTGCCTCCGCAATGCTCACCTTCGTCTTCTGCTTTCTGAGCTTCTCAATCCCTCTAATCCTCGGTGGCTACCGCTACGTGACCATGGAGGTGGACATCTTCTCGACCGTCATGACCCTCCTTGACTTCCGGACCGGCTCCGCTCTGGCGGTGATTCAGATAACGCTGAGCGCCCTCTTCATGTACCTCTACCTCCGTTCCCTCGATGCCTACTCGAAAAGGGAGGAGCAGAGGGTTCTTCAAAGACCTCAGAAGCTTGGTCCGAGGGATTTCCTCAGCATCAAGGGGCTGGGCGTGGTCCTGTATTCGGTTCTCGTGTTCGTATTCATCGTCGCCCCCCTGCTGGCAATAGTTTACGACTCCCTTCTCTTCAACGGTCACCTAAGCCTTGAGAACTACCGCAGGGTCTTCTCGCCGGAGTACAACCCGATGTTCGGCGTCTCGACCCTCGGTGCGATAAAGAACTCCCTCCTCTTCGGCTTCACGACCGTTGTAATCTCGATTCTCGTCGCGCTCCCGCTCGCTTATCTCCTGAACCGCTGGGACTTCCGGGGAAAGCGCGTTCTCGACGTTCTCGTCATGCTACCCCTTGCGAGTTCCCCAGTAACGGTCGCGCTCGGCTACATAATGGTCTTCCAGTCAACACCCCTCTACTACACCTTCTGGATTGTGGCTATAGCCCACTCCATCATAGCCTACCCCTTCGTCTTCCGCTCCCTATCAACAGGACTTGCCAAGATAAAGCGGAACCTGCGCGAGGCCGCCTTGACGCTTGGGGCCAACGAGTGGAAGGCCTTCCTGAGGGTGGAACTGCCACTGGCCCTTGGAAGCCTCATCGTCGGGGCAATCTTCGCCTTCGCGATGAGCATAGCCGAGCTGGGAGCGACCTACATGCTCGCCCCGCCGGAGTACACCACGATGAGCCTCGCCGTTTACAAGTTCCTTGGCGCGAGGCACTTCGGGAGCGCTTCCGCACTCTCGGTCATCCTGATGGTGGTGTCGGCAATAGGATTCCTAATAATAGAAAAGGTCGGTGAGGAGGTATGGTGAGCGTTGAGCTCAGGAACGTAAGCAAGCGCTGGGACGGCTTTGAGCTTCGCGTTGACCTCTCGGTGAAGGATGGCGAGTTCCTGACGTTGCTCGGCCCGAGTGGCTGTGGGAAAACGACGACGCTGAGGATTATAGCGGGCCTTGAAAAGCCAGACTCGGGGAGGGTTCTCTTTGACGGTACCGACGTTACAGACCTTGAGCCCAACGAGAGGAACATCGGCATAGTCTTTCAGGACTACGCACTCTTTCCCCACATGACGGTCTTCAAGAACATCGCCTTTGGACTGGAGATGAGGAAGCTCCCGAGGGGAGAGATAGAGAGAAGAGTTAAGTGGGCACTCGAGCTCGTTGGCCTCTCCGGCCTCGAAAACCGCTATCCTGAGCAGTTGAGTGGAGGACAGCAACAGCGCGTTGCCCTCGCGAGAGCTCTTGTTATTGAGCCGGAAGTTCTGCTCCTGGACGAGCCCCTCAGCAACCTCGACGCGAAGATAAGGGAGCGCCTCCGCTCCGAGATAAGGCGGATTCAGCGCGAGCTCGGGATAACGACGGTCTACGTCACCCACGACCAGGAGGAAGCGATGGCGGTTAGCGATAGGATAGCGGTTATGAACGTCGGAAGAATCGAACAGATTGGGGAGCCACTTGAGCTCTACTACAAACCCAGGACGGAGTTCGTGGCGCGCTTCCTCGGAACGAGCAACATCCTTGAGCTCGAAGCTGAGAACGGCGTGGCGAGGCTTGGAAACCTTGAGTTCTCGGTTGGTGTTGATGGGAAAGTTAAGGTGTTCTTCAGGCCTGAAAGTGTGTTGATAACGGAGGGTGAAGATGCCACTGTTACAGGTTACGAGCTTCTTCCGGGGAGGATGAGGCTTTACCTTGACGTTGAGGGCCATACCATCATAGCGGAGCGCCCACTGCCGGATTTGCCCTTTGAGCCAAACCGCGTTCCTCCACGAGTGGGCATATTAGTAAGGTCTTTCTCCCTCCTCAGTTTATAACAGGTTTATGTCAAAAAAAGTTTTATAAATCCGTTTTATCGCCGTTTCTATGTCAACCAATGGAGGGACGCTTATGGAGTGGTTTGAGCGGTACTTTGAGTTTGACAAGTATGGAACCAATATGAAGACCGAAGTCCTCGCTGGAATAACGACGTTCCTCACGATGGCGTACATTCTCTTTGTCAACCCGCAGATACTCAGCGCGGCGATGGGAAAGGAGGCATTTGACTCGCTCGTTGCCGTTACTGCCCTTTCAGCGGGTTTCACAACGATTCTCATGGGCATCTACGCCAAGAAGCCATTCGCCCTCGCGCCGGGAATGGGTCTTAACGCCTACTTTGCCTACACGGTAGCCCCCAAATACGGCTGGAAGGTCGCCCTCGCAGCGGTCTTCGTTGAGGGTCTAATCTTCATCGCGCTCACCCTTACCAAGGTCAGGAGCGCGGTAATCCACGCCATCCCAAGGAGCCAGAAGTACGCCATCGGTGCTGGAATTGGTCTGTTCCTGACGCTCATTGGCCTGAACGACGTTGGCCTGCTCTCCGCACAGGTTGAGGGTGCCAAGGACGCCGTTATTCCCCTCGGAAAGACCGTTCTCCTGAGCGGAACCCTCAAATTCACAGGGTTGAATACGGATGTTCTGTTATCAAAACAGATACTGCTCTTCGTTTTTGGAGTCCTCCTCACTGGAATCCTCATCGCGAGGCGCGTGAAGGGGGCCCTTCTCATCTCGATACTCACCACAAGTGTCCTCGGTTGGATTACCGGCGCCGCTCCCTGGCCTGAGAAGCTGTTCTCTACACCAACGATAAGCTACACCTTTATGCAGATGGACCTTCACGGCCTCCTCAGCGCTGGTGCCCTTGGGGTTGTCTTCGCTTTCTTCATGGTTGACTTCTTCGACACCCTTGGAACCGTCACCGGTTTGAGCGCCAAGGCCGGCTTCCTGACTAGGGATGGAAGGGTTCCCGATGCCGAGAAGGTTCTCCTCACGGACGCGATAGGAACGACCTTAGGTGCCGTCCTCGGAACGTCAACGGTCACCACTTACATTGAGAGCGCCGCGGGAATCGAGGAGGGCGGAAGGACGGGAATGACTGCCCTCGTTACTGGATTCCTCTTCCTCGCAATCGGTCTTTTCATCGCTCCCCTCGCCGGTGCGATACCGGCCTTTGCAACCGCCCCAGCGCTCGTCATAGTCGGCTACTACATGCTCAGCGCCCTCAAGGAGGTTGACTTCAGCGACCACACCGAGGCCCTTCCGGCTTTCCTAGTGCTCATCACGATACCCTACACCTACTCCATAGCCGACGGAATCGGTGCTGGCTTCATAAGCTACACCGTCCTCAAGGTCTTCAGCGGCCGCTGGAAGGAAGTCCACCCGCTCATGTACGCCCTTGCGGCCGTCTTCGCGGTTTACTTCGCCTACCTTGGCGGTCTCTTCTGACTTCTTTCCTTTATCCTGCAGAACGAAACGAGGAACAGGAAGACGGAATCAGAAAGAACCTTATTCACTCCTCCAGTTTCTCCTTCAAGAACTGCTTGAGAACGTAGGGGCACTGCTCCTGGATGAACTTAGCAAACTCCTTCATCCTCTTGACGGTTACCTCGCTGACGTAGTGCTCGAACTGGCAGGCGTCGTGCTCCGCTATCTCCGGTGGGATGCCGAGTATGTCAACGAAGAACTTTGTCAGGAAGACGTGCTTCGAGTAAGTCTCTTCGGCTATCTTCCTTCCCGCGTCGGTTAGGAGAATCCTGTCGTACTTCTCGTACTCGACGAGACCCTTCTCGGCGAGCTTTTTGAGGGCATCAACGACGCTTGGGGGCTTGACGTTCATTATCTTGGCTATGTCCTTAACCCTGATTACACCCTTGTTCTTATGGAGAATGTACATAGCCTCCAGGTACTCCTCCTCCCTCTTGCTGACCTGCACGGCCCTCACCGGGTTAGGTTCGCCAAAAACCTTTAAGTAGTTTTCCCAAAACTTAAAAGTTTTAGGGAAATCCAGTATCGGTGGTGAGAATGGCGCTCTACTTCATAGGCCTCGGACTCTACGATGAGAAGGACATAACGCTCAAGGGTCTCGAAACGGCCAGGAAGTGCGAGAAGGTCTTCGCGGAGTTCTACACATCGCTCCTCGCGGGAACGACGATAGACAAAGTGGAAGAGCTCATAGGTAAGCCAATAGTCAGGCTGAGCAGGGAGGACGTTGAGCTCAACTTCGAGAAAATCGTCCTCCCGGAGGCAAAGGAGAAGGACGTCGCGTTTCTTACCGCCGGAGACCCGATGGTGGCGACGACGCACTCCGACCTGAGAATCCGGGCGAAGAAGGCCGGCGTTGAGAGCTACGTGATTCACGCCCCGAGCATCTACTCCGCGGTGGCCGTAACCGGACTCCAGATTTACAAGTTCGGGAAGAGCGCCACAGTTGCCTATCCTGAGAAGAACTGGTTCCCGACGAGCCACTACGACGTAATCAGGGAAAACCGGGAGCGCGGTCTGCACACGCTCCTCTTCCTCGACATAAAGGCCGAGCAGAACCGCTACATGACAGCGAACGAGGCGATGGAGATACTCTTACAGGTAGAGGAGATGAAGGGGGAAGGCGTTTTCACGCCCGAAACCCTCGTCGTGGTTCTGGCAAGGGCCGGTTCGCTGAATCCGACGATAAGGGCAGGCTACGTCAAGGACATGATTAACGAGGACTTTGGAAGGCAACCCCACGTTCTTATAGTTCCGGGAAGGCTCCACATCGTCGAGGCGGAGTACTTGGTCGAGTTCGCGGGTGCACCTGAGGAAATTTTGAAGGAAGTTTAGCGAAAGCTTTATATTTTTGCCCGCTCTCCATACTCCGGGCGGGCCCGTGGTCTAGTCTGGTTATGACGCCGCCCTCACGAGGCGGAGGTCCGGGGTTCGAAGCCCCGCGGGCCCACCAGTTACAAACTTCGCCTGCGCGAAGTTTGACCAAGGTTCGTGATTCCTCCTGAAAATGCTGTGTATTGATGTGGATTTCTTTTTGAGTTGCTCTTTTGGAGAGGTGAATTTCTCTGAAAGGCCCTTCTGATACGAGGTTCACGTCTTTAGCGCTCCAAAGGAGCGCGGTTTAAGTAGAACCCGTGTGAAAGAGGGTGTATTTTTAAAAAAATTCAACCTTTAAGGGCCAGTTTAGAGTTTAAAATCCCTTGATGAGGAGGCCTTAAAAAGGAATCACAAGCTTTTGGTGAAGCTTTTTCCAAAAGCTTCCTTCGCAAGCAAGGGCTGATTGCAAAAAAATTACACACATCCAACCACGAAAAAGGGTTGCAGGGTTCGAAAGTCTTTTAAATAGTCTCCATAAGCTCCCTTCAGCGCGTTGGGGTTAGGGAGGACAGTGGGGGCGAAATATGGCCTGGCACGTCTTCATTCCTGATTCCCTCCTTGAGGAAACCGACGATCCAAAAATCCGGACGTACAAGGTTGGGCAGGTTGCGAGGGCCTGCGCAATCTTCGGCGTCGAGCACATCTGGATTTACAGGGCAGGCGGAAGGGACGGGAAGTTCATAAAAACGGTCCTTGAGTACATGGAAACACCGCAGTACCTCAGAAAGAGGCTGTTTCCCCTGATGCCCGAGCTCAAGTACGTGGGCGTCGTCCCCCCGCTCAGGACACCGCATCACAAGCTCAAGGGAAAACCAAAGGTCGGAGAAATCCGCGAGGGCTATGCCTTCCGGAAGGGAAGGAGAATCTACGCGGACATCGGGCTCGACGAGCTGGCGCTCGTTGAGGGGAGCGTCGAAGGCAGGGCAACGTTTAGAATCGTGTCAACGAGGCCCCTCAAGGTCGTCCCGGCGAAGCCGGTTGAATACTGGGGGTACAAAGTTCACCTGAGCGGGAAGCCCCTGGCGAAAACACTTAAAAAGGCTCACCTGGATTTGGCAATCGCGACCTCGAGGAAGGGTCGCGACGTGAGAAAGGTCAACCTTCCCCCGCTCGAAGGGGAGGTTGGTATCGCCTTTGGCTCGCCGAGGAAGGGCGTCATGGAGCTCCTCGGCGGAGAGTACGAGTTCGATTTCGTGCTCAACACGATTCCGAATCAGAAAACTAAAACCGTCCGCACCGAGGAGGCGCTCCTCGCCACGCTGGCGATATTCAATCTCATGAGGAGGGATTGAGATGGGAAAGGTTCACAGACCAAGGAGAGGTTCACTCGCCTTCAGCCCAAGGAAAAGGGCTAGGAGTGTAGTCCCGAGAATCAAGAAGTGGCCAAAGGACAGTGAGGTCAGGATGCTGGGCTTTGCTGGCTACAAGGCCGGAATGACCCACATCCTCATGATAGACGACAGCCCCGGGCTCACCAAGGGCAAGGAGATATTCGTGCCCGTGACCATAGTTGAGGTTCCGCCTCTCTTCGTCTACGGAATCAGGGCCTACAAGCAGGGCTACCTTGGCCTTGAGACCGCCACCGAAGTTTGGTTCCACGAGCTCAACGACAACGTCAAGAGGCGCATAAAGACCCTGCCGAAGAACTACGACGAGGAGGCCTTCAAGGCCAAGCTCGGTCAGCTTGAGGACCTCGTCAACGACGGCGAGATTGTCGACGTCAGGCTTCTCGTCCACACCCAGCCCTGGCTCATCAAGCTCAAGAAGAAGCCGGAGGTTATGGAGTACGCCATCGGTGGCGACGACGTCAAGGCCAAGTTCGACTACGCCAAGGAGAAGATAGGCAAGGAGCTCCGCGCCAGTGAGGTTCTCCACGAGGGAGAGCTTCTCGACGTCATAGCGGTCACCAAGGGTAAGGGAACCCAGGGCCCGGTCAAGCGCTGGGGAATCAAGGTCCAGTTCCACAAGGCCCAGAGGGCTGGAAAGGGCAGGCACGTTGGAAACCTCGGTCCATGGCACCCGGCTCGCGTCATGTGGACCGTCCCGCAGGCCGGTCAGATGGGCTTCCACCACAGGACAGAGTTCAACAAGAGGCTCATCGCCATAGGCGAGAACGGAAAGCTCGTGCTCGACGGCAACGAGATTGAGATAACCCCGAAGGGTGGCTTCCCGCACTACGGAATCGTCAGGAGCGACTTCCTCATGATTGAGGGTAGCGTTCCGGGTTCGTTCAAGAGGATAATCAGGGTTAGGCCCGCTATAAGGCCGCCCAAGAAGAAGCCGCCCGTTGAGAGGCCCCAGATAACCTACGTCAGTAGGGAGTCCAAGCAGTGAGGTGAGATAAATGAAGGTTAAGGTCTTCAACCTCGAAGGCGAGCCCGTTGAGGAGATAGAGCTCCCCAAGGTGTTCAGCACTCCCTTCAGGCCCGACCTCATCAGGAGAGCTGTCATCGCTTCCTGGACCCACAGGATACAGCCCCAGGGAAGGGACCCGCTCGCTGGAAAGAGAAGGGTCACCGAGAACATCGGTAAGGGCCACGGTATGGCGAGGGTCGAGAGGATAAAGACCCCGCCGAGGTTCGCAGCTTTCGTCCCCTTCGCTCGCGG
The DNA here is from genome assembly GCF_000585495.1 of Thermococcus nautili. NCBI lineage: Archaea > Methanobacteriati > Methanobacteriota > Thermococci > Thermococcales > Thermococcaceae > Thermococcus > Thermococcus nautili. The sequence goes on from NZ_CP007264.1 coordinate 1,884,023, forward strand.
TGGAAGGAGAACCCACCCGCCGAAGGTCGAGAAGATAATCTGGGAGGATATCAACAAGAAGGAGCGCAGGCTTGCCATAATGAGCGCCATCGCTGCCACCGCCAGCCCTGACCTCGTGAAGGCGAGGGGACACGTCACCGACAACGTTCCGGCCTTCCCGCTCGTCGTCGTTGACGACCTTGAGAAGGTCTTCAAGACCGCCCAGACCAGGGAGATATTCAAGAAGCTCGGCGTCTGGGACGATATCGAGAGGGCCAAGAGGAACACCAAGATAAGGGCCGGTAAGGGTAAGATGCGCGGAAGGCGCTACAAGAAGGCCAAGGGCCCGCTCATCGTCGTGGCTAAGAACGAGGGAATCGTCCAGGGAGCGAGGAACCACCCGGGCGTTGACGTCGTTACCGTTGACAACCTCGGCGTTGAGCTTCTCGCGCCCGGAACTCACCCTGGAAGGCTTACCATCTGGACTAAGGGCGCTATAGAGAGGCTTAGGGAAATCTACGGGTGATGAGAGATGGACCCCTATAAGGTTATCATAAGGCCGCTCGTTACCGAAAAGGCCGTTTCGCTCATAGAGAGGGAGAACAAGCTCACCTTCATAGTGGACAGAAGAGCTACCAAGGCCGACATCAAGAGGGCCGTGGAAGAGATGTTCAACGTCAAGGTCGAGAAGGTCAACACCCTCATCACCATGAGGGGCGAGAAGAAGGCCTACGTCAAGCTCAAGCCCGAATACGACGCGAGTGAGATTGCCGCAAGGTTGGGATTGTTCTGAGGTGATGTGAGATGGGAAAGAGTCTCATACAGCAGAGGAGGGGTAAGGGAACCACAACCTTCCGCGCTCCTTCCCACAGGTACAGGGGCGCCGTTAAGTACGTTCCTCTCAACGTCGTGAAGGAGAAGACCCTCAGGGGAGTCGTTGAGGAAATCCTCCACGACCCCGGAAGGACTGCTCCCGTCGCTCGCGTTAAGTTCGAGGACGGAACCAAGAAGCTCATCCTCGCCCCCGAAGGCGTTCTCGTCGGCCAGGAGGTCTACATCGGACCCGAGGCTCCGATAGCGATAGGCAACACCCTCCCGCTCGCCAAGATACCGGAGGGAACCTACGTTTACAACATCGAGGGCGTTCCGGGCGACGGCGGAAAGTACGTCAGGGCTGGAGGAACCTACGCCCTCGTCGTCAGCAGGGAGAAGGACAAGGTCATCGTTCAGCTTCCGAGCGGTGAGCTCAAGCAGTTCAAGCCCGAGTGCAGGGCCACTATCGGTGTCGTTGCCGGCGGTGGAAGGCTTGAGAAGCCAATAGTCAAGGCTGGTAAGGCCTACTACATCGCCAAGGCCAGGAACAGGTTCTGGCCCAAGCCGAGGGGTGTCAAGATGAACGCCGTCAACCACCCGCACGGTGGTAAGGAGCACCACATCGGTAGGCCCTCGACCGTTTCGAGGCGCGCTCCGCCCGGAAGGAAGGTCGGTCACATAGCCGCGAGAAGAACCGGTAGGAGGAAGTGAAGATGGCGAGAAAGAAGGAGTTTAGGTATAGGGGTTACACGCTCGACGAACTGCTCAACATGTCCCTTGAGGAGTTCGCCAAGCTCCTCCCGGCCAGGCAGAGGAGGAGCCTCAAGAGGGGCCTCTCCCCGGAGCAGAAGAAGCTCCTCAGGAAGATTAGGCTTGCCAAGAAGGGCAAGTACAACAAGCCCATAAGGACCCACAGCAGGGACATGATAGTCCTCCCCGAGATGGTCGGCATTACGATTCACGTCTACAACGGCAAGGAGTTTGTCCCGATTGAGATAAAGGAGGAGATGATAGGCCACTACCTCGGTGAGTTCGCCCTCACGAGGAAGATAGTCCAGCACGGCTCACCGGGTGTCGGAGCTACCAGGTCCTCGATGTTCGTGGCAATCAAGTGAGGTGGTTTAGATGAGCAGGGGCAGGTTTTCCTACTCATTCCAAAATTTTGACCCTGAAAGAATGGCTCGCGCGAGCGGAAGGGACCTCAGGATTTCACCCAAGCACAGCGTCGAGCTCCTCAGGGAGATAAGGGGCATGATGCTCAACGACGCCCTCAAGTACCTCGACGACGTCATAAACCTCAGAAGGCCCGTTCCGATGAAGCGCCACAACGACAGCCAGGGCCACAAGCCTGGTAAGGGCTTCGGTCCCGGTCGCTATCCGGTCAAGGTCGCCAAGGCCGTCAAGAAGATACTCCTCAACGCCAAGAACAACGCCGAGCAGAAGGGCCTCGACGTCGACAGGCTCAAGATAATCCACGCGGCCGCTCACAGGGGGCCCGTCCTCAGGGGTTACATCCCGAGGGCCTTTGGAAGGGCCACCCCCTTCAACGAGCAGACCACGCACATAGAGATAGTCGTCGAGGAGATTAGGAGGTGAGACCTTTGGCCATCGAGAGGTACTTCATCAAGGAAGGCGTTAAGGAGATGCTCATCGACGAATACCTTGAGAAGGAGCTTCGCAGGGCGGGTTACGGTGGAATAGACATCAAGAAGACTCCCCTTGGAACCAAGGTTATAATCTTTGCAGCGAGCCCCGGTTACGTCATCGGAAGGGGTGGAAGGAGGATAAGGGAGCTCACCAGAATCCTTGAGAGGCAGTTCGGCCTCGAGAACCCGCAGATTGAGGTCGAGGAAATCAAGAACCCCTACCTCAACGCCAAGGTTCAGGCCGTAAGGCTCGCCCAGGCCCTTGAGAGGGGAATCCACTTCAGGAGGGCCGCTTACTCAGCAATCAGGGCCATCATGAGGAACGGTGCTCGCGGTGTTGAGATTAGGCTCAGCGGAAAGCTCACCGGTGAGAGGGCTAAAAGCGTCAGGTTCTACCAGGGCTACCTCGCCAAGGTTGGCAACCCGGCCGAGACCCTCGTCAGCAAGGGCTACGCTCAGGCACTCCTCAAGCTCGGTGTTATCGGCGTTAAGGTTGCCATCATGCCGCCCGACGCGAGGCTTCCGGATGAGATTGAGGTCAAAGACATAGTCGAGGAAGAGGTGAGCGGCAATGAAGCCCAGTGAGATTAGGGAGATGAGCATCGAGGAGATTGAGCAGAAGATAAGGGAGCTCAGGCTTGAGCTTGCCAAGGAGCGTGGCGTGCTCACCATGGGGGCTTCCCTCGAGAACCCCATGGTCATCCGCAACCTCAGGCGCGACATCGCGCGCCTGCTTACCATAAAGAAGGAGAAGCTTAGGGAGAAAAGGTGAGGTTAGGTGCCGAGGATTGTGAACCCTCTGGATGAGATGCTCTTTAAGGAGGTCCTGAAGGAGCAGCAGAGGATTAGGGTCTACATCGAGAGGGCCCGCTACGGAAAGCTTAAGACCATAATCGAGGGCATAGACGAGAAGGAGTTCGACCTCGAAGACATAGCAAAGAAGCTGAAGGCGAAGCTGGCATGTGGCGGAACCGTAAAGAAGGGAAGGATAGAGCTCCAGGGCGACCACAGGGACCGTATCAAGAAGCTGCTCGCAGACCTTGGATTTTCCGAGGAGCTCATAGAGGTCGAGTGACGCGGAAAAACATAGTCTGGCACGAGCTCATAGGCCTCAAAGCAAAGATTATAAGGGCATCTCATCCAGAGCTGGTCGGCATCGAGGGCTACGTCCTTGACGAGACGAGGAACACCCTCACCATAGGTGGGGAGAGGGTTTGGGTCGTTCCAAAGGACGTGGTCGAGATTGAGTTCGACCTCGGCGATGAGAAAATCCGAATCAACGGTCGTGATTTGATTGGAAGGCCCGAGATGAGACTCAAGAAGAGGTGGCGGAAATGAGAGAGATTGGATTGAGGGTTCAGCCTCCCGCTGAGGTGTGTAACGACCCCAAGTGCCCCTGGCACGGGAACCTCAAGATACACGGGAGATACGTTGAGGGTATAGTCGTCAGCGACAAGGGTAAGAAGACCGTCGTCGTCGAGAGGCAGTACTACCACTACCTCAAGAAATACGAGCGTTACGAGCTCAGGAGGAGCAAGGTTCACGCCCACAACCCCGAGTGCATCAACGCAAGGGTTGGAGACAAAGTCCTTATAGCCGAGACCAGGCCGATAAGCAAGACCAAGAGCTGGGTCGTCGTGGCCGTCCTTGAGAGGGCCGAGAGGAAGGAGGAGGTGTGAGGCAATGGCCAAGAAGGGTGCCGGTGCGACCAGGGGTATAAGCCCCGTCAGGCCAACTCGCGCTCTTCCGATTGGGGCCTACCTCAAGGTCGCCGACAACAGCGGTGCCAAGGTCATTCAGATAATCGGCGTCGTCGGCTACAAGGGAACCAGGAGGAGGCTCGCTTCAGCTGGCGTCGGCGACATGGTCGTTGCCACCGTCAAGAAGGGAAGGCCCGACATGAGGCACCAGGTCGTCAGGGCCGTCGTTGTCAGGCAGAGGAAAGAGTACAGGCGCCTTGACGGCATGCGCGTCAAGTTCGAGGACAACGCCGCTGCCATAGTCACTCCCGAAGGCGTTCCGAGGGGAACCGAAATCAGAGGTGCCATAGCCAGGGAGGCCGCCGAGAGGTGGGTCAGGCTCGGTAGCATAGCGAGCATAGTGCTGTGAGGTGAGAGTTATGAAGCTTGATATGAAGCAGCCGAGAAAGCAGAGGAAGTTCCTCTACAACGCTCCCCTTCACCTCAGGGGTAAGATAATGAGCGCGACCCTGAGCAAGGAGCTGAGGGAGAAGTACGGCATCAGGAACCTCCCGATTAGGGTTGGCGACAAGGTCAAGGTCATGCGCGGGGACTTCAAGGGCAAGGAAGGAAAGGTCGTTGAGGTCGACCTCAAGAGGTACAGGATTCACGTTGAGGGAGTCACCCAGAAGAGAACCGACGGAACCGAGGTTTACTACCCGCTCCACCCGTCGAACGTTATGATTGTCGAGCTCAACCTCGACGATGAGAGGAGAGAGAAGATAATTAAGAGGAGGGCTGAGTGATGGCGAGAAAGGGTCCGAAGAGGCACCTTAAGAGGCTTGCCGCTCCAACCGCTTGGTACATCCACAGGAAGGCCTACAAGTGGGCCGTTCGCCCGAGCCCGGGTCCGCACAGCATGAAGACTTCCATACCGCTCCTTTACATAGTCAGGGACTACCTTGGCTACGCGAGAACCGCGAGAGAGGCTAGGAAGATACTCAACGAGGGCAAGATACTCGTTGACGGCAGGGTTAGGAAGGACTACAAGTTCCCGGTTGGAATCATGGACGTCGTCTCGATTCCGGAAACTGGCGAGCACTACAGGGTCCTGCCCAACAGGATTGGCAAGCTCATCCTCCACCCGATAAGCGAGGAAGAGGCCAAGCTCAAGCCCTTCAGGATTGACAACAAGAGGATGGTCAAGGGCGCGAAGGTTCAGCTCAACCTCCACGACGGAAGCAACCACCTCGTCAGCCTCGCTGAGAAGGACGCCTACAAGACCTCCTACACCGTCATCATGAAGGTTCCGGAGAGGCAGATAGTCAAGATACTGCCCTTCGAGGTCGGTGCCTACGTCTTCGTTACCCAGGGTAAGAACGTCGCGAGGAAGGGTAAGATAGTCGAGGTCAGGCACTTCCCGATGGGCTGGCCCGACGTCGTCACCATCGAGGACGAGAACGGCGAGCTCTTCGACACCCTGAAGGAGTACGCCTTCGTCGTTGGTAAGGACAAGCCGGAGATTTCCCTTCCGTGAGGTGAGAGACGATGCAGATTAACAGGGAGGCTATCCTTGCAGACTGGGAAGCTCACCCGATGAGGAAGCCGAGGATTGCGAAGCTCACCATAAACATCGGTGTTGGCGAGAGCGGTGAGAGGCTTACCAAGGCCGAGAAGATGCTTGAGCAGCTCGTCGGCCAGAAGCCGATAAGGAGGCGCGCGAAGCAGACCAACAAGGACTTCGGAATAAGGCGCGGTGAGCCGATAGCGGTTAAGGTCACCCTCCGTGGAAAGAAGGCCTACGAGATGCTTGACAGGCTCCTTGAGGCCGTTGACAGGAAGCTCAGCGTCGGCAACTTCGACGAGCACGGGAACTTCTGCTTTGGAATCCAGGAGCACATCAACATACCGGGCGTCGAGTACGACCCCGAGATAGGTATCTTCGGTATGGACGTCTGCGTCACCCTTGAGAGGCCCGGCTTTAGGGTCGCCAAGAGGAAGAGGCAGAGGAGGAAGATACCGACCAGGCACAAGCTGACGAAGGAAGAGGGTATAGTCTTCGCTATTGAGGAGTTCAAGGTCAACGTGGAGGGATTGTGAGATGGCGAAGGCTGATTACAACAAGAGGAAGCCGAGGAAGTTTGGTAAGGGAGCGAGAAGGTGCATGCGTTGCGGCCAGTACGGCCCGATAATCAGGATACACGGCCTTATGCTCTGCAGGCACTGCTTCCGCGAGGTCGCTCCAAAACTCGGCTTCAAGAAGTATGAGTGAGGTGAGAAGCGATGACTCTGCTTGACCCGCTTGCGAACGCTCTCTCCCACATGACCAACAGCGAGAGGGTTGGAAAGAAGGAGGTCTACATAAAGCCCGCCTCGAAGCTCATCGGTGAGGTTCTCAGGGTTATGCAGGAGAACGGCTACATCGGCGAGTTCGAGTTCATAGACGATGGAAGGGCAGGCATCTACCGCGTTCAGCTCATCGGCAAGATAAACAAGGCAGGAGCGATTAAGCCGAGGTTCCCGGTCAAGGCCAGGGACTACGAGTACTGGGAGAAGAGGTTCCTTCCGGCCTTCGAGTTCGGAATCCTCATAGTGTCCACCTCCCAGGGCGTTATGACCCACAAGGAGGCCCGTGAGAAGGGCATCGGCGGAAGGCTGATAGCCTACGTCTACTGAGGTGAGAGCGATGCCGATAGACGCGTGGGTAAGGGAAGAGGTTGAGATTCCAGAGGGAGTCGAGGTCACCGTTGAGAACAACGTCGTCAAGGTCAAGGGTCCCAAGGGCGAGCTCCAGAGGGAGCTCAAGTACCCGGGCGTTAAGATATTCACCGAGGACGGAAAGGTCGTCATATACAAGGAGTTCCCGAGGAAGAAGGACATCGCCATCGCGAGGACGTTCAAGGCCCACATAGCCAACATGATTAAGGGCGTCACCGAGGGCTTCACCTACAAGCTCAAGGTCGTTTACAGCCACTTCCCGGTCACCGTCAAGGTTCAGGGCGACGAGGTCGTCATCGAGAACTTCCTCGGTGAGAAGGCTCCGAGGAGGGCCAAAATCCTCCCGGGCGTTACGGTAAAGGTTCGCGGTCAGGAGATACTCGTCGAGGGCATAGACAAGGAAGCCGTTGGCCAGACCGCGGCCAACATCGAGCAGGCCACGAGGATAACGAAGTGGGACAGGCGTGTCTTCCAGGATGGTATTTACATAGTTGAGAAGGCTGGCAAGCCGATAAAGTTCTGAGGTGTGAGAAATGGACGAGAAGGCGAGACTCCTTAGGGTGAGGGCCAGGCTCAAGAGGAAGAAGCCCAAGTTCCTCCGTCAGGAGTGGTGGAGGTATCCCAAGTTCAAGAACGACCCCAAGTGGCGCAGGCCCAAGGGAATCGACAGCAAGATGAGGCTCAAGAAGAAGGGCAAGCCCCGCTCACCTAGCATAGGCTGGAGCTCACCGAAGGCCGTTCGCGGGCTTCACCCGAGCGGTTACGAGGAGGTCCTTGTTCACAACGTCAAGGAGCTCGAGGCAATAGACCCGACCAGGCAGGCGGCGAGGATAGCTGGAACCGTCGGCGCGAGGAAGAGAGAACTGATAATCGCGAGGGCCAAGGAGCTCGGAATTAAGGTCCTCAACGCGAGGTGATGCTCATGCTTAAGATGCAGAGAAGGATTGCCGCTGACATTTTGAAGTGCGGTGAGAACAGGGTTTGGATTGACCCCGAGAGGATTGACGACGTTGCCGCGGCAATAACGAGGGAGGACATAAAGAGGCTCATCCACGACGGCGTCATCAAGAAGAAGCCCATCAAGGGCCAGAGCAGGGCCAGGGCAAGGGCCTTCCACGAGGCGAGGAAGAAGGGACGCCACAGGGGCCCCGGAAGCAGGAAGGGCAAGAAGACCGCCAGGATGGGCAAGAAGGAGCGCTGGATGATGACCATAAGGGCCCTCAGGAAAGAACTCAGGAAGCTCAAGGCTGAGGGCAAGATTGACGCCCACACCTACAGAAGGCTCTACATCAGGGCCAAGGGTGGCCAGTTCAAGAACAAGAGGCAGCTCTACCTGTTCATGCAGGAGCACGGCATCTTGAAGGAGTGAGGTGAGATAAATGGCGAGAGGACCAAGGTATAGGGTTCCCTTCAGGAGGAGGAGAGAGGGTAAGACCAACTACCACAAGAGGCTCAAGCTCCTCAAGAGCAAGAAGCCGAGGCTCGTCGTGAGGAAGAGCCTCAACCACCACATAGCGCAGATTATAGTCTACGACCCGAAGGGCGACAGGACTATAGTTTCCGCCCACACCAGGGAGCTCATAAGGGACTTCGGCTGGAAGGGCCACACCGGGAACACCCCGAGCGCGTACCTCCTCGGACTGCTCATCGGTTACAAGGCGAAGCAGGCCGGCGTTGAGGAGGCCATACTCGACATAGGCCTTCACCCGCCGACCAGGGGAAGCTCAATATTCGCCGTCCTCAAGGGAGCCGTTGATGCAGGCTTAAACGTCCCGCACAGCGAGGAGATATTCCCTGAGGACTACAGGATTAGGGGCGAGCACGTTGCAAACTACGCCAAGGCCCTCAAGGAGGAGGACGAGGCTGCCTATAGGAGGCAGTTTGGTGGCTACCTCGTCAAGGGCCTTGAGCCCGAGAAGCTCCCCGAGCACTTTGAAGAGGTTAAGGCCAAGATAATCGAGAAGTTTGAGGGGGCGAGAGAATGAGCGACCCGAGAGAGATTGCCCAGAGGGTTCTTGAGGAGTGGGAGCCGAAGACCAAGCTCGGCAGGCTCGTCAAGGAGGGTCAGATAACTGACATTCACGAGATATTCAGGAAGGGCTACCAGATAAAGGAGCCCGAGATAGTTGACGTTCTCCTTCCCGAAGTCAACCTGAGGGAGAACCAGGAAGTGCTTGACATAGCTCTCACCGTCAGAATGACCGACAGCGGTAGGAGGATTCGCTTCAGGGTTCTCGCAGCTGTTGGCAACAGGGACGGCTACGTCGGCCTCGGAATTGGCCACGGAAGGGAAGTCGGCATAGCCATCAGGAAGGCCATAAGCTACGCCAAGATGAACATCATCGAAATCAAGCGCGGTTGCGGTTCATGGGAGTGCAGGTGCAGGAGGCCTCACTCAATCCCGTTCGCCGTCGAGGGCAAGGAGGGTAGCGTCCGCGTCAAGCTCATGCCCGGACCGCGTGGTCTCGGACTCGTCATAGGTGACGTTGGCAAGAAGATACTCACCCTTGCCGGTGTCCAGGACGTCTGGTCCCAGACCCTCGGTGAGACGAGAACCACCGTCAACTTCGCCAAGGCAGTTTTCAACGCCCTCTACAACACCAACCGCGTCGCCATACAGCCCGGTATGGAGGAGAAGTACGGTATCGTCGTTGGCAGGGCGATGCCCCAGAGCTTCACCCTTGAGTGAGGTGAGAGAAGATGGCAAAGCTTGCACTCATAAGGCTTAGGAGCGGGATTAGGGCGAGGGGCGAGGTTAGAGACACCCTCGCCATGCTTCGCCTTCACAGGATTAACCACCTCGTCATAGTCGACGACACCCCGAGCTACCGCGGAATGATACAGAAGGTCAAGGACTACATCACCTGGGGCGAGATAGACAAAGAGACCCTCGTCAAGCTCCTCAGGAAGAGGGGCAGGCTCGTTGGCAACAAGCCGATTACCGATGAGTACGTCCAGGAGAAGCTCGGAATGAGCATCGAGGAGTTCGCCGAGAAGGTCATTAACGGCGAGATGAAGCTCAGGGACCTGCCGAACATCAAGCCCGTCTTCAGGCTCCACCCGCCGAGGGGAGGACTGAAGGGAAGCAAGAAGCGCTCCTTCAAGGAGGGCGGTGCCCTCGGCTACAGGGGCGAGAAGATTAACGAGCTCATAGAGAGAATGCTCTGAGGTGGCGAGAGATGATTAGGAGGAGGAAGAAGGTTAGAAAGCTTCGCGGAAGTCACACTCACGGATGGGGGTGCAAGAAGAAGCACCGCGGCGGCGGAAGCAAGGGTGGCCGCGGTATGGCCGGTACCGGTAAGAGGAAGGACCAGAAGTTCACCTGGACCATCAAGTACGCCCCCGACCACCTCGGCAAGCGCGGCTTCCACAGGCCCAAGGCCGTCCAGTACATCCCCAAGGTCATCAACCTGAGCGACATCGACGAGAACTTCGAGCTCTTCAAGGACATGGGCGTCATCTACGAGGAGGAAGGAAAGCTCGTCTTCGACGCCACCCAGCTCGGCGTTGACAAGGTTCTCGGTACAGGAAAGCTCACCCGCGCCATCGTCGTCAAGGCCTACTACGTTACCCCCAAGGCCGAGGAGAAGATTAAGGCCGCTGGTGGCGAGGTCATCCTCGCCTGATTTCTTTCAACTTTTGGCGGGTGTCGGCTATGGGAAAGGTAAGGGACATTGTATACGCCATAGAGCGCTACTTCCCCGAGGTTGAGAGGCCGAAGAGGCACGTTCCCCTCAAGGAGAAGTTCATGTGGACTGGAATAGTTCTGTTGCTCTACTTCATACTCGCTGAAATCCCCCTGTATGGAATCCCACCCAAGGTTCAGGATTACTTTGCAACGCTCCGTTTCGTGCTCGCCGGTAAGAGCGGTTCGCTTTTAACGCTGGGTATCGGTCCCATCGTTACCGCGAGTATAATCATGCAGCTTCTCGTTGGTTCCGAGATAGTTAAGCTCGACCTCTCAAATCCCGAGGATAGGAGGTTCTATCAGGCCGCTCAGAAGCTGTTTTCGGTATTCATGAGCTTCTTCGAGGCGGCCATCTACGTCTTCGCCGGAGCGTTTGGTAAGGTCAGCACCGGAATAGGGGCCTTCCAGACCGTTACGAGCCCTGATGGATTCGTTTACATAGGTCTTGGCCTCGCAATCCTGATAATCCTCCAGCTTGGATTTGCGTCCACGATGCTTATACTACTCGATGAACTCGTCAGCAAGTGGGGAATAGGCAGTGGTATCAGTCTCTTCATTGCCGCTGGAGTTTCACAGACGGTCATTTACAAAGCCCTCGCCCCGATACCAAGCAAGGAGTACATTGACCCCCTGACCGGAGAGCCTGCCATAGTCGGTGCCATCCCCGCCTTCATCCAGCACCTAATTCATGGCGACATAACGGGGGCTATCTACCGTGGTGGAACCCTGCCGGATATGGTTAAACTCCTTGGAACAATAGCGGTGTTCCTAATCGTCGTATATCTCGAGAGCATGCGCGTTGAGATTCCGCTCAGCTACGGCCGCGTGACCGTTCGCGGAAGGTACCCGATAAGGTTCATGTACGTCAGCAACATTCCGATAATCCTCACCATGGCCCTCTACGCCAACATCCAGCTCTGGGCCAGGCTTCTCAACAACTACGGCATAACCTGGCTCGGAACCTTTGGGGAGAACGGCTACCCAGTGAGCGGCTTCGTCACGTACCTCTATCCCCCAAGGGACATCTTCCACGTCATTAACGACCCCGTCAGGGCGCTGGTCTACGCCATAATGACGATATTCTGGTCGCTGATATTCGGTTTCCTCTGGGTTGAGCTGACAGGACTTGACGCGAGGAGCATAGCAAGACAGCTTCAGCAGGCGGGACTCCAGATTCCAGGATTCAGGCGCGACCCGAGAATCCTTGAGAGGGTCCTCCAGCGCTACATACCCTACGTTACCTTCTGGGGCTCCTTCACGCTGGCGCTGGTGGCAGTGCTCGCGGACTTCTTCGGCGCGCTGGGTACTGGAACTGGAATACTGCTGACGGTCGGCATCCTCTACAGGTTCTACGAAGAGATTGCCAGAGAGCAGGCAACGGAGATGTTCCCGGCCCTCAGAAGATTCTTCGCCAAGTGACCCTTTCCTTTTTGCAAAACCTTTTAAGGCCGTTTTTCCTTACCCAACCAGAACCCCCTGGGTGAGAGCTATGCCGTTTGTGGTCATGATTACAGGTATTCCAGGAGTTGGCAAGAGCACTATTACGAGACTTGCCCTTAAGAGAACCCGGGCTAAGTTCAGGCTCGTCAACTTCGGTGACTTAATGTTCGAGGAAGCCGTTAAGGCGGGTCTGGTTAAACACAGGGATGAGATGAGGAAGCTCGACCCGAAGACGCAGAGGGAGCTCCAGCTTAAAGCCGCCCAGAAGATAGTCGAGATAGCCCGGGAGGAGCCGGTATTGCTCGACACCCACGCGACCATTAGAACTCCGGTTGGCTACCTACTCGGCTTTCCCAGGGAGGTTATTGAGGTCATAAACCCCAACTTCATAGTGATAATCGAGGCGACGCCGAGCGAGATACTCGGAAGGCGCCTCCGCGACCTCAAGAGGGACAGGGACGTTGAGACCGAGGAGCAGATTGAGAGGCACCAGGACCTCAACAGGGCAGCTGCGATAAGCTACGCCATGCACTCAAACGCCCTCATAAAGATAATCGAGAACCACGAGGATAAGGGTCTCGAAGAGGCAGTTAACGAACTCGTTCAAGTGCTGGACTTGGCGGTGAGTGAGTATGATTGAGGGAATCTACCAGTTTCTTGACGATGTTTTCGGGCCGTTCATGATGAACTACCATCCCCTTTGGGTCATAACACTAATGGGCTTTATAATCGGTGGGTTCTACACGTTGCTCTATTACTTCTTCACGGACATTGAGAAGCAGAAGAAGCTCCAGAAGCTCGCCAAAGAAGTTCAGAAGGAAATGAGGGAAGCCCAGAAGAGCGGCGACGAGAAGAAGCTCAGAAAGGCTCAGCAGAAGCAGTTGGAGCTCATGAAAATGCAGAGCGAGCTCATGAAGCAGCAGATGGTTCCGATGTTCCTCACGATGCCAATATTCTGGATATTCTTCAGCTGGCTCAGAAGATGGTACACAGAGGTCGCGATAGCCAAGGCCCCGTTCAACTTCTTCCTCTTTGACTGGTTCCACAGTATGTATCACTCTGCCCTGTCCGGAAGTGAACTCGGCTACTTCGGCTGGTACATCCTTTCGAGCTACGTCATTGGTATGGTGCTCAGAAAGCTCCTTGACATGGGATAAATTTAAAAACGCTCCGCTGAAAGGGGTTGCGAGGTGAGAGTAATGAAGCCGATGTACCGCTCAAGGTCATGGAGGAGGAAGTACGTTAGGACTCCCGGAGGAAGGACCGTAATCCACTTTGAGAGGAGGAAGCCCAAGGTCGCCCACTGCGCCATGTGCGGAAGGCCCCTCAACGGCGTTCCGCGCGGAAGGCCGAGCGAGCTCAGGAAGCTCCCGAAGACCGCGAAGAGGCCCGAGAGGCCCTACCCGAACCTCTGCCCGAGCTGTATGAGGAAGGTTATGAAGGCCCAGGTTAGGGCCTCCCTCAGCTGAGGTGCGCCTATGCCGAAGGGCTGCCTCGTCATAACCGTCAGTGGCCTGGCCGGTTCCGGAACCACCACCCTCTGCCGGAACCTTGCCAAGCATTATGGCTTCAAGCACGTTTACGCCGGATTGATATTCCGGCAGATGGCTAAGGAAAGGGGAATGACTCTTGAGGAGTTTCAGAAGTACGTCGAACTCCACCCAGAGATAGACAGGGAAGTTGACCGGAGGCAGGTCGAGGCAGCCAAGGAATGTAATGTCGTCATTGAGGGCAGGCTTGCCGGATGGATGGTCAAGAACGCGGACCTTAAGATATGGCTCGACGCTCCAATAATGGAGCGGGCCAAGAGGGTTGCAAGAAGGGAAGGCGTCTCCGTCGAGGAGGCCTTCGTTCAGATTGCCGAGAGGGAGAAGGGGAACAGGAAAAGGTATTTAAACCTCTACGGTATCGACATCGAGGACAAATCAATTTACGATTTAATCATAAACACTGCCAAATGGGGTCCCGATGGGGTCTTCGCGATTGTGAAGGCCGCCATCGACCACCTTTACCCCGACGGCGACGCGGGGTCGGGTGAAAACCCGGAAAACAAAAAGAAGGAGGTGGGATGAATGCCAGCTATTGAGGTCGGAAGGATTGCCGTCGTTATTGCCGGAAGGAGGGCCGGACAGAAGGTCGTCGTTGCCGACATAATCGACAAGAACTTCGTCCTCGTCACCGGTGCTGGCCTCAACAAGGTCAAGCGCAGGAGGATGAACGTCAAGCACCTCGAGCCCCTTCCGGAGAAGGTCAACATCGAGCGCGGTGCCTCCGACGAGGAGATAAAGAAGGCCCTCGAAGAGGCCGGCATAAGCCTTGAGTGAGGGCTTTCCCTCACTCTTCTTCCAATAAGTTTCTTAACGCTTCTCGGTCCCTGATAGTTTCGCCATTCTGTGGGCAAATACCTTCCAAACTGGCCGGTTTTCACGTACCGCTTCAGGTATTAGGTGAGTTTATTAAGTCTGGCCTCAAACTCTATGGGGGGTGAGTGAGGTGCAACTCCATGCCGTCATCTGGGAGGAAGAGGGCATTTACGTCATTCGGGAGGTCTTTACAGGTGTTACGACTCAGGGGGAGACAATAGAGGAGGCAATTGAGAACCTCAAAGAGGCCGTTGAGCTGTACCTTGAGGAGTTTCCGGAGCTGAGGAATGAACTGAAGAGGGTAAAGTTCGTGGGCGATTTCCATGTCGAAGTTGCCAAGGCTCTCGGGTGAAGAAGTCGTTAAAGTGCTCACCAAAAAGTTCGGCTTCAAGGTGTCCCGCCAGAGGGGTAGCCACGTTGTCCTCGTTAAATACGTTGACGGCAGGAAAATAGGAACTGTGGTCCCGCTTCACAAAGAGTTAAAAGCTGGTACGTTGATGGGAGTCCTGAGACTTGCTCAAATAAGCAAGGAGGACTTTATCAAAGCGTTGGAAGACCCATAGGTGATGCTCATGGCGAGGGACGAAGTGAGGAGAATCCTTCCAGCGGATATAAAGCGAGAGGTACTGATTAAGGACGAGAAGGCCGAGACGAACCCGAAGTGGGGCTTTCCGCCCGAGAAGAGGCCGATGGAGATGCACATGCAGTTCGGCATAATCAACCTCGACAAGCCGCCGGGGCCGACGAGCCACGAAGTTGTCGCGTGGATTAAGAAGCTCTTCAACCTGAGCAAGGCAGGTCACGGCGGAACCCTCGACCCCAAGGTCAGCGGCGTTTTGCCGGTTGCCCTTGAGAGGGCCACGAGGGTCGTTCAGGCGCTCCTCCCTGCCGGTAAGGAGTACGTAGCTTTGATGCACCTTCACGGTGACGTTCCTGAGGACAGAATCCTCGCAGTTATGAAGGAGTTCCAGGGCGAGATAATCCAGAGGCCGCCGCTGAGGAGTGCCGTAAAGAGGCGCCTGAGGACGAGGAAGGTCTACTACATCGATGTGCTCGAGATAGACGGCAGGGACGTGCTCTTCCGCGTTGGCGTCGAGGCGGGAACGTACATACGTTCGCTGATTCACCACATGGGCCTGGCCTTGGGTGTTGGAGCGCACATGGCAGAGTTGCGCCGTACCAGAAGCGGTCCCTTCAAGGAGGACGAGACGCTGGTAACGCTTCACGACTTGGTGGACTACTACCACTTCTGGAAGGAGGACGGCATTGAGGAGTACTTCAGGAAGGCGATACAGCCGATGGAAAAGGCCGTTGAGCATCTGCCCAAGGTGTGGATAAGGGACTCTGCCGTTTCTGCCGTAACGCACGGCGCGGACCTGGCCGTTCCGGGAATAGTCAAGCTCCACAAGGGCATAAAGAAGGGCGACCTCGTTGCGATAATGACCCTCAAGGATGAGCTGGTGGCACTTGGAAAGGCCACGATGACGAGCGGTGAGATGCTCCAGAGGAGCAAGGGTATAGCGGTTGACGTTGACAAGGTCTTCATGCCTAGGGACTGGTATCCGAAGCTGTGGTAGAAACTTCGCCTGCGCGAAGTTTCATCAAGGTTGGTAGCTCCCTTCTAAAGTTCATTTTTTAAGGATTTTCTCAATTAACATGGCTCTTTTTGGATGGGATTATATTGAATGCCTTTTAGTGTGGGTTTAAATTTAAATTGACGCCCTTCGGGCGTCGGGAAGAGAGTAAACCCTTTTTGAGAGGAACAATTTGGATTCTTCCCCTTTGAGCATTATGCAATTTTGTGAACAAAATCCCTGGAATGGGTTTTTGGTAGTGAGCTACTAACTTTTGGTGAAGCTTTTTCCAAAAGCTTCCTGTACTCTCAAACCCCCGGAGTGGGGCTTCGCCCCACAACCCCGTTTTCTTCCAAACCTCCGGGGGGCTAACGCCCCCACACCCCCAAACTTTGCTTTGCAAAGTTTCATCAAAGTTGGTAGCTCCCTTCTAAAGGGCTAAGTTTCGAATTATTTTTCTCCTCAATGGGTCAATTTTGAAGGCGAGAAGATTGATTCCTTGACTGTGCTGGCCCTCCTGAACTTTTATTAAACGTTTTAGCGTATCGTAGCAAGGTGGCATGTATATGGGCTGGAATGACCCTCGTCTCCTCCTAAACTTTCTTCTTGGGACGGTTTTTCTGGCAGTCATGTTTCACTACTTCCTTTCGCTTCCATGGGAAGAAAGCTTCTTGTTTGGGGTCGTCTTGGCGCTTCTCTATACTCTGGCCCATGTTCTTCGGAAGGAACCGGATAAATGGAGAAAGTCTGGGCTCTTAAAATCCAAGGGCTTAAGGTATCTCGTCTTTTTCCTGGGCTCGTTTGGGTTCAGTGTGCTCTTATTCGGGCTTATGTATCTGGTCTTTGCAAAACCGGGAACTTCGTTCGTTTCCCTCGTCAAGGTGCTCGGAGCTCTCTTTGCAGTAGGCTCCTCCATGATGTTCCTAGCCTCGGTGTTTTATAGCAAGAATAAGACGCCTGAGAAAATCACTTACTCCTGGCAGAACTTTTTGAGTGAGCTTTCGGCGTCAATTCCCCTATTCATGATTTCATACTTCTCCGGTGTTAGCTTGGAAAAGAGTGTTTCAATGGCTCTTTATGTTTTTGTTGCGGCCGGCTGGTACTACTCCATGATGGCGCACAAATATGTGATATCTGACAGGGTACTCAAAATCCGGGCCGTTGTGAATTTTGTTGCCATTACTTCGGGGCTGTACCTATTTGTAATTGATAACGTAATCATCAGCGGGCTGGCGGGGATAGTTTTCGCGGTTGTCTCTGAAAAAGACTACAAGATAACACGGAAACTCATTGAGGTGGGACTGCTGGAGATAAAACACGCCGAAATTGGGGCTGGACGCTTGTTTTATGCCGTCTTTTATGGACTTGGGATGGTGGTTGCTTTGATGATAATAACGGGGAACTACAGTGCCTCGTTTATCCGGGAATCTTTGCTGACTATGTTTGGGCTCCTGTACATCTTTACAACGATGTTTTTGCCCTTCGGGACGCTAATCGGTTGGTTAAGGTTGAAAGCTCATGGTGTGGGAATCGATGAGCAATAGCGCTGGAGAAACTACCCGCCGGGGCATGAGTCCGCGTGCATCTTTATAAACCCCTCAACGAAGCACCGCACATGAGCCACTACTACTCCGAGGAGCCGAACGTTCCGCTGAGGACGAAGACGATAGAGGTCTGCCTTAGGGGCCACTGCTTCAAGTTCATCACTGCGAGCGGTGTCTTCTCCTTCGGGAAGCTCGACCGGGGGACGGAGTTGCTCATAGAGAACATGGTTCTCGATAGGAACTGGCGCGTTCTTGACCTGGGCTGTGGCTACGGGGCAATCGGGATAGTTGCATCGCGCTTCGTTGACTACGTCGTCATGACCGACGTGAACAGGAGAGCGATTAGCATAGCGAGGAAAAACTTAAAAATCAACGGCGTTAGAAACGCCGAGGTCAGGTGGGGAAGCCTCTACGAGCCCGTTAAGGGCGAAAAATTCGACTCAATCATCACCAATCCCCCCGTGCACGTGGGAAAGGAAGTCCTGAGGGAAATAGTTATAAACGCTCCCCGGCATCTCAACGATGGTGGCCTCCTGCAACTGGTGATTAAGACGAAGCAGGGGGCAAAGTATATTAAGGCCCTCATGGAGGAGACCTTCACCGAAGTGAGAGAGCTCGCGAAGGGGAGCGGTTACCGCGTGTACGCCGGGATTGCCTAGCCTGGGAAGGCGCGGGCCTTGAGAGCCCGTGGGCGTTTGCCCGCCGGGGTTCAAATCCCCGTCCCGGCGCCAAAATCCCTTTGATTCCCAAGAGGGATGGGAGGTGTATTCGTAATGACCGAGAACTTCAGGCACATAGTCCGCGTTGCGGGCGTTGATTTGGATGGACACAAGCAGTTGAGATGGGCACTGACAGGGATTAAGGGAATAGGAATAAACTTCGCCACGATGGTGCTCAGGGTTGCAGGGCTCGACCCCTACATGAAGGCCGGCTACCTCACCGACGAGCAGGTCAAGCTGATAGAGAAAATCCTCGAGGACCCCGTTGCCCACGGAATCCCGGCTTGGGCCGTCAACAGGCCGAAGGACTACGAGACTGGCAAGGACATGCACCTCATTACAGCTAAGCTCGTTATGGCCTGGCGTGAGGACATCAACAGGCTCAGGAGAATACGCGCCTACCGCGGTATAAGGCACGAGCTCGGCCTGCCGCTCCGCGGTCAGAGAACCAGGTCGAACTTCAGGCACGGAACCACTGTCGGCGTTAGCAGGAGGAAGAAGTGAGGTGGTGTAAATGGGAGACCCGAAGAGGCAGAGGAAGAAGTACGAAACTCCCTCTCACCCCTGGATTAAGGAGAGACTCGACCGCGAGAGGGTTCTGAAGAGGAAGTACGCCCTCAAGAACAAGAAGGAGCTCTGGCGCCACGAGACCCAGCTCAAGGAGTTCAGGCGTAGGGCGAGGCGCCTTCTCGCCGCCCGCGGTAAGCAGGCCGAAATCGAGAGGCAGCAGCTCCTCCAGAGGCTCCACAGGCTCGGCCTTCTCCCGGCCGACGCCGTTCTTGATGACGTCCTCTCGCTCACCGTTGAGGACGTCCTTGAGAGGCGCCTCCAGACTATCGTCTACAAGAAGGGACTCGCCAGGACCATCAAGCAGGCCAGGCAGCTCATAGTCCACGGCCACATCGAGGTCAACGGCCAGATAATCCGCTCACCCGGCTACCTCGTCCTCCGCGAGGAGGAGGACACGATAACCTACGCCAAGAACTCCCCCTTCGCGAAGGAGGGTCACCCCGAGAGGATGGTTATTGAACAGGCCAAGCAGGGTGGTGAGGCATGAGCGAGGAAACCCAGCAGCAGGTTAACCTTAAGAAGAAGGAGAAGTGGGGAGTTGCCCACATCTACTCCTCCTACAACAACACCATCATCCACATCACCGACCTCACCGGGGCCGAGACCGTCTCCAGGTGGAGCGGTGGTATGGTCGTCAAGGCCGACAGGGACGAGCCCTCTCCGTACGCGGCCATGATTGCCGCCAAGAGGGCCGCTGAAGAGGCCATGGAGAAGGGCTTCGTCGGTGTTCACATCAAGGTTCGCGCCCCCGGAGGAAGCAAGAGCAAGACCCCCGGACCCGGTGCTCAGGCGGCAATCAGGGCCCTCGCGAGGGCTGGCCTCAAGATAGGGCGCGTCGAGGACGTTACCCCGATACCGCACGACGGAACCAGGCCCAAGGGCGGTAGGCGCGGTAGGCGCGTCTGACCTTTACAACTTCTTTTTTGGTGATGCAAATGGAGCCGAAGTTTGAAATTCTTGAAAAGAGGGAGGACTCGATAAAGTTCATCGTTAGCGGCATAGACGTCGCCTTTGCCAACGCCCTTAGGAGGACGATTCTCGCTGAGGTTCCTACCTTCGCCGTTGACGAGGTAGAGTTTTTCGAGAACGACTCCGCTTTATTCGACGAGATAATCGCCCACCGATTGGCCATGATTCCCCTCACGACACCCGTTGAGAGGTTCTCGCTCGACGCACTTGAACTCGACGACTACACCGTTACCCTCTCACTTGAGGCAGAGGGGCCAGGTATGGTTTACTCCGGCGACCTCAGGAGCAGTGAC
Organism: Thermococcus nautili; assembly: GCF_000585495.1. NCBI lineage: Archaea > Methanobacteriati > Methanobacteriota > Thermococci > Thermococcales > Thermococcaceae > Thermococcus > Thermococcus nautili. The sequence goes on from NZ_CP007264.1 coordinate 1,904,018, forward strand.
GAGGGAATAAAGCCTGCCAACCCGAACATTCCGATAGTCAAGCTCGCCGAGGGGCAGAAACTCACGCTCAACGCTTACGCCAAGCTCGGACGCGGAAAGGACCACGCCAAGTGGCAGCCGGGCTTCGTCTACTACAAGTACCTGACGAAAATCCACGTGAGCAAGGACGTTCCCGAGTGGGAAGAGCTCAAGGAGCTCGCCGAGAGGCGTGGTTTGCCCGTTGAGGAGAAGAAGGATGAGATTGTCATAACTACCACCAAGGCCTTCTACCTGCCGAGGAAGTTCGAGGCCTACGAGGGCGAGAAGATTAGGGAAGAGGTAGTGCCTGGAACGTTCGTCTTTACAGTGGAAACAAACGGAGAGCTCCCCGTTGAGGAAATCGTGAGCATAGCGCTCAAGATACTCATGAGGAAGAGCGATAGATTTATAAACGAACTCCATAAATTAGCCGACTGACGCGGGGGTAGCCGAGCCTGGCCAAAGGCGCGGGATTCAGGGTCCCGTCCCGTAGGGGTTCCGGGGTTCAAATCCCCGCCCCCGCACCATAACGCTCACCCCGTCCACCTGTCGGTTTCCCTGCGAGAGCGTTGAGGAGGTATGTTCATGGTCAAGAGAACCGGTCCCACCGACATCAACCTGAGAAGGCTCATTCGGGCACTCAGGAAGAAGTCGAACGAAGAGGGAGTTAAGATTTGGAAGGACATCGCTTGGCGCCTTGAGAGGCCAAGGAGGCAGAGGGCTGAAGTCAACGTCAGCAAGATAAACCGCTACACCAAGGAGGGCGACACCGTCATCGTTCCGGGAAGCGTTCTCGGAGCCGGAAAGCTCGAGCACAAGGTCACCGTTGCCGCCTGGAAGTTCAGCGAGACCGCTAAGAAGAAGATTGTCGAGGCCGGTGGCGAGGCCATCACCATCGAGGAGCTTATGGAGAGAAACCCGAAGGGTAGTGGAGTAATCATAATGGAGTGATGGGCCATGAGGATTATTAACGCTGAAGGACTCATACTCGGAAGGCTCGCCTCGAAGGTTGCCAAGATGCTCCTCGAGGGCGAAGAGGTCGTCATAGTCAACGCCGAGAAGGCCATCATCACCGGAAACCGCGAGGACATCTTTGCCAAGTACAAGCAGAGGACCGAGCTCAGAACCAGAACCAACCCGAGGAGGGGTCCGTTCTACCCGAAGAGGAGCGACGAGATAGTCAGGAGAACCGTCAGGGGCATGCTCCCCTGGAAGACCGACCGCGGAAGGAAGGCCTTCAGGAGGCTCAAGGTCTACGTCGGCGTTCCCAAGGAGTTCGAGGGCAAGGAGCTTGAGACCATAAGCGAGGCCCACATGTCGAGGCTTGCCACGCCGAAGTACGTCACCGTTGGTGAAGTGGCGAAGTTCCTCGGTGGAAAGTTCTGAGGTGAGAAAGATGAGGGTCATCCAGACTGCTGGAAAGAGGAAAACCGCTATAGCGAGGGCCACCATAAGGGAAGGAAAGGGAAGGGTGAGAATCAACCACAAGCCCGTCGAGATAATCGAGCCCGAGATAGCGCGCTTCACCATCATGGAACCGCTCATCCTTGCCGGCGAGGAGATAGTCAGCAAGGTTGACATCGACGTCAAGGTCGAGGGCGGAGGCTTCATGGGTCAGGCCGAGGCCGCGCGCGTTGCCATAGCCAGGGCTCTCGTCGAGTGGACCAACGACATGAACCTCAAGGAAAAGTTTATGAAGTACGACAGGACTATGCTCGTTGGCGACAGCAGGAGGACCGAGCCCCACAAGCCCAACCGCTCGACCAAGGGTCCGAGGGCCAAGAGGCAGAAGTCCTACCGTTGATGCCTCCCCTTTAACAATTTGAGGTGTGGGAAATGATAGTCCCCGTCAGGTGCTTCACCTGCGGAAAGGTGCTGGCAGACAAGTACTACGAGTTCAAGAAGAGGGTTGAGGCCGGGGAAGACCCGGGTAAGGTCCTCGACGACCTCGGCGTCGAGAGGTACTGCTGCAGGAGAACGCTCCTCAGCCACGTGGAGCTCATCGACCAGGTAATGGTTTATAAAGTCTACTAAAAACCGCAATTCTGGGCGGGGCCGTGGGGTAGCTTGGTCTATCCTCCCGGCTTGGGGTGCCGGAGACCCGGGTTCAAATCCCGGCGGCCCCACCAACATTCCGTTCACTGAAAAAACCTCTCTTGAAGGTGTGGAAGGAAGGGGTGGTAAGTATGTTCAAGTACACCCGCTTTGAGAAGGCCCGCATCATCGGTGCGAGGGCTCTCCAGATAGCGATGGGCGCCCCCGTGCTGATAGACGTTCCCGAGGGAATAACTCCCCTTCAAGCTGCCTTGATGGAGTTCGAGAAGGGAATAATCCCGCTCACCGTAATAAGGCCGAGCTGATGAACGATGACGGTGATAGAGAACGTAATCGGCAGGGTTGCAGTGCTCAGGGGTGGGAAGTACTCCGTTGAGGTAGACGTCATAACCAGCTCGGGCTTTGGGCGGTTTGCCTCGCCGATAGACGAGAACCCGAGCCTCTACATAGCCGAGGCTCATCGCGCTGTGAGTGAGGTTGATGAGATAATCGGGCCCGAGCTGATAGGCTTTGACGCAACTGAGCAGGAACTCATAGACAGCTACCTCTGGGAGATAGACGGGACCGAGAACTTCGGACACATTGGAGCTAACACCGCGCTGGCGGTTTCGATAGCCACCGCAAAGGCAGCCGCGAGCGAGAAGAACCTTCCCCTCTACAGCTACCTTGGTGGAACCTTCACCACCGAGTTGCCCGTCCCAATCCTTGAGCTCGGTCGGGGTGAGGAGTTCGACTACTACGTCATGGTTCGCGATTTGATGGAGATTACCGACGTCGTTGACGCTTTCAACAGCGTCCTTGAGAACGTTGAGGGCAACACCGTTGAGGCCTACTCAAAGGCCACCGAAAAGGCCACCGACGAGCTCGGCCTTGAGGTTGCCCTCGGACTCGTCCAGAAGAAGGAGCTCGATATAGAGACCGTCCTCTCGACGGTTGAGGACAACAACGTTGCCTACATAAAGCCCATTGGCGGTGAGGAGCTCTTCCTTGAGCTCATAGCCGGAACCCACGGGGTCTTCGTTGACGGCGAGTACCTCTTCCGCGAGAAGGACATACTCGACAGGCGCTACTACAACGCGCTCTCCATAAAACCCATAAACCTGGGCACGCTCACCGACTTGTACAACCTCATAAACGACGCCAAGTCGGAGAGAATTGTTCCAATCCTCTCGGAGGCTCGCTATGAGTCCTCCGATGAGGCCCTCGCCCACCTCGCGGTGGGCTTCCGTTGCCCGGCGATGGTGCTCCACTCGAACTCCATCGCCAGGCTGAACGAGCTGATAAGAATAGCTGAGGATTTGGGTGAAAGGGGCAGGATAATAACCTTTGAAGGATGAGGAGGTGTGAAGGAAATGGAGGAGTATCTCGTTCCACTCGACCAGTATCTGGCAGCGGGTGTCCACATCGGCACCCAGCAGAAGACCCAGGACATGAAGAAGTTCATCTACCGCGTCAGGCAGGATGGCCTCTACGTCCTCGACGTTAGGAAGACCGACGAGAGGCTCAAGGTCGCTGGCAAGTTCCTGGCCAAGTTCGACCCGGAGAGCATCCTCGCTGTCAGCGTCAGGCTCTACGGCCAGAAGCCCGTCAAGAAGTTCGGCGAGGTCACCGGTGCCAGGGCCATTCCAGGCCGTTTCCTCCCGGGAACCATGACCAACCCGCAGGTCAAGAACTTCTTCGAGCCGGACGTCATCATCGTCACCGACCCGAGGGCCGACCACCAGGCCATGAAGGAGGCCGTTGAGATTGGAATACCGATAGTTGCCCTCGTTGACACTGAGAACTTCCTCAGCTACGTTGACCTCGCAATCCCGACCAACAACAAGGGTAGGAAGGCCCTCGCGCTCATCTACTGGATACTCGCAAGGGAGATACTCTACAACAGGAAGGAAATCGAGAGCAGGGAGGACTTCAAGGTTCCCGTTGAGGACTTCGAGATGAGGATTGTGAGGACCTGAGGGGAAGGTTTTTAACTTTCCCCCTGTATTTCCCCTCGCGCGGGGGTGCCCGAGCCTGGCCAAAGGGGCCGGACTTAAGATCCGGTGCCGCAGGGCTTCGCGGGTTCAAATCCCGTCCCCCGCACCAAACCTTTAAAAGTTCCCCGTTGAACGAAACCCGTCAAGGTCATTTGAGGTGGTTGAGATGGCGAGATTCCCCGAGGCTGAAGCAAGAATCTTCAGGAAGCTTATCTGCATGCGCTGTGGCGCCACCAACCCGTGGGGCGCAAAGAAGTGCAGAAAGTGTGGTTACAAGGGGCTTCGCCCCAAGGCCAGAGAACCGCGCGGTGGCGGACGCTGATTAGGTTTTCTTCAACTTTTTCAGCGTTTCTTCCAGAAACTCTATTCCCTCTTTTAGCAGTTCCTCGCCCTTCGGCGTGAGCTTGTAGTACTTTCTGGCCGGCTTTCCGGTTTCGCTCTCCTGCCACTCGGCGGTGACGTAGCCGTCCTTCTCAAGCTTGTACAGGACGACGTACGAGCTGACGGTGGCTGGCTCGAAGTCGAAGGCTTCCTTTATGCGCTCCTTGAGCTCGTAGGCGTACATCGGCCTCTCCTCGAGGAGCCGGAGTATGTAGAGCCAGAGCACCTCTTTCGTAACCTTATTCCTCAACCTCTCTATCGGCGTCGTCATGCTCCCACCTGTTTTACGTCTTGTAAATATTTTGGAGGCGTGTAATTTAAGCCTTTTGGGGATAAGGTTTTATACGTTCGCTTCCTAAGGAACCTCGGTGGTGATTATGGATTTCAACGTGAGTGGCATGTTTGGAGATATGGGCGTTGGAGCCCTCGTTGGATTCATCACCGGATACGCTCTCAAGAAACTCATGAAGCTGGCGATGGCTATAATCGGTGCCTACGTCCTGAGCCTGTTCTACCTCCAGCAGAAGGGCGTGATAACAATAAACACAGACAAGCTATTCAACCTGACAGGTAGCATCACCCAGCAGGTGGTCAGCCTCAGTCAGAAGGTCGTGGGAATCCTTCCTGGAACCAGCGCCTTCGTCGCGGGCTTCTACATTGGCTTCAAAAAAGGATGAGGAATCAGACCTTCCCGCGGTAGAGAATCTTGATTAGTTCCTCAGGAAGACCTTCCTTCTTGATTTTCTCCTCGATGAGCTTCTTTTCCTTCTCGTAGTCCACCTCGATGAACTTGGCGTGGAGCGTGTCAACGTCAACCAGCGCGAAGGTTGCCTTGTGGTTCTTGCCCGGCGGATAGCCTATGCTTCCTGGGCAGATTACCCTTCCATACCTCGTCATTGCGTTGACCGGGTACTTCGGCGACGCCACGAAGAGTATCTCGTAGTCTTTGACTGGCCTCATTATGGCCTCGTAGTAGCTGGTCGGCTGGTCCGGGAGAACCTGGCCCTCGAAGGGGTTGAGCGGGCTTCCATAGACGCCGAAGATGTCGTTCTTGCCTATCTTGTCCACGAGGTAAATCGGCAGGTCCCTGATGAACTCCCTGCCATCGTGACCAAGCTTCTCCCACGTGTACTTCAGGGCCTTCTTGATGTAGTCTGGGTAGTCCAGCCTGTCAATGTAGTCGGGCCCCTCCGCGTGCGGGTCGCTGGCCGCTATGACCTGGTCGAACTCACCGCGGATGACCTTGACGACGTTGTTCCTGATGAGGTCGTCGAGCGTGTCAAGAACTTCTTTCGGGTACGGGAAGAGGCCGACCACGTTTCCAAGGACGTAGTACTTCTCAATCTCATAACCTTCTTCCTTGAGGGCCTCAATCTTCTCGAGGGCCTTCGCCAGAGCGGGAAGGTTTCCGTTTATGTTCGCCAGAACCGCCACGTACACCATGGTATCACCCCCATTTTTTCTTACCTGAAGAAACTAAAAGCTTCAAGGTATTTAAACGTTTCGGGGCATTTGGGTTTCACAAAAGGGTATTGGGAGGGCTCGGGGCATCAGAAGGGAAGGCGTCCCTTCTTTTTCTTGACCCTCTTCTCCCTGTGCATGCTCTCAAGGTAGAGCAGGAGTGCGTCCTCTATCATCTCTATCACCTCCTTTGGTTTTGTTGGTGGGATTCTGCTTCTTCCATGCGGTCGGGAAGTTCCGCTGGTGGCCATTAGGGCATCGGTTTCCGAAGGTGCCGACAGAACTTTTTAACGGCCCTTGGAATTGAGTACGGCGGAACTCTAAGGGGCAAACAAGTCTGGAAAAGCCCACTCAAAGTTCGTGATTCTCTTAACAGGGACTTTTTGTGTGTTTGTGCTTTCAGAGAGCCTTTTGGCTTTGGAATTCTCTGGGTTGGGGCATTTTATTGTTTGGGTTTACACTTTTCCGCGCTCTGAAGGAGCGCCTTTCAGAGTAAACTTCCACTGTAAGGCCCCGGTGAAGCGAATTCCAGTGTAGATTACATTCAAGAGTGCACACTTTTGGGTTACACTTTGGAGGAGAACCACGAACTTTGATGAACTTTTGCCAAGCAAAAGTTTCTATGGCGGACCGGCGGGGCTTCGAACCCCGGACCTGCGGCTTAGGAGGCCGCCGCCCTATCCTGGCTAGGCTACCGGTCCACTGCCCGCTATTCCCTCCCGGAGAAGAGTATTTAAAGTTTACGGTTTACTTTTGGTGGTGAAGGGCATGGTTGACGAGCTGGACCTCAAGATAATCTCGCTCCTCCAGAAGAACGCCCGCCTCTCGTTTAGGGAGATAGCGAGGGAACTCGACGTTGCCGTTGGCACGGTCTACAACCGAATCAAAAAACTCGAAGAGGAGGGGGTTATCAAGGGCTACGCCCCCGTTCTCGACTACGAGAAGCTCGGCTTTGGCCTAACCGCGCTGATTGGAATCAAGGCGCAGGGAAGAAAGATAGCGGAGATAGAAAGGAAGATAGCCGAGAAAACCCGGGCGATGATGGTCTACGACATAACGGGCGAGTTTGACATCTTCGTCATAGCGAAGTTCAGGGACAGGGCGGACATGAACCGCTTCGTGAAGTGGCTTCTCTCCTTGGATGGGGTTGAGAAAACGAACACGAGCGTGGCCATGCAGGTGGTTAAGGAAGAACCAAGGTTAGCCCTTGAGGACTAACACCTCGTCAAGGAAGCGCTTTGCAAAGTCCTCGAAGCTCTCAACTGGAAGCTCCACTTCCTTTCCGTTGACCTTTCCCCTGAAAACGTAGCGTCTCGCCGTTATTTCCAGGATTTTTTTGAAGTCCGGGCTATCTTCGACTGTTCTTTCAAGAACCCTCGTGAACTCGTCGCTGTCGACCTTAACGACAACGCCCTCTATGACGACCCTCTTCCCACACTCCTCCTCACCGCACTCAAACTTGAAGGGAACGCCGGGGGCGAACTCTATCGGCAGGCTCAGCCCCTCGGCGTTGTAGATGAACCCCTTCATGTCAATCCAACCTTATGAGGCTTTCAACCGGGAACTCGTATTCTTCCTGGAGTTTCTCAACGATGTCGCCGACGCTCACGAGGAAGAACATTCCTATCGGCTTTGCTCCGGCCTGCCTCGTCATCTCCACAAGGGCCCTCTGGGTTTCTCCGCTCCTTATCACGTCGTCCACTATGAGAACGTTCTCGCCCTTCTTGAGTGCCCACTGGGGAAGGTACAGGGTCATAACGGTTCCGGAGGCACTGGGAACGTAGCTGACCTCGTAGAACTTCTCAACACCGACTTCCTTCTTCTTCTTGGCGTAGACTATGTCCGCACCAAGTTCCCTGGCTATGTGGACGCCGAGGGCAATACCGTCGGTTGCGGCAGTGAGCACTTTGTCGACGTCCTTGTCGAGGTACCTCCCGGCGACCTCTTCGGCTATGAGGCTCATCAGGGCCGTGTCGCTGAGCACCGGCATGTTGTCGAAGAAGCCCCTCTCGTCGAACTTTATCCTCTTCTTTACCTCCTCCTCGAGGTTTATGTAGGGCAGGAGGAGTTCTAGCAGTTCCCTCGTCCTCTCGGCGCTCGGCAGAACCTTCCCGCGAACGTACCTGTTCAGGACGGTTATGGGCAGTCCCGTTATCTTCGAGAGCTCCTCGTATGTGTAGCTTTTCTTGAGGAGCCTCAAAACCCTGATGAGTCTGAGCTTCTCCTGGACGGACTTCAGCTGGCTCATTCTCTCACCTCCGCGTGCCCGTTGTTTAACAAGAAAATGTATAAATACGTTTCGGTCACCCGAGAACCTTGCGCCGGTACTCCTCTATGACGTCACCGTATTCCCTCAGGAGAAACTCCTTCGTGATGGGCTCCCCCTCGGGATGGTTGATTCCAGGGCAGAACGAGTCCTCCTTTACGTAAATCTCCATCTTCTTTCCGTGTTTGACGAAGATGAAAGGATAAAGCCTGCACGCCAGGGGCCTGTGGTTGTAAATCCTGCACCTCTTCGTTTCTGGGTCAAGGAAAACGCACGCCCCGTCGAAGGGTCTCTTCTTCAGGGCGTAGCCGAGGAACTTATCCCCACGGTAGAAGAGCTTCTCGTAGTCCACGAACTCCCAGGCGTTATAGCCCAGCTCTTCAATCTTGGCGATGTCCTCATCCCGAAGGGGGATTTCAAGCTCCTCACAGCACTTCCCGCAGTTTTCAACGCACTTAAATTTGAAGGATGGGTCGGACTCGACCTCAAGGGTTTCGAGGTCAATAGTCGCGACCCACCGATTCACCCCTTCACCCCCGGTAGGTGCTCGCTATCAGCGTTTCGGTCATCTCTATCTCCGGAATTTTCCTGAGAACCTCATCGTGGAACTTGTCGAGGTCCTCTATCGTGGGCACCTCAACCCTAAGTATTATGTCGTATTCCCCATAGACCCTGTAATCTTCCTTAACGCGCGGGTCCTTCTTGAGCTCCTCGTAGACCTTCTCCTCGTTTCCGGGCTTCACAACCACCAGCACGAAGGCCTCAATCATACCCCGAACCCCCCGAGGTTGAACTTCTTGGCCATCTTAGCTAATTTCCTCTTGTTCATGCTCTTGAACATCTTTTTCATTTGGTTGTATTGGTTTAAAAGCTCTCTGACTTCAGACGTGCTTGTGCCCGAACCCCGGGCAATCCTCTTTATGCGGGAGTAGTTGATTATCTCCGGATGCTCAAGCTCTTCTTCCGTCATCGAGTCCATTATAACGCGGTACCTCTTGAGCTTCTCCTCCCCAACGCGAATTGCCTCGTCGGGGAGCGAATAGCCAAGGCCGGGAATCATCTGGAGTATCTGCTTGAGCGGGCCCATCTTCTGCATCGCCTCGAGCTGGGCGTACATGTCCTTGAGGTTGAACTTGCCCTTGAGGAACTTCTCAACGTCCTCTTCCTTGAATTCCTGCTGCTTCTGGAGCTCTTCAATCTTCTCAAGGAGTCCCTGGATGTCTCCAAGGCCGAGAAGCCTTGAAACGAAGCGCTTGGGGTCAAAGGGCTCCAAATCGTCTATCCTCTCGCCGACACCGATGAACTTAATCGGCGCCCCCGTTGCGGCAACGGCGGAAAGCGCTCCACCGCCCTTGGCCGAACCGTCGAGCTTCGTGACGATTATCGAGCCTATTGGAGTGGCTTCTTTGAAGGCCAGCGCCTGGTTGTAGGCCTGCTGGCCGATGGTCCCGTCTATGACGAGTATGACCTCGTGGGGCTTTATGGCCTCGCTTATCTGCTTCATCTCCTCGATGAGGCCCTTCTCCTCCTTGTGCCTTCCGGCGGAGTCCACGATTATGACGTCAACTCCTTTCTCGCGGAAGTGCTCAACCCCTTCCCTTGCGAGCTTGACCGCGTCCTTCTCGTTGGGGTCGCCGAAGACCTCTATCCCGTAGGAGTCGAGGAGCTGTCTGAGCTGGTGGTACGCTCCGGGACGCCAGGTATCGGAGCAGACGACGCCCACTTTATAGCCCCTCTTCTGAAGGTGCCTCGCCAGCTTTGCCACGCTCGTCGTCTTTCCAGAACCCTGAATACCAACGGTGAGCAAAACGGTCGGCTTCTCCTTTATCTCAAGGGGCTTCGCCTCGGTTCCGAGGAACTTCGTGAGCTCTTCGTAGACTATCTTGATTATGTGCTCCTTCCTGCTGACGCCCGCCGGCGGTTCCTCCTCGAGGGCCCTCTTCTGTATTGTTTTCGTGAGCTGAAGAACGAGCTTGACGTTGACGTCCGCCTGCAGGAGTGCCCTCTGGATGTCCCTAACTACCTCCTTTATCGTCGCCTCGTCAACTGTTCCGGAGCGCGCGAGCTTCCTGAGGGCGTTGTTAAGGGCCTTCCCAAGTTTTTCTAACGCCATCTTACCACCGTTACTATGAGGGCTGGGGAGTTTATAAACGGTTGGGTGGGAGAACCCTGTATAAATGCACGCATTTTTCAAAAACAGCGATGATATGTCTCTTTTCTTTGAACAAAAGTGTTCATTGGAGCTCAAAATCCGTCCTGGGGCATTTTTTGAGCGAGTGTAGAGCTGAAAGTGTCATTCTTGCCAGAAACGGCGCTGAAAACCTTTTTAAACTAAAAAAGACGTATAATAAACTGGAGAGAAAGAAAAGGGGGTGAGAGAGATGATGTGGCCAATGGCTATGTACGAGTACATGCTCATGCGTGAGAGGGAGAAGAAGAGAAGGAAGCCCATACCTGAGGAGCTCGAGTACGTTGAGATGCTCCAGTGAAGTATTTAAACGGTCCTTTCTATTTCTCCTGGTGGTGCTATGAGGATTCATCACGAGTGCATTGCCTGCGCGATAAACCAGTGCCAGAAAATCGTCGAGATGAGCTTAACCGATGAAAATTCCCGCAGGGACGCAATGCTGTTTTCGCTCAAGCGCGCTTCCGAGCTGTTCTCAAAGGACTCAATTCCCGCAGTCGTCGGTGGACTGCTCTTCCTTGACCTCTACGAGTTCATTGGGAACGACGACCCCTTCAGGGAATACAAGCGCCTTTCAAACGAGATGGCAGAGGGGCTCGTCGGTCACTTCGAGAACTCCGACCTTAAAACCGCACTAAAACTCGCAATAGCCGGGAACGTCGTGGACTTCTCGACGGGCTACAACCCCGAGAAGCTTGAGGAGGACATAAGAAGGGTTCTCGATGAGAGCCTTCTCATAGACCACAGCGATGAGCTCTTCGAGATGCTGAAGCGCGCTGGGACACTCCTCTACCTCGTTGACAACTGCGGGGAGATATACTTCGACAGGCTCTTCATCGAGAAGCTGAGGGAGGAGTTCCCCGACCTTAAAATAATCGTCGCGGGCAAGGCGGGCCCGATAATAAACGACGCGACCGTTGAAGACCTCCTCGAGGCCGGGTTTGGGGAAATCGCGGAGGTAATCTCGACGGGCTCAAGATTGCCCGGCACTCCGCTTGACTACGTTTCCGAGGAGTTCCTTGAGGTTTTCCGCTCGGCGGACGTCGTCATTGCGAAGGGACAGGCCAACTTCGAGACCCTCAGCGAGCTCAACGATTCCAGAATCTTCTTCCTGCTCAAGGCAAAGTGCCCTGCAATCGCGAGGGAAATAGGGGTTCCACTGGGTTCCCTCCTCTGCCTCAACCTTTATCTTCGCTGATTGTCGATATTATTTTTAACGAATGTCTATCAGAAAGCCTTTTATACTTTGAAGTTGTAGATAGTAGTGGTGATACCTATGACAACGGTGCTGAAGCGTGATGTTGGTAGGTTTTTGAAGGAGATGAAGGTTCATTACGGCGATGTCTGGAGGATGCCCTCAAGCAAATACCTTCTCCAGCCTGACTTCGTCGTCGTTGACCCCAAGACTGGAAAGAAAACGAAGGTCAGCTTTGTGTCGCTTGACGATGGTGAAGTCGTCGGCGTCGTTTACGACGAGATGGGATGATTTCGTCTTTTGCCTTATCTACTTCTGACTTTGGGCGGAAACCATAAATAGGGCTTTGTTTTACCTGACTTGGTGGGAGCATGGCGGTTGACCTTTACAATGAAGCCCTTTACTTAACGAGAAGTATTAAGGACCCTTACCTCAGGGCTATAACGTACGCGAGAATTGGCTACTACATGCACAGGGCTAAAAACCCCCGTTACGGCGAGGCGTTCACCAGAGCCCTGAAGGCCGTTGCTTCCATAGACAACCCCCTGCTCATCGTGAAGGCGCTCATTGAAGTTGCGACTTTCCTCGGCAAGACAGGCTCAAAAGGGGCCACAAAGACCTTTATCCAGGCATATGAGTCTATTAAAACGTTTCCCCAGCCGCTGAGGGATGAAATGCTTGAAGAGCTCGTCCACAGGCTTTTGGAGCTTGGACGGGTTGACGACGCTTTCTTCTACGCCAAGGAAATTGAGAACCGCGTTAAGCGCAACGACACACTTCTTCAGGTTCTCCACAACTACATTGAAAAGGGCAACCTGCGGAAGGCCCGGCTCATCCTTGAGCTCATCGAAGACGAACCCTGGCATTCCATCGCGGCGTACGAGGTTCTTAAAGAGCACCTTAAACGTGAGGAGTTCGGCAGTGCCATCAAGGTTCTCTCTGAGTTCCAGAGCGAGTACTGGCTCGGGGAGGCCATGAAGGCCGTCGCGGTTCATCTCAAGAAGGCCAACGTTCCGGAGGGCACCTACGAGAAGTTCGTTGATATAGCCCTCGGTATCTCCTCAAAGGTAGGTTTCGAAGTGCTCATATCGTTCCTCATAGGTGTTGCGGCCCAGGGTGAGATAGACTTCGTTATCGGAGTTCTCTCGAAGGTTCCCCGTGAGCTTCGCCCAGAGCTTCTAAAGTCAATAGTTCTAGCGGTTCTTGATAGACCCGAGCTTCTGGAGAGGCTTGTTGATAGACTCATCGGCGATGAGAAGGAGCTCGTTATGAGCGCAATCCTTGACGCCCTCCTTGAAAGGCAGCCCAACTACGAGTACTATGAGCTCGTGAAGAGAATCGGCTCTGAAACCGACAGCGAGAGAGTAATAGTCAAGGCAGTCCGCTACCTGTCGAAGCTCCACGCCTACGACGACGCCTGGGAGCTGGCTTCGAAAGTGACCAATCCGTACCTCCGCTCGCTGGCCTTCGGAAGCATCGCCGTCGAGAAGTTGAAGGAGAACGACGTTGACGGGGCGATAGATGCATCGCTCGAAGTGAAAGACCCGCGCTGGGGCTCGTGGCTCCTCAGCGAAATTCTCGCCAAAATCCTTGAGGTTCAAACCGGCGGCGAGTTAAAAGAGGACATCGAGGAGCGCGCCGAAGCACAGCGCAAACTCTGGGAAGGAAGCTAACGTTTTAAAGCCCTCCCCTCAATTCTCTTTTCAGGTGATACCATGCCGAGGATAGCCATTATTGGAGGCTCCGGAGTCTACGACCCGAAACTGCTTGAGAACGTAAGGGAGGAAACCGTTGAGACCCCCTACGGAACGGTAAGGGTCAAGATAGGGACCTACAAGGGCGAGGAGATAGCGTTCCTGCCAAGGCACGGGGAGAAGCACAGCGTTCCGCCCCACAAGATAAACTACCACGCCAACATCTGGGCGCTCCACGAGCTCGGTGTTGAAAGGATTCTGGCAACTTCGGCCGTCGGTTCGCTCAACCTCGACATGAAGCCCGGCGACTTCGTAATCCTTGACCAGCTCATGGACTTCACGAAGACGAGGCACTACACCTTCTACGACGGTGAGGACAGCCCCCACGACAGGAAGTTCGTCGCCCACGTGGATTTCACTGACCCATACTGCCCCGAGCTCAGGAAGGCCCTCATCACCGCCTCCAAGGAGCTCGGCTTCACCTACCACCCGACGGGAACCTACGCCTGCATGGAGGGACCGCGCTTTGAGACGAGGGCCGAGATAAGGGCGCTCAAGATACTCGGCGCCGACGTCGTTGGCATGACCCAGTGTCCGGAAGCTGTTCTCGCGAGGGAGCTTGAGATGTGCTACGCGAGCGTTGCCATAGTCACCAACTACGCCGCGGGAATCAGCAAGGAGAAACTCACCCACACCGAGGTCGTCGAGCTCATGGCAAAGAAGGGCGAGGAGATAAAGCTCCTCCTCATGAAGGCAGTGGAGCACATTCCCAAGGAGCGTCGCTGTCCGTGCAAGGATGCCCTCAAGGGCGCAACGGGCGAGTGATGTTCTCTTCCCTCCATTTCTCCCCCGAAAAGTGCTTACGTTGAGAACCGAAGGTTAAAGAAAGTGTTTAATAGTAGGGAGGCCTAATTCTCCTGGTGATGCGAATGAAGTACGACGTCGTGATTATCGGAGCCTCCGCGGGAGGTATCACAACGGCCATCTCGGCCAAGAAGTTCTACCCTGACAGGAGCGTCCTCGTCATCAAGAGGGAAAAGGTGGGCATGATTCCCTGTGGAATTCCCTACATCTTCGGAACCCTGAAGAGCGTTGACGACGACATACTGCCGGTTGAGAAGTTCCTTGAGCCCCTTGGCGTCGATATCCTGACGGACGAGGTTACTGACATCGACCCGAAGAGGAAGGTCGTCAGGACCAAGTCCGGAAAGGAGATAGCCTGGGAGAAGCTGGTTCTGGCGACGGGCTCGAAGCCTGCAAAGCCGAACTTCCCAGGGGTTGACCTCGATGGGATATATACCGTTCCCAAGGACTACGAGTACCTCAAGAGGCTCCGCGAAAGGGTTGAGGAAGCCGAGAAAATCGTCATCGTCGGCGGTGGTTTCATAGCCCTTGAAGTTGGCGACGAGATACGGAAGCTCGGCAAGGACGTGACTCTGGTCGTCAGGAGCAGACTGCTACGGAGTTCCTTTGACCCGGAGTTCAGCGAGATGGTCGAAGGGAGGCTGAAGGAAGCCGGAATAAACATTGCCTACGGGCAGGTTGAGGGCTTCGCCGGGAACGGGAAGGTGGAGAAGGTTAGGCTCCTTGACGGAAGAGAAATCCCTGCCGATTTGGTAATCCTCTCCACAGGTTACCGACCCAACGTCGAGCTGGCCGTTAAGGCCGGCCTCAAGGTTACTCGCTACGGAGTCTGGACCGACGAGTACATGAGGACGTCTCATCCCGACATCTTCGCGGTCGGCGACTGCGTGGAGCACAGGGACTTCTTCACGGGCAAGCCCTACCAGCTCATGCTCGCCTCTACGGCCACCTTCGAGGCGAGGATTGCAGGGGCAAATCTCTTCAAGCTCCAGATTGTCAGGGAAAACAGGAGGACTATAGGTGCCTACTCAACCCACATAGCTGGCCTCACCCTCGCGGCGGCCGGTTTGACGGAGGAGCAGGCAAAGAGGGAGGGCTTTGAGGTCATCGTGGGCTACGGCAAGGGGCCGGACAGGCACCCGGCGAAGTTCCCGGACACCTCAATGGTAACTGTCAAGCTCATCTTCTCCCGCGACAGGGGTGCGATACTTGGGGCCCAGATAGCGGGAGGTAAAAGCGTCGGCG
The DNA here is from genome assembly GCF_000585495.1 of Thermococcus nautili. Lineage (NCBI taxonomy): Archaea > Methanobacteriati > Methanobacteriota > Thermococci > Thermococcales > Thermococcaceae > Thermococcus > Thermococcus nautili. The sequence goes on from NZ_CP007264.1 coordinate 1,919,358, forward strand.
AGATGATAAACATCCTTGCACTGGCCATACAGAAGAGGCTCACGGCGAGCGAGCTCTACACCCTCCAGATAGCGACCCACCCGCTTCTGACGGCCTCGCCCGTCGGCTATCAGATACTCCAGGCGGCCGAAGATGCACTGGCAAAGCTGAGGACACAATGAAAAAGGCAGAAATCAAAGTGAAACCCTTTCGTTTATTATCTCAACTATTTTGTTTCCCTCTTCGAGGTACTTCACGAGGTCGAAGACCCTCTCGGTGAAGCCGCCGATGTAGATGTTCCTGACGTCGTGCTCCTCAAGGTAGACCTGGCCGTAGCCGGCCAAATCCCACGTGATGAGCCTCATCTCCGGATTGACGTCCTTCCGGTATTGCCTCACGGCGCGCTGGAACGCGTCGTCGCCGTAGTTCTCGGAATAGACGACCATATCCGTGAGCACGAAAATCCTGTCGAAGTACTCTCCCTTCCGCAGGACTTCTCCCATAGGTTTGTAGGCGTAGGTGGCGTAGCCGACCCTACTCCTCAAGACGTCCTCCGCAGTTTCAAAGATGCTCTCTCCCTTTGGTATCCAGCGGTATTCGTCTGCGAATGCTACTATCGCCGTGTCGTACTTTTTGGCCAGTATCGCGCCGTAGAAGGCGGCGACCATCTTCAGGGTTACCCTGCTCCTCCTGCTGAGGGGGAAATCCATCGAGCCGCTGACGTCGACGAGGACAAGGTTACTCCCATTCAGCTCCGGGAGAGTCGCGGTACTCTGCTCTATGGCCTCTCTGAGGGCTTTAAGGGCGATATCCCTAAGCTCGGCCTGTGTGGGGGAGTCAATTTTCATCCCCTTTAGGGCGAAGTATGCGCTCAGGTAGCGGTATGGGTATACCTTCGCCCTGCGCATCTCCTTCGGGTCTGCAAGTATCTCCATGGCCCTCCTGAACTTCTCCCTGTCGACCTCATGCTCTATGAGGTTGCGGAGGTTCCTGAGGAGCGCGAAGACCTGCTTGTACCTGATGAACTCTTCGAGCACCTCGTCCCAGGTTTCCTTGGTGGGGCCCCGGGTGGAGACCTTGGCCTCCCACGTGCGGGTGTTCTTGAGCCTGCCCTCGATGAGCGCCTTGAAGGTCTCCTCCTGCTCCTTGTTCTTCGGCTTCGGGTGGGTGAGCAGGAGGGCGTCCTTGAGCTTAACCTGACAGCGGTCGCAACGGTACTTGGCGAGCTGGTAGCTGTCGAAGCGGGTGAAGCTGTTCCTTATAGCCTTCTTGAGGCTGTTGGGTATCGGCTTTCCGAAAAGGGCGAACTGGATGGCGAGGGCCTCGGTGAGCATATCCGGTCTCGTGAAGACCCTCTCGCCGACCTTCCGGGGTATGCCTGTGCCCTTGTACCTCTCGTGGTTGGCGAGGATGACAGTTCCGAGCGTTGGAAGGGAGCGGAGCAGGAGCTCCTCACGGGCGTAAACGATGAGTTTTGCCACAAACTCCGGGTTTGCCCTTATCGCTTTCTCAAACGCGTCCAAGAGCCCTTGAAAACCCTCTTCAGCCCCGGTGTAGAACCTCGGCTCCCTCACGAGGTTGCTCGCGGCCCTGAGAAAGAGCTCGAGCTCCGGGCTCGGGCGGTAGGTTCTCCCACCCTCGAAGTTGAGAAGCTCGGCCCTCCTGTTGAACTTCACCCTATCACCCCGGCGGAGAAAATCGGCGGGGGAGGGGGGCGAACCCCCACCGGCCCATGGCCGGCGCCACTGCGAGGCGAAGTATCCCCCGCCTGCACTCCCGCCATGGTGGGTTAAACTTTGGGCTTTATAAACTTTACTGTGTCGAAAAGTAATAAGACGATAGCCGAACAGCGTTTAAGCTTTGAAATCCCTGGTGTTAAAGGTTGGGGGCGCCTGGTTTTTGTCATCCGTTAAGATGTTCGTAACGCTGGTGAGAATGGTGCTGAAGCTTTTGGAAAAAGTTTCACCAAGGAAACTTTGCCCGGCAAAGTTTCATCAAAGTTTGTGATTCTTTTCTCAAGGGTTTCTTTTGGAGTGTTTGCGCTTTTAATGGCTTTTGTAGGTTGTGAATTCTCCGGATTTTGAGAGCTCTCTCACGCGGGTTTACATTTTCCCGCGCTCCGAAGGAGCGCCTCTTAGAGAAACCCCCCAAAGGACTCTCTTAAAGAGAATTCTGCAGAGAAGATGACCGTTTGAAAATGCGAACTCCTTAGAATTGCCTTTTAGACAAGAATCACGAACCTTGGTCAAACTTCGCGCAGGCGAAGTTTGTAACTGGCGCCCCGGCGGGGATTTGAACCCCGGACCTCGAGGTCCGCAGCCTCGCGCCCTATCCAGACTAGGCCACCGGGGCACTGCCCGCTAACCCTTCTCGGAAACGCTTTATAAATTTAACCTTTCCCAAAGACCGAAAAATTTATAAATGCTCTCCGGATGAGTTAGTATCGGGCCTGTGCGGTGGTAGTCTAGCCTGGCTAGGACAGCGGCCTGCCACGCCGCTGGCCCGGGTTCAAATCCCGGCCACCGCACCACAAACTTCTTCTGGGGCTTCATCTCAAAACGAGTTCTCTCGGTCTGCTTTCTTCCGATAATAAAAAGAACATTAGGTTTTAGCTCTCACTGGAGTTTTCAACGCTTTTTCCAAGCTCAAAGAGCTTCCTGGAAATCCCCCTCAGCCGTTCGTCGCCTTTTTTCTTGGCCTCCTCAAGCATCTCAAAGGCGAGGAACTTCAGAATCCTGCCCCTCTTCCATTCGTCAGTTGCCCATATCAGCGCGTTTCGTAGAAACTCTGTGTCAACTCCCCTCTCCTTGGTAACCTCGTAAGCCACCATCAGCCTCGTTGCCGGGTTGTGGGTCTTTTCGAGGTACTTCAAAACGAGCTCCGGCCGGTCGAGGTTTTTCCTGGCCAATAGTGACCCCAGGACATCCGAAACTTCGAGCTCCCGAAATATTTCCTCCGCCCTGGCCGTGTCTCCCGTTTCAATGAGCTTCACGCCGATTTCCTCCAGGTAAAAGCTCCTGAAGGGCTCGGGAAGTCCCTTTGCGAGCTTCTCGGCTTCTTCAAGCTCACCGTCCTCGATGAGCTTTCTGATGTACTCGAACACGTAGTCCTCGGGCTCTGATTCCTCGCTTTCAAAAACCGGCTTTGGCGGTTCCCTCTTTGGTCCCTCCGCCGACCTGTCCACTATCCCACTCATGACCTCTCCCTTAATCCGGTGGAGCACCGAGCCGGGCATCAGCTTACCGTCCTTGTAGACGATTCCGTATGGGAGGGGTTTGAGGTCCTCAAGGTCCCTCTCATCAAGTTTCAGGTCGCTCAATCGAATCTCAATACCTTTAGTCGCTATAGCCCTCGCCAGAAAATTGCTAACCGCCCGAAAGGCTTTCTTCCTCAGGAACGAGTTCCCAATCTTTCTCGCGGTTTCCAGGGCCTCTTTGAACTTCTCGTTCTTGGAAAAAATGTAGGCTAAGGAGCGAAGCGCCTCGTCCCTGACCGAGGGTTCCTCTATGGACAGTGCCACCTCAAGGGCCCTCTCCGGTTCATCCGCGAGGGCTTCTGCGACCCATCTCAGGGCGTAGGAGCGCCAGTAGGGGTCTTCTATCTTCCTTGCCTCTGCCTCTGCCCCTTCAACGTCCCCTTCACTGAGGAGTTGCCTGACGAGTAACAGCCTCTCGTCCATCTCAACCCCTCAGCCTGGGGAACCATACCTTCTTTCCTTTCTTTTCCTTCTCCTCGTCCCACTCGGCGAGTATCTTTACAGCCTCGCTCGCTACCAACGCCGCTTCCTTCTCTCCAGCCTTTCCGAACTCGTTCGTAACGCGGTTCGCAAAGACGGCGCACACGCAACCGGCCCTAAGCCCGTAGATGTTAGCCAGCGTGAACAGCGTGGCCGCTTCCATCTCGAAGTTCGTGACCCTCGCCTGCCTGAGGTCATCGAGGATGTTCCTCGCGAAGCTTGGGAAGTAGCCGTTCAGACCCGGCCTGCCCTGGCCAAGGTAGAAGCTGTCCGTCGAGGCCGTAATGCCGATGTGGTATCTAACGCCGAGGGTTTCGGCTGCCTCGATAAGAGCCAAAGTCACCTCAAGGTCCGCAACGGCCGGATACTCGACGCGGACGTACTGCTTTGAGGTTCCTTCAAGCCTCACGGCGGCCTTGGCTATAATCAGGTCGCCTATCTCCATCCCCGGCTGGATTGCGCCGGTCGAACCGACCCTTATGAAGGTGTCGGCGCCTATCGCCGCGAGCTCCTCGATGGCGATAGCGGTCGAAGGCCCGCCTATTCCCGTCGAGGTGACGCTTATCGGAACGCCCTTGTATTTGCCGGTGTGCGTCCTGTACTCCCTGTGGAAGGCTATCTCCCTCGCTTCGTCCCAGAGGGAGCTTATCTTCGGCACCCTCTCCGGGTCGCCCGGCAGGAGAACGTAGCGCGCAACGTCACCGGGCTTGCAGGCTATGTGGTACTGGTAGCCTTCCTCGGTCTGTGGCCTTTCGGCCGAAATGAACTTCTCACCCATGGCAACCACCTTTTTAAGTTTCGATGTCCTTTATTCCACACCATCCCTAAAAAAGGTGATGCTATGCTGCGCTGTTCCCGTTGCGGGAGAACTTATCCAGAAACCTTTCGCCTTACCTGCGACTGCGGGGGAACGCTTCTCGTCGAGCGGAACTCAGATGCATTCACACCGGAGCCGTTCCTTGATGTTAGGCGCTACCGCAGGTATCTGCCCGTTAACGGGGAAGTCGCCCCGGTTCCAGCGGTTACGCCTGTAAGCGGGCTCGAAATCAACGGCGTTAGGACCTTCTTTAAGCTCGACTACCTCCAGCCGAGCGGTTCATTCAAGGACAGGGGCACCTGGGTTACGGTTTCAAAGTTGCTCGACGAGGGCATCACAGAGGTCGTCCTCGATAGCTCCGGCAACGCCGCGCTGAGCTTCGCGCTCTACGGTCTTGCAAACGGAATCCGCGTTCATGCCTTCGTCTCCTATGATACGAGTCCCGGCAAGCTCTCGCTCCTCCAGGCGCTCGGTGCCGTGGTCCACTACGTTGACGGCGACAGAATGGCCGTCCACGAGCGCGCGGTCGAGTTCTCCGAGCGGAGCGGAGTTACCTACGTCTCCCACTGGCTCAACCCCTACTTCCTGGAGGGCACCAAGACAATCGCTTTTGAGCTTTACGAGCAACTCGGAGTTCCCGACTGGATTCTTGCCCCGACCGGAAGCGGAACCCTCTTTCTCGGCCTCTGGAAGGGTTTCTCCGAGCTAAAAGCAATGGGGGAGATTGATAGACTTCCAAGGCTCGTCGCGGTTCAGGCTTCCGGCTACGAGAGCCTCTGCGGGCGCTCGGCAGTGAAAAACACCCTCGCTGAAGGTATAACCATTCCCGAACCGCCGAGACTCGACGAGATGAGAAAGGCTCTGAAAGAAACCGGGGGGCTCTGCGTGAGCGTTGACGAGCTTGAAACGATGGGCGCGCTCAGCTGGCTTAAGAGACGTGGCTTCCTGGTCGAGCCAACGTCCGCCGTTGTCCTCTCCGCGCTGTGGAAGCTCATTGAAACGGGTCTGGTTGAAAAAGGCGAGCTCGTTGTTTTGCCTCTGACGGGGTCTGGACTTAAACTAACCCAAGGTATTTAAACTCTCGCGCCAACTAACTTCGGAGGTGATGGTGATGATAAGGTACCCTGCAGTCGCGGGAAGTTTCTATCCATCTGACGAGACGCTCATCGAGATGCTGGAGGAGTTCTTTAGCGACCTCGGCGAGGAGGGGAGAGAGAGGAGGATAACGGCAGGAGTTGCGCCCCACGCGGGCTACGTCTTTTCAGGCTACACAGCATCGAGAACTTACAAGGCCATCTTCGAGGACGGCCTGCCAGATACCTTCGTAATCCTCGGGCCGAACCACACAGGTCTCGGCTCGCCGATAGCGGTCTATCCCGAGGGAGAGTGGCTCACCCCGCTCGGGAGCATCGAGGTCGATGCCGAGATGGCCAAGGCGATAGCAAAGCTCTCGGGCATAGCGGATTTGGATGAATTGGCTCATAGGTACGAGCACTCGATAGAGGTTCAGGTGCCCTTCATTCAGTATCTGGCAGAGCTCGCCGGAAAGAAAGTGAGAATCGTCCCCATAACCCTCGGCATTCAGGACGAAGATGTCTCAAGGGCCCTCGGAAAGGCGATATTCGAGGCGAGCGAGGAACTCGGCAGGGACGTTGTGGTCATAGCGAGCACCGACTTCATGCACTACGGACCTATGTACGGCTACGTGCCCTTCAGAGCCAGGGCCGACGAGCTTCCGCACAGAATAAAGGAGTGGGACTTCAGGCTGATACGGAGAATCCTCGACTTTGACGTTGACGGTCTCTTCAGGGAGCTCCGCGAGATGAGGCACACGATGTGCGGGCCAGGGGCCGTTGGGACTGCCATAGTTTACTCTCGCTCTGCCGGGGCGCTTGAGGCGGAGCTTTTACACTACACGACGAGCTACGAGGTCAGCAGGAGCACAGAGGCGATAGTCGGCTACGCGAGCATCGTGATGAGGAGGTGAAGTTTTAAGAGTTGCTAGCTTATTTTCTACCATGAACCTCGACGATGCCGTGAGAAAAATCCTCCAGCTCGGCGGCGACCGGGTGAAGTTCATCATCCTCTTCGGCTCCCGCGCGAGAGGCGAGGCGAGGAAGGACAGCGACGTCGATTTGTGCGTCTACTACGAGGGCACTCCCAGGGAGGCCTTTGAGTTCAGGATGCGGGTTCTTGGAGTTCTCCCGGAGGAATACGACGTCCAGATTTTCCAGCTCCTCCCAGTCTATCTTAGGAAGGAGTGCCTCAGGGGGAAGGTTCTCTTCTGCAGGGACGAGACGTTCCTCTACGACCTCGCCTATGAGACGATAAAGGAGTGGGAGGACTTCAAGCGCTACTACTACGACTACCTCGGCCTGGAGGCGATAGAATGAGGGTTGAGCTGAGAGAGAAACTCCTGGAGGGTCAAAAATGAGGGTTTTAGCTTCTGCTCCGGCTAAAATTATCCTCTTCGGCGAGCACAGCGTCGTCTACGGCAAGCCAGCGATAGCGGCCGCGATAAACCTGAGAACCTACGTGTGGGCAGAGTTCAACGAGAGCGGGGCGATAAAGATAGAGGCCAAGGACATACGCGTTCCGGGGCTGACCGTTTCCTTCTCAGAGGACGAGATTTACTTTGAAAGCGACTACGGCAAAGCAGCAGAGGTCCTCAGCTACGTCCGCCAGGCGATAGAGCTCGTGAGGGAGGAAGCGGACAAAAACGGGAAAGGAATCACCGTTTCGATAACGTCTCAGATTCCCGTTGGAGCGGGTCTCGGCTCATCGGCCGCGGTAGCGGTTGCCACAATCGGCGCGGTTTCAAGGCTCCTCGGCCTCGAGCTGACCAACGAGGAAATCGGAAAGCTCGGCCACAGGGTTGAACTCCTCGTTCAGGGAGCATCGAGCGGCATTGACCCGACGGTCTCGGCGATAGGTGGCTTCATCCACTACGAGAAGGGCAAGTTCGAGCATCTGCCCTTTATGGAGCTCCCAATAGTTGTGGGCTACACGGGCTCGAGCGGTTCGACGAAAGAACTGGTGGCAATGGTGAGGAGAACGAGGGAGGAGATGCCCGAGATAATCGAACCAATACTCCTCTCGATGGGCAAGATTGTGGAGAGAGCGAGGGAAATCCTCCTCTCTGACCTTGACGAGAAAGTTCGCTTCGAGAGGCTTGGACGGCTTATGAACATCAACCACGGTCTCCTCGACGCCCTCGGCGTTTCGACCAAAAAGCTCAGCGAGCTGGTCTATGCGGCCAGAACTGCCGGGGCTTTGGGGGCCAAGATAACCGGTGCCGGTGGCGGCGGCTGTATGTACGCCCTTGCACCTGAGAAGCAGAGCGAGGTAGCCACTGCCATCACGATAGCTGGTGGAACTCCGATGATAACCGAGATAAGCAGGGAAGGCCTCAGGATAGAGGAGGTGATTCCGTGATAATCGTCAAACTCGGTGGAAGCGTCTTCAGCGACAAATCCGGCGAGCCCGAGAACTTCAGGGAAAACGTCGTCCGCTCAATAGCGGGGGAGATTAAGGATTTTTACCCTGAGGAGGACTTCATAGTAGTCCACGGAGGCGGTAGCTTTGGGCATCCCTACGCCAAGGAATACAGAATCAGGGAGGGTCTCCTTGGGCTTTCGGAGGATGCATTGTTCTGGCGCAAGAAGGGGTTCTCCCTCACGCATCACGCCATGCTGAGGGCGAACATGAAAATAGTTGAAGCTTTTATTGATGTCGGCATCCCAGCAGTCTCGGTTTCAAGCTCCTCCGTGTTCCTCATGGACTCCGACAGGGTTGTATACGGCGACGTTGAGCCCGTGAGGAAGCTGATTGAAACAGGGTTCGTCCCCGTCCTTTTCGGCGACGTGGCGGTTGACCTCGCTCGGGGCGTTGATATACTCTCCGGCGACCAGATAGTTACATACCTGACGAAGCTCTTCAGGCCAAGGAAGGTAATCTTCCTGATGAGCGTTGACGGAATCTACGACGGAAAACCGGGCGAGGGGACCCTGCTCTTTGAACTTTCCCCGGATGAAATAGACAACCTCATAAAGCGTCTCGCTGGGTCTGCAGGAACCGACGTAACAGGAGGAATAATAAACAAGCTGAGGGAAGCGAAGGAGATAGCGCGTTTCGCGGAGGTGTGGTTCGTTAACGGCCTCGTCCCCGGCAGGCTGAGCGGGGCCATCAGGGGAGACGGTTTCGGTACAAGGATTGTGCCTTAGCTGAGGCGAAATCTTTTTATTTTCCTTTAGTATTAATAACTTTGATGACCATGTTGCGTAAGATATTGGCCTTTGTGGTGCTCTTCATCATCGCCCTCTGGGGGCTTCAGAAGGTATCTTCCAGTGGTTACCTGAGCGCTTTTGATGCATCTCCTGGAGACCTGAACCTAAGTGTTAGGTCGGGGAACAACACCGTCACCGTTGAATGGGAGCTCCGGGGTGGGGGCATCGTTAGAGCTCTCGCCGGAGGAAGAGACGCGGTTATTCTGGTTTATCCCGGCTGGGTGGAGAACAACGATTCGTGGCTTGTGCTGGGCGATGTTAGAAACCTGTCCGTGACATTGGGCGGTGGAAACCCGAGGAACCTCACCGTCATCTACTATCCGTTCCAGGTCTCGGCTTCCAACGGGAGCGCTCAGGCCAAATTGAGGGTCTTTGCGGTTCCCATCGGCTTTCCATCAACGGTTCAGTCCGGAAAAATCGAACTTAAACTGGTAACCTACTACGGAACCTGCAACAACGTTACATTTTTCTTTTGAAAGCCTCTCCCTTTGGGGCGGGGATGCAGTAAACCGCCCAACGAGCTTTAAATCATCGAAACCCTTAAATATCCTCCCGTTTAATAAGGCCTCGAAAAGGCCACCGTAAAACAACCCCTCTCGAAGGGGTTTCAAGTTATCCTCGCCCTTGGAGTGTTGACGCCGTGAGGGCGTCTTTCAATGACTGCCCGTTGTGGCAGTTAAAAACTCTAAGTGGTGGCCTCCAAGCCATAACCCCAATCCGCTTTGCGGTGAGGGGTAACGGGCCGAAGACCCGGCCCGCGGGCTGAACTGAAACCGGCGACGGGAGTATGTGATGGGCCCGCAAACCGAACCGCCCGTTAGCGAGGGGTTAACTCGTTGGAACCCTCGCCCTTCAGGGAGGGGAGGAGGTCAGCTTGGCAACTGGATTGAGGACCCGAAGGGCTGGCTGGTCGTGAAAACCGTGAACGTCACCGTCTGCCCACCCAAAACCTCTTAACTTTTTCCGCCTTCTCTTCCCCGGTGGTCGTGATGGAGGCTTTTGATAAGGAAGAGCTCACTATCATCCGGAAGTTTGAGCACATAGAGCACTGCCTCAAAAGGAACGTTCAGGCCCACGTGAGCAATGGTTTTGAGGACGTGCACTTCGTCCACATGAGCCTGCCTGAGATTGACAAGGACGAGATTGACCTGAGCGTCGAGTTCCTCGGGAGGCGCTTTGACTACCCGATTTTCATAGCGGGAATGACCGGGGGAACCAAGGGCTCCCAGCTCGCCGGGAGGATAAACAAAACCCTCGCGAAGGCCGCGCAGGAGCTCAACATACCGATGGGCGTCGGCAGTCAGAGGGCGATGATAAGGAAGCCTGAAACCTGGGAGAGCTACTACGTCCGCGATGTCGCTCCAGACGTCTTCCTTGTCGGCAACCTCGGGGCACCTCAGTTCTCCGAAACCATTCCGGAGCGCTACGGCATAGAGGAGGCCCTGAAGGCGGTCGAGACGATTGGGGCGGACGCTCTGGCAATACACATGAACCCCCTGCAGGAGAGCGTCCAGCCCGAGGGGGACACGCAGTACAGGGGTGTTCTCAAAGCTCTGGCGGAGCTCAAGGCGGAGTTTCCATACCCGATAATAGCAAAGGAAACAGGAGCGGGGGTTTCCAAGGAGGTCGCGGTCAGGCTTGAGAGCATTGGGATTGACGCGATAGATGTCGGCGGCCTCGGCGGGACGAGCTGGAGCGGCGTCGAGTACTACCGCGCGAAGGACGAGCTTGGCAGGAACCTTGCCCTCAGGTTCTGGGATTGGGGAATTAAGACCGCGGTAAGCGTCGCAGAGGTTCGCTACTCCACAGACCTGCCGATTATAGCCACCGGCGGAATGCGCGACGGGATAACGATGGCCAAGGCTTTGGCGATGGGTGCGACCTTTGCTGGAGTGGCTTTGCCCCTTCTCAAGCCTGCGATGAAGGGCGACGTCGAGGGCGTCATCAAAATCCTGAGGCGCTACATCGAGGAGATAAGGAACGCGATGTTCCTCGTCGGTGCCAGAAACGTCGAAGAGCTGAGAAGGGTCCCGCTCGTTATCACGGGCTTCACGAGGGAGTGGCTGGAGCAGAGGATTGACCTTCCAGGCTATCTGCGCGCCCGGTGAGAAAGGTGAAGGGTCTCCTTTCCCGCACATTTTCCTTCATTGAGGGCGTTCTCATAGTGCTAACGCCCCTGACGGCGGTTGCCGGCATAATCCTTTCCTTTTTAGCCTCGCTGTTCACGGTCTGGAAACCAGGAGAGGACGGGCCGGCTTTTCTGCTCGGGGCCGTATCGGGCTCGACCGTTGCCATCTCGCTCTGGGGGAGGGGCTGGTTCTCACTCTGGGGTTCCCTGGGGCTGATTCCTCTGGCTTTCGTCCTGACGGTTTTTGCCGGGTCGTTGCTCTCGCTGAAGTCGCCAAGATGATGCACACCTTTTTAAACCCTCGTTCAGAGTAATGCCCAACGCAGCCCCGCGCCTCAGGAGGGGCCCGGGGCGGGAGGATGATTGAGATGATAAAGGTCTACACAATCAGCGGTTACGAGGAAGTCGGCAAGAACATGACGGCCGTTGGCTACTCCGACGGCAGAAGGGAAGAGGTAGTGATAATAGACATGGGCATCATGCTCGACAGGGTGATGATTCACGAGGACACGAGCATCCAGAAGTTCTCCGACAAGGAGCTCCAGAAGCTCGGCGCGATTCCCGACGACAGGATTCTCTGGAAGAGTCGGAACAAGAAGGTCGTCGCAATAGCCCTCACCCACGGCCACCTCGACCACATCGGCGCGATAGCCAAGCTCGCCCCGCACTACCCCGACACGCCCGTCTACGGGACGCCCTACACGATTAAGCTCGCCAAGGGCGAAGTCAAGAGCGAGGAGTACTTTGAGGTCAAGAACCCGATGTACGAGACCGAGTTCGGTGAAATAGTCCAGGTGAGCGAGAACATCGCGATAGAGTTCATCCGCATCACCCACTCGATTCCGCAGGCGGCCATGGTGGCCATCCACACCCCAGACGGGATAGTCCTTCACACCGGCGACTTCAAGTTCGACAACAACAACCCGCTCGGCGAGAGGCCCGACTACAAGCGCCTCAAGGAGCTCGGGAAGGAGGGCGTCAAGGTTCTCATTGCCGAATCCACGCGCGTCGCGGAGCCGACGAAGACGCCGAGCGAGGCAGTGGCTCAAATGCTCCTCGAGGACTTCTTCCTCTACGAGGGCATGGATGAGAAGGGATTGATAGCGACAACCTTCGCGAGCCACATCTTCCGCCTCCAGGAGCTAATTTGGATAGCCAACAAGATGGGCAGACAGGCCGTTTTGGTTGGCCGCTCCCTCGCGAAGTACACGGGCATAGCGAAACAGCTTGGGTTGATAAAGATGAAGGGAGCAAGAGCCGTCAGAAGTCCCAACGCCGTCAGGAAGGTCCTCAAAGAGGTATCGCAGGCGAGGGAGAACTACCTCCTCATCGTTACAGGCCATCAGGGCGAGCCCGGAGCGGTATTGACCAGAATGGCGGACGGCGAGCTCTACGACATCGGCAAGGACGACACCGTCGTCTTTTCAGCCGGAACGATACCGAACCCGCTCAACTACGCCCAGCGCTACAAGCTCGAAACGAAGCTCAGGATGAGGGGCGTCAGAATGATTAAAGACCTCCACGTTTCCGGCCACGCAAGCAGGGAGGACCACCGCTACCTGATAAGGCTCCTCAACCCCGAGAACATCGTCCCGGCCCACGGCGAGTTCAGAATGCTCACCCACTACGCAGAGCTGGCCGAGGAAGAGGGCTACATGATTGGAAAGGACGTCTTTGTGTCGAGGAACGGCTACATTGTCGAGATTCCGTGAGGGCAAAGCTGATAAAGACTTTCCACTTTTTCCCTTTGATTGCTTTCATCGCTCACGGGGTGGTAGCATGGGAAAGTATGATGAACTCTTCGGCAGGGTTAAAACCATGGCGAAGGCCGTTGACGAGAAAATCTTTGAGCTCATCCCTGAGAGGGAGCCCAAAAACCTCTACGACGCGGCAAGGCATTACCCGCTCGCCGGTGGCAAGAGGGTTCGCCCCTTCGTCGTTCTCCGGGCAACGGAGGCCGTTGGCGGCGACCCAGAGAAGGCGCTCTATCCAGCGGCCGCGGTTGAGTTCATTCACAACTACTCCCTCGTCCACGACGACATAATGGACATGGACGAGTTAAGGCGCGGGAGGCCGACAGTCCACAAGGTCTGGGGCGTCAACATGGCGATTTTGGCAGGCGATTTGCTCTTCAGCAAGGCCTTTGAGGCGATAGCCAGGGCTGAGGTAAGCCCAGAGAAGAAGGCGAGAATCCTTGAGGTTCTCGTGAAGACCTCAAACGAGCTCTGCGAGGGTCAGGCGCTCGACATAGAGTTCGAGACGAGGGAAGAAGTGACCGTTGACGAGTACCTCAAGATGATTAGCGGTAAGACCGGGGCGCTCTTCGACGGCTCGGCAACGATAGGCGCAATCGTCGGCACTGAGGACGAGGAGTACATAAAGGCCCTCTCAAAATGGGGAAGGAACGTGGGAATTGCCTTCCAGATATGGGACGACGTGCTCGATTTAATAGCCGACGAGGAGAAGCTTGGAAAGCCCGTCGGAAGCGACATAAGGAAGGGCAAAAAGACGCTCATAGTCAGCCACTTCTTCCAGCACGCGAGTGAAGAGGACAAGGCGGAGTTCATGAAGGTCTTCGGCAAGTACGCCGGCGACGCCAAGGGTGACGCCCTCATTCACGACGAGAAGGTGAAGGAGGAAGTTGCCAAGGCCATCGAGCTCCTCAAGAAGTACGGCAGCATCGACTACGCCGCTCAGTACGCCAAGAACCTTGTGAAGGAAGCCAACGAGGCGCTCAAGGTTCTCCCCGAGAGCGAGGCAAGGAAAGACCTTGAACTCCTCGCCGAGTTCCTGGTGGAGAGGGAGTTTTGATGGGAGAGTTCCGGCTCTCCGATTATTCCTCTGACTTCCTTACCCTCTCCCTTCTGCTCCTCATAGGTTCTGCCTTTACGGTTCCATGGGTTGAAGTTTCGGTAAGCTCGCTCCGGGATTTTGTCTACTACCTCATCCTTCCCTGGGTCGTCGTAATACCTTTCCACGAGGGCCTTCACGCGCTCGTTGCCAGACTTTTCGGTGCGAGGGTGAGGTTCGGCGTCACAACCTTTGGAAAGCTCGTCGTCGCGCCCTACACTGCAGTTGAAACACCCCTAACCGCGAGACGCTTTATCGCCGTTACCCTTGCGCCGCTTTCCTTATCTCTCATCGCGCTCGCCCTTGCATGGCTACTCCGCTCAGACTTCTGGGCGCTCGTTTACGTCTTCAACACCGCGGGAATGGCGGGGGACTTCATCGTTATCCTCGCGCTCCTCGGACTTTCCCCAGACACGGAAGTAGTTGACCGCGGCGAGGCGCTCGTTTCCAGCTCGGGCACGCTGGAGCCCTATCCCCTGTGGGTTTCAAAGGCCCTTAGGGTTGTCCTCCTCGCGGTTCTGCTCGCAATCATCGCCCGCGCCCGAGTCGAGGTCGTTGTGGAGAACAGTCCGTAGATACTTTTAAATAGGTGAACATTCATACTTTGCTTGGTGGGGAATATGCGCGACGTCCAGAAAGTTGCTGGATTGTCCCTTTTGATAGTGCTCTTGTCGTTTTTGGTAGGCTTCCTTCTCGGCATTGATGCTGGAGGGCTCCTTCCGCTTGCACTCTACTTAACAGGACTCCTGCTGGGCTCACTTTTTGTTGCATTCGTTGCCTTCAGGCTCGGCGTTGGGCCGAGAGAACTCACAAAAACGGCCTTGATAGCTGTTCCGGTCGTTCTCGCTGCTGTGTTGGCACTGATAAGGTTCGCGGCTTCCTTCGTTGAAGCGCCGGCGTCGGGCCCCACCGAGGGCGACGGTTTCATGATAGTGTTGCTCTTCCTCCTGCTCCCGGCCGTTCTGCTGGGCCTCCTGGGGAGTCTTTTTGAGCTTTCCTTGTGGAGGCGGAACGGCAACCTCTCGGCCTGATGTTTCTGGTTTTCTCTTTTCAGCGCTTTGCAATCAGCCACCCGACCGGAGGATGCTCCGCCCCGGCCTTCCAATTTTCATAGGCTCTCCCCCACCTTCTCAAAAGCTCGGCGCGCTTTTCATCGTCTTCTACTCTCTCCACGTACTCGCGGGGAATATAGGCGAGGTAGTGTGGCAACTCGGGCTCGAACGTCCCGCTCTTGATTACCCTCCCTCCTGCTCGCTCAACGAGTTCGATGAGCTTTTCAAGCGTCGGGTAGTGAAGGTCGTCCTTCTCGCCGAACAACGCCTCAAAGATTTCCTCGCGCAGGTTGTAGAGTTCGAGGTGCGCCCTCTGCCTCTCGTTGTTCGCCACTGGAAGGCTCTCCGCGATGAATACCCGCTCCGAGACACGGAGCATTTCAGAGATGACCTTAACCATCGTTTCTTCGTTTTTCAGGCTCCTGACTCCGTGGACAAGAACCGCCAAGTCAAAGGCTCTGAACGGGAACGGTAGCTCCCGCGCGTCGAGCTTGAGCGGTATTATCTTGTGCTTTACCCCTGCTGATGTGGCAACTTCCTCGAAGAAGCGCCAGCGGGAGCGGTCAACGGCAACAACACGGCCTGTCTCACCGACGAGATAAGCGAGGGGAACGGTGGTTAGTGCGTGCGCACCACAGCCGACGAAACTTTGCCTGCGCAAAGTTTCATCAAAATTGGCATTCCTATTCTGAAGAGGCGCTAATGTTGTGGGGTTCAAGTTTCAAAGGCCATAGAGCATGGTTTTTACTGCGAATACAACGCCCGAAGGGCGTTAAAAAGAGTTAAAACCTAATGAAATTTCGCTTTCTTCTTTAAACCCCCTCTTCTTGCCCGGTTTGTCAAGACATGCAAACTTTGTGGTGGCAGTTAGTGAGTTGAATACTTTTGGTCAAACTTTTCTCCAGAAAAGTTTGCTCGGTGTGCAACCAGTCGGGTGGCAAAGGTGGCTCGTTTCGGGGCGGGATTTTTAAAAGAACTTCTCCCTTAAACGTTTCCTCGCTAACCGGCATGGACAACACCGAAAAGGGCTAAAGACGTTCTCTTTAAGGCGTTTTCGGAGAAAAGGTTTTATAAGTTGGGGGTGAATTAATACACGGCGAAAAATTTGTAGAAAAAGACAAAACCCTCACTCCACAAACACAGCCGGCTTCAACGGCATCGCGGCTTTCTTCTTTCCTCCCTTGTCCTCCTCGGGGTTGATTATCAGCTCGACGCCGAGTTCCTTCTCTATGAAGTCTTTGGCTTCCCTCAGCGCCTTTTCCTCGTCTATTCTTTTGACCTCGAAGGCCCTCTCCTTGATGAGCCTCTGTATCAGCTTGCTTATCTCCTTGCCGTGCTTCCTCATCTCCGGGTCCTTCATGAGCTCTGCCATCGCCGACTTGAAGTCCCTCTTCTCGGCGACGACCTCAACGACCCTCCACTTCCACTCCGGGGCGGTGTAGACGTAAACCCTGCTCGGGTTCTCTATCTTCGCAACGCGGATTATCTCCTTGACGTCCTCGATGAAGGCCTTGACGAACTCCTCTTCCGCCTCTACCGTCTCGTCCCACCACTCGGGAACGGGCTCTGGCCAGGGAGCGAGGCTGACGAAGCCCTCTCCGCCCAGCTTCTCCCAGAGCTCCTCGCTGATGTGTGGCGTAAACGGCGCCATGAGCCTGACCCAGACGTCGGCGAGCTTTCTCAATACAAAGCGCTTGGCCTTGTCGTCCCTTCCCTCGGTCCTCCTCAAATACCAGCGCAGGTCGTTGAGGATCGTGTAGAACGCCCACTGGACGGCGGTTCTCGTCCTGAACTCCTCAAGGGCCTTGGTGGTTCCCTCGATGGCCTTGTTGAGCCTGTGGAGCATCCAGCGGTCGATGTTCTTGAGCTCGGCTTCCTCGGCCTCGTAGCTTGAGAACTCGCTTATCAGCTCGTAGAAGCGCTCGACCTGCCTGCGGAGCTTTCCAACCTCCTTCCTGCGCCAGTCGAAGTCGCTGTCGTGCTCGGCGAGACCCATTATGTAGAGCCTCACAACATCTGCCCCGTTCTCCTCGATTGCGTCAATGAAGTTCAGCACGTTGCCCTTGCTCTTGCTCATCTTCTGGCCCTCGAGCGTTCCGAAGCCGTTTACGGCGATTCCCTTCGGCCAGTGCTCGCGCCTGAATATAGCCGTGTGGTTGAATATGAAGAACGTCAGGTGGTTCGGTATCAGGTCTTTGGCAGAGCAGCGCCAGTCGAGCGGGTACCAGTACTCGAACTCCTCTTTCATCTCGTGGATTGTCTCTGCCGGGATTCCGGTCTTTTCTTCAAGCTCCTTCTCGCGCTCCTCGCTGAAGTCCTCGCGGAAGATGTAGTCAAAGAACTCCCTCGTGAGCTTCTCGGGGTCGAGCCTGCCCTCCTCGCGGAGCTTGTTTATGTGCCTGCTTATCGTGTAGTAGGCCATGTAGATTGTCGAGTCGCTCAGGCTCTCGATGACCCACTCCGGGTCCCAGGGCAGGGGCGTTCCGAGGCCGACCTTTCTGGCACAGGCCTTCTTGTCGAGCCAGTCTATAACCGCCTCGAACTGCGCGCGCCTGCTCTCCGGGTAAATCGTCATGTTTGCCAAAGCTTCTCTCGCTTTCTCCTTCCACTCGGGGTTTCCGTAGTCTATGAACCACTGGTCGTGGATTATCTTGATGACCGCCTGGTTGCCAAAGCGCGAGATGACAGGCTTCTCCGCGAACTCGTACATTATCTCGGCAATGCCCTTCTCCATGAGCTCCTTGGCTATGAGGTCTTTTACCTCCTGGACCGGCTTGCCCGCGTAGGGCTCAATCTTGAAGCGCCCCTTGTGGTACTCGGCCTTGTATATGTTCTTGGTTGCTTCCTCGAGCTTTTCTTTGTCCTTCTGGCTCTTCACGCCGAGCCTCTCAACTTCCTCAACGGCCGGGAACTCACCGTAGCCTTCGAGCTCTATCAGCGAGATGTAGGTGATGTCCTCCAAGACGCGCGGGTCGATGTCAAACTTGAGGAGCAGTTCAGTTTCCTTCTTCAGGTCTTCAAGGGCTATGTGGTCGAAGGGGGCGTGAGCGGGAACGCTCATGACTACTCCAGTCGCGTTGTCGGGGTCAACGAACTCCGCCGGCAGAATGATGACCTCGTCGCCCGTTACCGGGTTCTTCACATACTTGCCGATGAGCTTCTCGCCCTTGAACTCCTCGATGACCTCTATCTCTCTGTCCTGGAAGGAGAGCTTGTAGGCCGCTTCCTTGCTGATTATCCAGGTCTCTTCCCTATCACCGCGCCTGACTTTGGCTTTGACGTAGGTGGCGTTGGGGTTCAGCCACATGTTGGTTACTCCATAGACGGTCTCCGGTCTGAGCGTCGCGGCCGGAAGGTAGATTTTCTCCCCGTTCTCCTCCAGGATGAACTTGATTATCACGTATTCGAGAATCTGGACGTCTTCACCCTCCATTATGTCGTGGTCGCCGAGGGGAGTTCCAACCACTGGGTCCCATCTAACCCTGTGGGCGCCCTTAACGACCAGCCCCATGTCCTTGAGCGTCCAGAACTGCCACTCTATGAACTTGCTGAAGGGCGGGAAGAGACTGGTGGTGTGGAACTCGCGCGTCCAGTCCACGCTGAAGCCGGCCCTTATGAATGTCTCCTTAGCGGCCTTCATGAAGTACTTGACGATTTCCTTCGGGTCCTCGAACTTCCAGAGAATGTCCTCGGGCACCTTGTAGACGTCGCGGTAGATGTGTATGGTCTTCGGGTCGCGGTTCTTTATCCTCTCGGCGATTCCGACTATCGGCGCGCCGGTGATGTGCCACGCCATCGGGAAGAGCACGTTGTAGCCCTGCATCCTCTTGAAGCGCGCTATGACGTCGGGAATCGTGTAGGTCCTCGCGTGGCCGACGTGGAGGTGGCCGGAAAGGTAGGGAAAGGCGACGGTTATGTAGAACTTCTTCTCCTTGGGCTTCGCGTTTCTGTCGGGCTCAAAAACCCTCTCCTCAAGCCAGCGCTTCTGCCACTTCTCTTCAATGGCCTTGAAGTCAACTTTCATGTCCAAGACCTCCTCAAGGTTTTTCCAAAAGAGCGGGAGTCCAGAATAGGGGGGTTATCGATGAAATCAGGCACCGATGTGATTCCAGCGGAGAAGACACTCCCCCCTCATCGGCATCGGTGCGAGTAACGGCTTTGGGTATTTAAGGTTTTTGGGCCCTAAAACTCTTAAGGGGTAACGTTGAGTTTCAATCATGCCTCAGGTCGTGGAAATCGAGTCAGTAATGCTGGCAGTAAGCCTTGTAACGTTTGGTTACCTCTTCGCAAGAGCATTACGCGAGAGGTCACCTGCGCTTCTCTCCGCTTCCTTTGGATGGGCTTTCCTGAGTTTCCATGTGTTCTTGAGAGTATCTGGATACCCCTCCCTTGCTGAGGCGTTTTTGTACTTCTTTGCCCTTGGGGTTTCTCTCTATGTGGTTATTCTTGTCAGGGAGATGTACCCTTCGAAAACAGCCCTCTTTGCTTTGTATCTCTTGACTCCAGTATCCCACGTGGTTTACCGGCTGATGGAGGTTATGGGATACCCTATCCCAAAGGGTGTTGGTGGTATCGCCAGCGATTCTGGTGTCATGTTGCTGGTTACCGCGTACATCGCGTACAGAACGTTTAAACGGCCCCTACTGTCCCTCTCAGTCGTTCCCGTTGCGGTTGTGTTTCTCGCTTACAAGGCGTTGCGCGGAACTCTAATTGGTTTCGGGCTCATGACCCTTGGGGCGCTTGTGTTCTCGATAGCAACGATTCGTGTTACGAGTTCCGGCCTCTTCAAGGGTGGGAGTGTTCCTGATGTCGAGGTGACCGGTCTCGTACTCGTTGAGAGCAGAAAACTGAAATCCATTCTCGATAAGTATAGTGAGTCCCCAATTCTGCTCATAACCCGGAGTGAGGGCAGTTTTCCCGGGGGATGGTCAGTTTTCAGAGTATCAACGGTGCCCTTTGAGAACTCAATATCACCAACGGCCCTTGAACGGCTTAGACATATCATAGTTCAGTATCTGGTTGAGGCCAAGAAAAGCGGGTCCCGGGGACTCGTGGTGATTGACTGCCTCGACTTTCTGCTCCTATACAACGATAGACTCGCTGTTCTAAAGTTCCTTGGGGATGTAAGAGACCACGCGATAGTTAATGATGGCGTTGTCTTTGTGGCACTCGGTGAATCCATAGACGAGCACACGAGACGGCTCATTGAAAAGCTGAGCGATGGGAGGGTCTAACAGTTTCATTAAGCGAGGTTCTAAAATTCGGTTATTCAATAGAAATGCTTAAATAATTCAAAGCACATTTAATTCTTGGTTACCTTGTATTGTCTTCGGACTCTTGGGAGGTGTTCTCAAGTGAAAGAAAAGTTCTTCCTCGTTTTTCTGATTTTGGCTGTCTTTTTTTCTAATGTTGTAGTTGGTGCGAACTATGTCTTTCCGTGGGTTAAACCGGGTGTCTATTTTACGTATTCCGCGATTACGAACACAACCGTTAACTGGACTGCCCCCCATGCTCCTTCAGTTCTTGTCATAATATACAATGTGAGCGGTGAGCCCGTTGGAATTTATTACAGGGGTAACGTCACTATGGCTTTTCTGATTCTCGATGTTTCTAGTGACATGGCCACGATTAAGCTGACGGTTTCAGGAGACGGGGTGGTGGTTAGAACTCTCGGAAACGTTACCCCCATTTGGAACGAGAAAGATATTGTCAATGTTGACACCTTTGGAAACCAATCCCTGATTTACTTGAAACGCCTTGAACTGGAAAGCATGTACCTAATAAACCTAACCACTGGATACGTATATGACCTAAGAGGAAACAGATACGGCAGAACACTGCTCTGGTATAACCCATACCTTAAACTTGGGGATTACCTGTTCACGAGTCCTGGAGGGTTAAACGTTACAGTATCAAAAATTGAGACCTTAAATGAGACGTTTCTTACCTTCTACCGCCCGTTTAGACCCCCAACGATTATTATCATGACGAGTCCCTTCAACGTTAAGATGGGCAATGCCCTCCAAGTTGGAGGAAAAGTAATGGCGTTTTACGACCCATCAACAGGGTTTCTGCTATCTTTCTTGGGTGTTGGGTGGGCGGATTTCCAGGCCTGCGGTTTTCTGACATTTATGGGCTCTACTAAGGCATTTCCAGAGGGGGATGGCCTAAAGCTTGGAGGCCTGCTTCTCAGCGACACCAACGCTGAAGCCGTTGGGAATAAGGTTCCCTACGAAACCTCTACCTCGCCTCTCCTCTATGTATATTTGCTCTCCGTTGCCGGTGCGATTATGGTTTCAACTAGGAGGTGAACTGATGAGGGCTCTGATTTCATGGGAGCTCAACAGGCCGCTGGTTGTGATGACGTTCTTTGCCGGACTTGTGATGGGTTTCATCTCGGTTCACTCGGATTATTTGAGCCCTTACTCTACTGTGCACGTTATCTCCGCAACTGCATCAGTTGAGTTATCTTCCTTCTCTCTCAGCGGTAACGCGTTCTGGCACGTGCTTAAATCTCTTCCGAGGGCGGGCTTTTCGGTTTACTCATTCCTGGTAATCCTTCTCGGAACGTTGATTTTCAGGCACGACAGGGACACCGGTTACGCGCTAACCCTCTACACTCTCCCCTACAAGAAGTCCAAAATATTCCTCGCAAAGCTGGTCTCTCTCCTGTTTCTCATAGTTATGATGCTTTACTTCCCGTTGTTCCTTTCGGTCTTTCTATCAAGCGCGACCGTTGCTGGACATATTCCCTTTATTCTCGACGAAGCCTTTTTCAAAACCCTTCTTTTGATAACCCTTGCACTAGTTTATGTTGCCACACTGACGGCTTTTCTTTCTATGGTCCTTAGGGGCATGTTTCCAACGCTTATCGGGAGCTATCTCATCGTTCATATATCAACCTCTATCGGTGGGGGTAAATTGCCTCCTTTCAGCCTTTTCATTAGGGCTACGGAGATTAACCCCTCTCTATTGGATTCATCGGTTGTCCTTCACGGTATCTTCCTTCCGCTCCTACTTATAATTCTGGGTGTAATCGCTTCCGAGAGGAGGGATGTTCTGTGAGGCTCGCCCTGGTTATATCGCTCTTTCTAATGCTTCTTCCGGGCCTAGCTTACCTCAACTATCGGGAATTTTCGGAAGATGAACACTTTATTGGTCCCCATTCGCTAACGCCTTCCACCTCAGCGAGCCTGAACTACATTGACTTCTACTTCCCCTCAAAGGCTCTAGCAGAAATAACATGTACCTCAGGCTCAGGAGAAATTTACATCGCTGATTCCCTTAAAAAAGAACCCTTGGCCAACTTTTCCTTCATTGGTACCCTCTCGGCTGAGTTCGTGGTTCCTCACGAGGGCAACTATGTGGTGTTCTATAAAGGAAGCGGGGAGACTCAGTGCATTATTCGATTCAAAAGACCCTATCCTGCAAGAAAAGTTCAGGATGCATATCTTATAGCCGGAATCTTTGGTTCGTTTCTCTTTGCTATTCTCTGGAGGGGTAGGAGATGATTAGGACAGAGGGTCTTGTCAAGCGTTTCGGTAGCATCGTTGCCCTTGATGGCATTAACGTTGAGATAGACGAGGGGGTGACATTGATTTTAGGCCCCAACGGTGGTGGGAAAAGTACATTCCTCAAGATTGTTGCCGGTGTTTATAAGCCCACTTCCGGAACCGTCAGGGTTTTTGGTAGAGACCCTTGGAGCAACGAGGAGCTAAAGAGGGAAATCGGGGTCTCCTTCGACCCTCCCTCAGTGCCCTCCCTCATCACTGGAAGGGAGTGGCTCGAGTTTGTAGCCAGAGCAAAGGGTTACAAAAAAGACGAAGTTGAACATGTTGCCAATCTTTTTGAGATAGATTACTTGGATGAGACCATTCGAAACTACTCATCCGGAATGCGCAAAAGGTTGGCTATAGCACAGGCGTTCATTGGAAAGCCCAAGCTGGTAATCCTCGACGAACCTTTGGCTAATCTCGACTTCGACCAGATTAGAAAAGTTGTGAAAATCCTAAAGGAGCTCAGAGAGCGCACAAACTTTGTAATAGTAAGCCACATCTGGGAACCGGTCTACGGCTTGGCAGATGAAGTTCTTGTTATTGGGGGCGGGAAGGTTGTTATGAAGGGAAAAGCGGAGGAGCTTAGAGAAGATGTGAAAAAACTTTTCTCGTTCCGTTCAGAGAACGATTAGCTCTCTCTCAGCCTTCGTCAGCCTCCTCCCCCTTCCCTCCACGACAACGTCGTCCTCTATTCTCACCCCGCCGAGCCCCGGGACGTAGATTCCGGGCTCTATCGTAAAGGTCATTCCGTTCTCGAGGGCGACCTCTCCCTCGGGCCCGATGTAGGGCTCCTCGTGGACATCTAAGCCCAACCCGTGACCGGTTCTGTGGGTGAAGTACCTCCCGTAGCCGGCCTCCTCTATGGTTCTCCTCGCGGTTCCGTCGATGTCCTTCGCCTTCACGCCCTCCCTGACAGCCTGGAATGCCCTCTCCTGCGCCTCCCAAACGATTTCATAAATCTTCACGAGCCTCTCGTCGGGCTCGCCGAGGGCTATCGTTCTCGTTATGTCGGAGCAGTAGCCCTTCCACTTCGCCCCGTAGTCGAGTATCACCATGTCGCCCTTCCTCAGCTTCCTCTCGCCCGGCTCGTGGTGGGGATTGGCGCCGTTCTCGCCGGAAGCGACTATCGGCTCGAAGGAAATCCCATCCGAGCGCTCCCTTATCGCGAGCTCTATCTTTAAAGCCAGTTCTCTCTCGGTCATCCCAACCAAATCCCAGCCCAGGATTTCTTCAAAGACCTCATCAACGACCTTCGCCGCTTTCTCCATGAGCCTTATCTCCTCTGGGTCCTTCCTCATCCTGAGCTCCCTAATCACAACGCTCAGAGGATAGGGCCTCATCCGGACGGTTCTGTTAATCTCTATGAGCCAGTCGGCGCGCATCGTGTTCTCGATGAGGATTTTGCCGTCGCTTATGCCGAGCCCGTGCATAATCGTCGCGAGCTTCGCGTAGGGGTTCTCGCCGTCGCGCCAGAAGGTAACGGGCACGTCACCTATGACGTTCTCGTAGAGGCTCGGAACGAGGAGGTGAAACTCCCCGTCGGCGTTTAAAGCCAGAATCGTTGGCCTTTCACCGGCCTCGTGGATTCTGATTCCGGTCAGGTAGTAGAAGTTCGAGCCCGGACTGACGAGCGCTCCATCAAATCCCCTCTCCTTCATCAGCTTTGCGAGCTTTCCGATTCTCATACCACCACCGGGGTTTATTTTTCCTGCCCGCCTTAAACCCTTTTCTCAATTCTCACCGCGACGAGAGCCACGAGGAAGCCCGCTACCGCGTCCCAGACCCAGTGTTCACCGAGGAGAACCGTTGAGATTGGGACGAGCGCGAGGAAAACTGCGAGCGGGACTGTTTCCTTCTTCTTAACCTCCAGAACCGAGAGCAGGCCGATGAAGGCCAGTGTGCAGTGCGGGGAGGGGAGAACGAACTCGGGTCGAGCGGTCCAGTCGTTGGGCGCGTAGCGCTCCGGGAGAGTGTAAACGACGTGAGGCGCGTGGACGTGGAATACCAGAAAAGAGAGGGCCAGGATTCCGAAGCCGAGGGCGAACCTGAAGGCGAGCCTCTTCGCCCGCTTCGGGTCGGCGAATGTGAAGTAGAGGGCCGGGAGCCAGAAGCTACCCGCGAAGCCGGCCCTATAAACCGCCCTCATGAGCGCGTGGAGGTAATGATGGGAGACCGTCCAGCTCACGAGGGAGTACTCGAAGTGATATGATGTCATTGGCAGGTCGAGGAGGGAACGGGTAACGTCGGCGCTCCAGCGCCCGATGAATGGATAGACTAAGGCGTAGGCATCCCAGGAGAGGTAGACCGCGAGGAAGAGGAGGATGAGCCCCAACCGTTTTCCCGTCATCGACGTTAGTCCTCCGCAACCCTTAAAAACCAACCCTCGAAACTCGACCGACTAGGCGGGTTCGCCCGCGGGATGTTCCGCTCTGCGGAGAACCACAAACGTGGGAGGGAATTGAAATGGGAATGTACAAGTACATAAGGGAAGCCTGGAAGAGCCCCAAGAAGAGCTACGTGGGAGAGCTCCTCAAGAAGAGGATGGTTAAGTGGAGGAGAGAGCCGGTCGTCGTCCGCGTCGAGAGGCCCACGAGGCTTGACCGCGCTCGCTCGCTCGGCTACCAGGCCAAGCAGGGCTACGTCGTCGTTCGCGTTAGGGTCAGGCGTGGCGGCAGGAAGAGGCCCAGGTGGAAGGGCGGAAGGAAGCCGAGCAAGATGGGTATGGTCAAGTACTCGCCGAAGAAGAGCCTCCAGTGGATAGCCGAGGAGAAGGCCGCGAGAAAGTTCCCGAACCTTGAGGTCCTCAACTCCTACTGGGTCGGCGAGGACGGAATGTACAAGTGGTTCGAGGTCATAATGGTTGACCCGCACCACCCGGTCATAAAGAGCGACCCGAAGATAGCCTGGATTGCCCTCAAGCCCCACAAGGGTAGGGTCTTCCGCGGTCTCACCAGCGCTGGCAAGAAGGGTCGCGGCCTGAGGAACAAGGGTAAGGGCGCCGAGAAGGTCAGGCCCAGCGTGAGGGCCAACAAGGGCAAGACCAAGTGATTTCTCCTCTATTCTTCTTCCGGCTTTTCGAGCTTTATCCTCTTAATTCCGAGCTTGTCGAAGGCCTTATCCGAGCTGATTATCACCCCTCCGCACTTCGCCGCGTGAACTGCATCGAAGGGATTAAGATTGTGCTCCTTCATGTAGTATGCCGCCCGGAGGTAGTCCTCGTTTTCCCCCTCGATTATCGCCATCACGGCCGCTAAGAGTCTAACAGGGTCGAGGCCGAACTTCTTTGAGAGTATCAAAAGCTCGAGGAATGTTGCCTCCGAGGTCGTTATCTCCCCTTTATATTTTTTTGTAAAGCTTTCTGGCGTTCTCCTTCAGCCAGTCGTTGGGTTTGAGAAGTGCGAGGAAAAAATCCGTGTCCGCGTAGACCATCTCACCCACCCGCGAGCTTCTCTGCCTCTTTCAGGATTTCCCTCCTCAGCTCTTCGAGGGAAACGTCCGGGAGCTTCTTCCCGAGTTCCTCAAGCTCTCCCAGCGGGTCTTTCGGCTTGGGCACTATGAGAATACCCTCCGCTACTCTAACGAGGTAAACCTCGCCCGAGAGGTTCTTCCTGAGCTCCTTGGGTATGTAGAGCCTCCCCCTTGAGTCCACCCTGGCCAGCATTTTCCCACCATAGGGGTTTTGGGTGGGAACATACTTATGGTTTTCCCCCACTCATCTTTTTAAATCCCTCCTCCAAAGGAGTTCGGGTGGGAGAAGATGGCACTCAGGGCACACCACGTCAGGCTTACGACCTTCATTCACGCGACCGAGGACGAGGACAAGGTTCTCGAGGCGATAGGAACCTTCATTCCCGCGGAGATAGACGACGAGGACGTTCACTTTGATGTTGAGGAAACCACGGGCTTCTTTGGCAACCCGATTAAGGTCGTCAACGTCGAGATAAAAAGGAGCAAAGCGGTGAGGGCGTTCCTCAAGCACTTCAGAGAGCTCCTCGACGAGAGTGCGAGGCGCTACATCCTTGAGAACCTCGACGAGAAGGTCGACGAGGAGGGAACGCTCTACGTCCGCTTCAACAAGCAGAAGGCCTACCTCGGCGACGTTGAGGTTGACGAGGGAGCCGATGTGATACAGGTCAGAATTAAGGTCAAGGCCTTCCCGATGAGGAAAGAGGCCGTTGTGAAGGCCGTGAGGGAGTGGCTGGAGGAGAAGGAATGAGCGGGAGGGACTACTTCATCGAGATGGACGTCAGGAGCGCGGAGGCCTACGAGTTAGCTAAGGAGTGGTTCGACGAGGTAGTCTTCACCAAAAAGCTCGTCCTCGACAATGAGCCGGACTGGGACTCGCTGAAGGAAGAGGTTAGGGAGCTTCGAAAGACCTACGGAAAGGTTGCACTCCTGCTCGTAACTAAGAAGCCGAGCCTGATACGGGCCTTCAGGGCCAGGAACCTCAGGGCTCTGCTCTACGTTCAGGGAGGCGACATGAGGGTCAACAGAATGGCAATCGAGGCAAAGGTTGACGCCCTGATAAGCCCCTGGCTCGGGAGGAAGGACTACGGTTTCGACCACACCTTGGCGGGAATGGCCGGCAGGAGGGGCGTAGCAATTGGCTTCTCGCTCTCACCCCTTTTGAGGGCGAATCCCTACGAGAGGGCCCTAACGCTCCGCTTCATGGCCAAGGTCTGGGAGCTTGTCAGAAAGTACCGCGTCCCGCGCTTCATCACGAGCTCCGCCGAGAGCAGGTGGGAGGTTCGCGGGCCGAGGGACTTGATGAGCCTCGGGATAAACATCGGAATGGAGATTCCAGAGGCGAGGGCAAGCCTGAACTTCCACCCGAGGCGGATTCTCGGCAAACTCGAGTAGGTGTTGGCGGTGCTGAAGGTCGAGGTCACCTGCGGGCTCGACGAGCGGGAGAAGCTTGAAGAGGTTCTGAAAAAGTGGGGCGTTCCCTTCTACACCGAGGAAGTGAAGGCCAACGGGAAGGGCGCCCTCAAGGTCACGGCCTTCGCGCCGGACTTCGTGATAAACGACCTCGTTGACGAGCTCGTCAGAGCCGTTGACATGAGGAAGGGCCACGCCTCAATAACCTGGTCGCAGGTCAGCGGGAGGTCGGTGCGCTACTCCTCCGCCGTCAGGTCCCTTGAAAGGTTCCGGGGTAGGTGGAGTATTGCCGACATCGAGGGCCTCATCGAGAGCGCCAACTCCCAGGCAAGGGTTGACCCGATTCAGCTGACCCTCGGGGCCGTTGCCTCAATGGTTGCCCTCTTCGGCCTGATAGGCAACAACATCGTTATGATAATCTCGGCGATGCTCCTCTCGCCAATCCTCGGCCCCCTCTACGGCTTCTCGCTCAACGTCGTTATGGGGCGCGGAAGGGACGCCCTAACCGCCGTCTCCTCGATTCTCAAGCTCCTGACGGTTATATTCACCTCAGCCCTCGTCGTCTCCCTTCTCCTGAAGCTCTTTGGTCTCATGCCGGCTGAACCGACGAGAGAAATCCTCATCAGGGGAGATTCGGGGATTGTTTACATCCTCCTCGCGGTCCTCCTCGGCTACGCTGGCGTGGTGGCGATAGTGAGCAGAATTCCCGAGATTCTTGCCGGAGTTTCGATAGCGGCCGCCCTCGTGCCTCCGACAACCGTCGTGGGAATCTCGCTCGCGATGGGCTGGTGGGGCATCTTCTTTGGCTCGCTCCGCCTCACGGTTGAGAACGTCCTCGGCCTGCTCATAGGTTCCCTACTCGGCCTCTACATCCTCAACGTCTCGCCGAGGAGCTACTACGAGAAGCGGTCCGCGAAGCTCTACACGAAGAGGACGATGGCAGTCCTCGGCATTATGCTGCTCTTCCTAATCCTGCTGGAACTGGCAAAGTAAAAAAAGGTCTCAGGGCGTCTCCAGAGCCGGGAAGTAGTCCGGCTCGTAGTCCTCGAGCTTTCCATCCAGGTAATCCTCGTAGCCCTTCAGGTCGAGCAGGCCGTGGCCACTCAGGTTGAAGAGTATGACCTCCTCCTTTCCTTCTTCCTTCGCCTTTAACGCCCTGTCTATGACGCCCTTTATCGCGTGGGCGCTTTCGGGTGCTGGGATTATGCCCTCGGTCTTCGCGAACAGCTCCGCCGCCTGGAAGACCTCGTTCTGGTGGTAAGCTACTGGCCTGACTATTCCGTGGTTTATGAGGACGCTCAGCGTCGGAGCTAAGCCGTGGTAGCGCAGGCCGCCTGCGTGTATCGGCGGGACGTAGTAGGTGTGGCCGAGTGTGTGCATCTTCATCTTTGGGGTGTAGCCTCCGGAGTCGCCGAAGTCGTACTTGTAAACCCCGCGCGTCATGCTCGGGGCGGCTTTCGGCTCGACCGCTATGAACTCGTACTCTTTTTTACCGCTCAGAACGTCCCTCACGAAAGGATACGCCAGCCCGGCGAAGTTGCTTCCACCGCCGACGCATCCGACTATAACGTCCGGCTCCTCGAACTCCTTCATCTGCTCAATGGCCTCGAGGCCGATGACGGTCTGGTGCATGAGCACGTGGTTGAGAACGCTCCCGAGGGCGTAGCGGGCTTTTTCGTCCCTTAAAACGTCTTCAATCGCCTCGCTTATCGCTATTCCAAGGCCGCCGGGGTGGTTGGGGTCCTCGCTCAGGAACTTCCGACCTATCTCGGTTCTGTCGCTCGGACTCGGGTAGATTTCGGCCCCGTAGAGGCGCATTATCGTCTTTCTGTAGGGCTTCTGGAAGTAGCTGGCGCGCGCCATGTAAACGCGAACTTTTAACCCGAGAAGAGCACCGGCCAGGCTCAAAGCGGTTCCCCACTGGCCGGCTCCGGTCTCGGTAACGAGCCTCTCTATTCCCTGCTCCTTTGCGTAGTAGGCCTGAGCTAAAGCGGTGTTTATCTTGTGGCTTCCGGTTACGGTAGCCCCTTCATACTTGAAGTAGATTTTAGCGGACGTGCCGAGGGCCTTTTCGAGATTTGTGGCGCGGAAAAGTGGTGTTGGCCTGCCTATCTTGGCGTAGAGTTCACGGACCTTCTTTGGAATCTCGATGTACCTTTCCGTGCTCATCTCCTGCTTTACAAGCTCCTCAGCGAAAATCCTCAACAGCTTCTCCGGCCCCATCGGCTCGTCGGTTTCCGGGTCGAGGGGCGGAGCCAAGGGCTCCGGGAGGTCGGGCAGTATGTTGTACCATCTCTTTGGTATCTTCGAATCGGGCAGAACGGCTTTCATTCTAACACCTCCTCAAATTCCTTTAATCCGTTCGAGAAAGGTCCCAAAGGGTGAGGGAATAAGAGCGTGAGAACTAAACCGGAGCGTTTAAGTGACAGAACTGCGCGGCCAAAAGCACTCCCTCCTCAGCTCAGCGCCAAAAACAATCCCGCCTAACGGCTATGTCAGGGCTCGAGAAGCGACCTTTAAAGCCAAAAACAATCACTCCTGACCATCATGGCGCATCGAGGTAAGGAAACTGCGTTTCCTTAAGTTCTTTTCGGTTGCTTTATTGACGATAAGACGAATTGTACGTTTTTGGCTTCCCCTTTAACTGCCACAGCGACGAAGTATCCTCTGCGTTCGAGGCAAATGGAAGTCGTTTCCCCGTCGGAAGCGTCGAGCAGGTAGCGGGCGTAGTCGCACTGCCCGCGAATTCCGTACACGAGAAGGTTCACGCTGACGTTCTTCTCACCCACAGACGTCAAAAACTCTTTTCCAGCGAGGGACCAGAGGGCAGGTTCTCCGGCGGGTTTCAGGACGAGGCTTCCGTTGAGCTCCGCTATCACGGCGTTGAGCACTTCTTCGGGGGTTGTTCCCCTCACTTCCCGGCCGTTTCTCAGACCGCAGGGTGAGAGCTTCTCCGCCGAGTTTTTCACTTCTGTAGTTTTCCCGCTCAGAACGAGGATTTCCTTCCCCTTAAGGGCAACGTAGTGAGATTCCCCTCCCCTCGTCCAGAGAGACCACCTGCAGTCCCCGCTTTTTCCCTCCATCAGCTTGACGTATCCGGTTCCCTTGAGCTCTATTTCTATGGCTTTGTAGGTGTTCCTCACCCATTCCCCCGGCCAGTCCGATAGGTCGAGCTTTCCAACCCTGACGCTCCCGTTTGAGCTCCAGTTGAAGCGGTACCTTACGAAAGTCGGCGGCTCGCTCGCGTTCCAGAGGTAGTCGTCGTGCCAGCGGAGCGCAAACCCCTTGACGCCCCTGCAGGGGCCTCGCGCCGAGATAACGGCGAGGCCACCGCCGAGAATCCTTGTTTCGGCCAGATATACGCATTCCCCATCCCTAGCGAAGAGGGCATCTCTCATGATGTCGGAGTCGCTTACGTAGTTCTCCACAATCCCTAGGTAGCCCTCCGATTCAACGCGTTTTGCGGCCTCACTGTAGGCGTTATCGGCCTTCTCACGTGGTTCATAGAGGGTTACATAACGGCCGAGGACTGGAAGTCTGACCCCTGAGGACTTCCAGGCAACCCCGCTGACGAGAATCGTCGAGTACGCAACCGTTTTGTTGCAGGAGTAAGTGAGCTCCCCACCGCCCAGCGGCCAAGTATCGGCCTTTCTTCCCCAGCAACCTGTGGCAAAATAAAGGCCGAACTCGACGTTCGGGCCCGTGACCGGAGGGGGCATTAAGAGGAGCATCAGGATGAGCGAGATTATCAAAAACGGTGCCAGCCGGAGGGGCCTTTTGCTGTAGTAGTTCCTGAAAACCAGTGGGGGTACGATAACTGCGGAGATAAAGAGGAGGACTCCGAGGAGGTGGTTGAGCTGGAGGATTATCCATGCGAGGGATGAGAGCAACGCCGAAACGGCGACGGAAGCAATCAGTTTGCCCGTCATGGTCCTCGTTAGTTGTTACGTCTCGGAGGAATATAACCTTTGCCATGGTTTCAAATTGTTTTGAATCGTTCTTAAGAATCGTCTAGGGGTTATGAAAAAGGAAAAATGTTAGCTTTCCGGTTTCTGGATTATCTCAATGGCCTTGTCAACGTCCGCTTTCCTTCCCTTAAGGGCTATGAGGGCGTAGTAATCACCGCCGTCGTTTCTCAGGAACTTTATGCTCCTGTCTTCCTTTTTCATCACGTACTCAGCGTATTTCACCTGGTCATCGCTTGAGTACACGAGAATGAGGACTTCGACACCTTCTCCGACGTTTGCCTTGAAGGAGAACTTAGCGAGGTACCAGTCTGGCATGGGGCCGGTCCAGTTGGAAGGGGTTGTGGTAACGTTGTTCTTCATGAACTTGTTGCCGAGCGAGATTGCCATCGCCTCGGCTACCTTCCAGGGGCTTGGCGACGGCAGCGGGCTTGAGTCCAAGGGTCTCCCGCAGAGCCAGTGCTCATCGCTGGCGTTCAAAACCGCCCCCGTCTCCCCGCGTATAACCAGAAACCTCGTTCCGTTGTAGGCCAGGTAGTAGCTCTTTGTCCCCCTCGTCCAGTAGCTCCACTGGCACGTTTTACTGCTCCAGTTTCCAGATACCATTGAGTAGCCAATCTTTGAGAGTTCGGAGAGCACACTTCCGTAAAGTCCTCCCGCGTTCTCGATTGTCTTGTTCACTACCTCGACGGAGCCAATCTTTTTCCAGCTCATGTTTACGAGGCTTGGGGGGTCGGTGTAGCCCCAGATTTCGGGTTTCGGAACCGGCTCGATGTAGTAGTACTCCCAGTAAATTAATCCGACTAAAATCAGGATTGCAACGAGTGCCAGCACCTTCTTCATTTCCATCACCCGCAGGAAGCTCCTCTTGTATTGGCAACGCTCTCAATCGAATCGTAGGCCCTAGAGATATCCCCCGTGGGGCCGTCGAGTACCACAAGCGCACGATAGCTGAGGGCGGAGATGCAGAGCGTTTTCCCCTCCAGGAGCGACCTCGCGTACTCAAGCTGTTCGTCCGTTGCGTAGATTAGAATCAGGATTTTCACCTTTCCGGCCTCTAAGCTGTAGTTGGCGAGGTTCCAGGGGATTTTTCCGTTCCACTCTGAGGGAACGACGATTACGCCGTCTTTTTCCAGTGCGTCGCCTATAAGTGAGGCCGTGTAGGAGAGGGCTTTTTGGGGGCTCGGGCCGATGACGGTGGTCTTCCAACCTGGCTTTCCGCACTTCGACGTCTCGTTCACCCACTCAACGACTGCCTTCAGCTCTCCGCGTGCCACTAAAATGCCGCCTTCGGTCTCCCCAACGTAGTAGGCCCTCCTCCCGTCCCAGATTGTCCACCGGCAGTCGCTCCAGTTGGCGTAGACGGGGTAGTAGCCGAGGGCCCTGAGCTGCTCTTCCAGTTTCCCTGTGAGGTTCCTGGGAAGCGTCGTTACCTCGACGTTCCCGTTCCTTTCCCAGCTCACGTTTTCGAGAAGCGGCGGGTCGGTGAGGCCCCAGAGGGCGGGTTTTTCTACGGGTTTAACGCTTTCCTCCTCCTGCCCCATTTCCCCGCCCTTCGGCAGGTAGTTTACGACGCCAACCGCTATGAGTGCGATAACTATGATTGCCAAAATCCTGTACTTCCCTTTCATCCCAACACCTCACGCGACCTCGGTCTGCTCGTAGGGGCTCTTCCCCTGCCTGTGCTTCACGAGGAGCGAGTAGAAGAACTCCTTCATGTCTGGGGACATACCGTCGTCGAGGAGTATGTCGGCTTTTCCCGAGTAGTCCTTCTCCGCCTTCGTCACGAGCAGGGCAATCTTCGGGGTCAGGTGTTCGAGCAGGGCCTTTCCCACCTCTGCGTACTCCTCGTCGTCGAGCTCCTCATCGCTCTCGATGGCTATGTAGACGATGAACCCCTTCATCTGGACCGCGAGCACGGTTTCCGTCTCGGTCACCTCGAAGAACGAGAAGTTGTAGCCTTCCCTCTCGGCCCTCGCTATGAGCAGACCCTTTATCGAGAGCGTAACGGGCTTTCCCTCAATCTCGAAGATTAAATCCTCCGCGAACTCCCTTCGCGCTATTGAGTAGAGCTCATCCCTCATGCTCGAACCTACTCCGGTTCGGATAAAAGACTTTTGGAACAGGTTTATAACTTTCGTGTCATCACTTGGGTTGGTGGTGTTATGAAGGTGGTCCGTTTCGGCGTCTCCGTACCTGAGGAACTGCTTGAAAAGTTCGACAGGATAATCGAGGAAAAGGGCTACGTGAACAGGAGCGAGGCGATAAGGGATTTGATGAGGGACTTCATAATCAGGCACGAGTGGGAGACCGGCGATGCGGAAGTTGCCGGAACGATAACGATGCTCTACAACCACGATGAAGCGGACGTCGTTAAAGAGCTCCTCGACCTACAGCACGACTACCTTGATGAAATAGTTTCCAGCATTCACGTCCACATGGACGAGCACAACTGCCTCGAGGTCGTCATCGTCAAGGGGAAGGCGAGCAGGATAAAGGAGATAGCGGACAGGCTTTTGAGCCTCAAGGGAGTGAAGCACGGCAAGCTCGTCATGACGGGGACGGGGAAGGAGCTGGTTTAACCCACCACCTCCGCTATTTCTCCCCCTCCCGGCGGAAGAATCGCGTTCAAATCCTCCTCGCGCACCTTGTAGCCCCACTTCTCCAGGATTCCGCGTATCTTCTTGACGAGCTCTCCCTTCTTGAGTCTGCCTGGCCTTATGACGATGTACCTGTTCGTGTGGGCCTTAATCGCGTCAACCGGCGCGCAGACGACGTAGTCTTCCCCATCGTAGTTTATCACGCCAACCGCTAACTTCAGCGGAAGCCCGCGAAGCCAGTTCCTCTTTCCGTAGACCATGAAGGCGCCCTTACCGAGGTACTCACCGCTCGGGGCCTGCTTCGTCACCTGATTTGGATACGCCCAGTAGGCGTCCGCTCCATACAGCCCCTGACTCCAGGCGCGACTCATCGAGACTGCGAACTGGCAGGCCTCGAATATCGTCTTCTCCCCGGCCTTTTGCCCGTCCTTGATGACGACGTGGGGAGCGCCGTAAACGTCGGCGTGGCAGTAGAGGTCGTTCTCGGTCATGTGCTTCTTTATCAGGGTTTCGTTCGTTCCTGCATCTTTTCCCGCCAAGACAAGAAAGCCCTCGCTCGAAACGAACCAGCGGAACTTCTCGAACCACTTCTTCTTTCTCCTCTCGATTCTCTTGACGTTGAGCTCCTTCTTCATCTCCTCCTCGATGAGCTTCTCGACCTCGTCGAGCTTGCGCTTCGTGTCCTCGTAGGCCTTCAAGGCACCCTCGTACTTGTGCCTGAACTTCTTGGCCTTCTCGTAGTAGAGCTCGGCGTTCTCGCCTATGCTTTTGTTGAGGTAGAGTTTAACCTTCCTCCCCTCGAGCTCAATCGTTACGGCCTTCTCCTTCGGGTCGATGGCCTTCACCATGAGCGCAACTCTGTTACCCTCTTTTTTGCCCGCCTCTATGCGCTTCCTGAACTCCTCCCAGCCGAGCTTTTCTGTGGCCTTCCTGAACTCGTCCAAAAGCCTCTCTATGAGGGCGTAGTTCGCGTAGATTAAATCCCCTATCTCCTGGTTCTCGTTCATCGCTTTTTCAAAGCCCTTCAGCATCTCCTCCTGCTTTCTCAGCGTCGCCAGCAACTGCCTTTTCTTGTTTTCGAGCTTCCTCGTCCTCTCGATTTTGGCCTTCTCGATTGTGAGCTTACCGAAGTACTCGTCGAGGGCCTCGCTGAACGTTTTGAAATACTTCTTTTCAAGCCCCTCATAGATTCTCAGCTCGATTGGAACGACGTCGTGCATGTTGCCGTCCTTGTAGACGATGTTCGGCCTCGGCTCGTCGTTGAAGGTTCCCATCATCGCCTCGTAGACCTTCTTTAAATCCTCATCGCTCAGCTCCTTCACAGGGGTGGTTTTCTCGAAGCCGGCCCTTATGGAAATCTCCTCCGCGTACATTCCGCCCATGTTGAGCTTCCTCGCCAGAGCTCTGACGAGCTCAAGCTCCTCGTTCTCCCTCATCAGCTCAAGAAAGCGCTCGAAGCTGACCTCCAGAGGGTTTTCTCTCGCCGGCGGGAACTTGTATTCTGCCTTGGGCTTTATCGCCCTGTCCTTGTACTCCTCGTATCTCAAAGCGGCAACAATCCTGTTCTCGGAATCCACGAGGACGATGTTGCCCCTCCTGAAGAGCTCGCCGATGAGCGTGTAGTCACCGACACGAATCTTGACAATCCTGTCGAACTGGTGTTGCTCTATCGCGTCTATAAAGCCTCCGCTCAGGTGCTTTCTGAGGAGCATCGTGAAGCTCGAAGGCTGTTTCGGTGCCTCCTTGACGTAGCTCGTTAAATGAAACCTCTTTCCAGCCTGGAGGATTAAATCGGCCCTGCCTTCCTTCGTGCGGAGCTTAATCCTAATCTCGTCGCCGTCGTGATAGACCTTGTCAACGCGAGAGCCAACGAGCCACTGGAGTTCTCTCACGACGTAGCGTATATCAACTGAACTCATCTCTTCCTTCATTCTCTCACCCGAAAAGAGTAGAGGGCGGGGGTTAAAAGGTTAAAGCCTGAGCGCGAGCAGAACGAGCGCCCCCGCAATCGCGAGAGCCGCCCTGGTTGCGTCGCTTTTGTTCCCCTCAATGGCTTCGCTCAGCAGTCCGAAGGAGAGGCCGACGAGCCCCATGTCGTAGAGCACGTACGCGAGCTTCGTAAAGGCGTCCATAGGGGATGAGAGCACGCTCAGTATTGCACCCAGAAGAACGACCGCTAGGGCACCGGCTATGAACCCGCTCTCCGTTCCTGCTAGCTCCATCGCCCTCATGTTATCACCATACTCAGTTGGAACCGGAAGATAAAACGTTTTCCATGCACATTACTGGTCACGGTGACAGGTCTGTTCCGAATAAGGTTAAATACGATGAAGCTTAAACACCAACGGTGATACCATGAGAGGCTACCTAACCTTCGTCCTTCACACTCACCTTCCCTACGTCAGGAAACACGGCAAGTGGCCCTTCGGAGAGGAGTGGCTTTACGAGGCGATGAGCGAGAGCTACCTGCCCCTGCTCATGGAGTTCGAACGTTTGAGGGACTCGGGCGTTCGCTTCCAGCTCGTGGTGAACATAACGCCCGTCCTGATGGAACAGCTGGCCGACGACTACGTCAAGGCCGAGTTCGAGAAGTACCTCTTGAGGAAAATCGAAAGAACAAGGGAGGACCTCGAATCTGGCAAATATCCTGGGAAACCTGTTAAAGAGACCCTCCGCCACTTCGAGCGCGTTTACTCCTACTGGAAGGCCATAAACGGAGACGTAATCGGCAGGTTCCGGGAGCTCCAGGAGGGGGGCTACCTTGAAATAATAACCTCCCCCGCGACACACGCCTACCTTCCCCTCCTCTGGAGGGAGGAGTCGATACGCTCGCAGATAGCCAACGGAGTGGCGACCTACGAGAAGCACTTCGGAAGGAGACCGCGGGGAATGTGGGTTTCAGAGTGCGCCTACAGGCCGGGTGGAGAATGGCATCTCCCCGGCGGAAGAACCGTTGAGAGGAAGGGAATAGAGAAGTTCCTTGAGGAGTTTGGAATCGAGTACTTCTTCGTCGAGAGCAACCTCGTTGATAACGGGCCGGTGGGCGACTCCTACGGCGCCCCGGTTCCCACAGGCTCCCTCGCGACGCTCAGGCCATACTGGGTCAAGGGGTCAAACGTCGCAATCTTTGCCAGAAACCGCGAGACGGGCCATCAGGTCTGGAGCGCCCACTACGGCTACCCGGGCGACTTCCATTACCGGGAGTTCCACAGGAAGGCCGAGCGGAGCGGTAACCAGTACTGGCGCGTGACGGGCAAGGACGTTGATTTGGGCGAGAAAGACTTCTACGACCCCGAGAAGGCCCTTGAGCGGGTTGAAGAGCATGCGAGGCACTTCGTTTCCCTCGTCGAGGACCTGCTCGCGAGGTTCGAGGAGGAAACCGGCGAGAAGGGGATAATCGTTGCCCCCTACGACACAGAGCTGTTCGGCCACTGGTGGTACGAGGGAGTTAAGTGGCTTGGCAGGGTTCTTGAGCTTCTTGCCGGGAGGGGAATCAAAACGACGACGCTTTCGGCCTTCCTCTCGAACTACTCCGGGGAGAGGCTTGAGGTTGAACTTCCTGAGGGCTCGTGGGGCGCCAACGCGGACCACTCGACCTGGTGGAATCCGGAAACGGAGTGGACGTGGGAGGAAATCTACCGCGCGGAGGAGCGTATGGTCGCGCTGGCGAGCCGCTTTTACGGGAAGGACAAGCTCGGCGACAGGGCGATAGAACAGCTCGCGAGGGAGCTTCTAATCCTTGAGGCGAGCGACTGGCAGTTCCTCATAACGACGGGCCAGGCGAAGGCCTACGCCGAGAGGCGCGTTCTGCTTCACGCTAGGGACTTCCACAGGCTCGCCAACGAGGTTGTCAGGTACTTCAAGACCGGCGAGATGGACGTTTCGCTCCTTGAGGAGCTTGAGGAGCGCGACAACCCCTTCAGGCCGGTGATAGTTGCCCACTACGTCAGCGACAATCCACCTGGGCTTGAGGAGTACGTGGAGCCCCCCGAGGTGCCGCCCGAGGAGCGGGATAGGACGGAGGAAGTGGGGGGAACGTTCGTTGAGGCTGAGGTCGAGCTCGGTGAGAGCGTCTTCGAGGGTTCCGATGAGAGGTTCTACGCGAGTTCGCTCGCCTTCGTAAAGAGAAGGAAGCCGAGGGTTCCCCTCGCTAGGAGGACTGACACGAGGCTTGCCAAGAGGGTCGAGAGGATTGGAACGCCCAGGAAGCCGAAGGCCGAGAAGAAACGCCCGCGGTTGAAGCGCCTCATAGACGTCAAGGGCATTGGCCCCAAAACCCTTGCGAAGCTGAACAAGGCGGGAATAAACACACCCGAGGACCTTCTCCGTGCGAACCTTGAAGAGCTCGCGAGGAAGACTGGGATTTCAATAAAAAGGTTGAGAAGGTTCGTGGAGCAGCTTTAGAGGAAGGCGTGGCGGTGCTTGTAGAGGCCTATTATTGCGCTCACGATGAGGTAAAGCTCCACAGCCGCGAGGAGCATCAAGAATATCAGGTAGCCCTGGACGAAGCTGGGGCTCTTGCCGAATTTGCTCGCTATTTCCTGTATTTTTTCCGGTGTAATCAGATTGTATATGCTGTACCTCAGGGCCATCATACCAACGATAACAGGTATTGGTATCGCCGAGTAGGCCAGCAGAAGCCCGAGGTAGCCCCTCCTCTGGAGGGAGAGCATGGAGAGGATTATCGGAATCGCGAGGATTAGGGCAGTGATTGCGAGGAACTGGTTGAGATAGAAGCCAGTGAGCACGAAGAAAGCGGTCATTCCAAACAGATACCTCCGGTAGACCTTCTTCAGCTCCGCTAGCATCTCCGGCTTGAAGTCGTACTCTGCCGAGCGGGAGTACAGGAGTATCCTATCGGCGAGCTTCAGGTACTTCTTCTTGCCCTCCTTCTCTATGGCCTTGTCGGTGCTCATGAGCTTGAACTCCTTGGCCTTCTTGTAGAAGAACTCCGCGAGCTCCTCGTTGTCCTTCTCAACCTCCTCAGCGAGCCTCCTGAAGTTCTCGGCAGCTTCCTTAATCTTAGCCTTCACGCGTTCTTTCTCCTTCTCCGTGAGAACCGTGAGACGGTCTATTCTATCGAGGGTTGATTCAAGAACCTCGGCTGTGTCGAGCAGAATATCCTTGCTCTTCACGTTCACACCTCCAAAAGTTGAAAAGAAAGAAGGGCCTTAAGACCCTTGTGCCTTCTCGGCCTGGAGGAGCTTTCCAATGCTCCAGTACATGAGGGCAAAAATAACAAACCAGGCAAAGAGCATGTAGATTACCCAGCTTCCCATCGTCACCACCTCAGACCTTTATGATAACCTCGTTCTTCTCGAGCTCCTCGCCGTACTTCTTCTTGATGGAGTAGTAGCTCTCGATGAATCCAATGACCCACATGACTATTATTGCAATCCTGGCAGGCCATTCGAGGGTCGTGCCTATGAGGCTCTTGACCATTCCGAGGAGCGGTATCATGAGGAGCAGTGGCGCGATGTAGAGGATTATCGGCCTGTACCACTCGGGAACCTTCATCCAGGCCCCCTCGTGGAGCTCCTTCCAGAAGTTGTCGGGCTTGAAGAGGTACACTGCGACGATGATGTCGAAGAGCGCCAGCAGGGTCAGCTGGAAGCTCACCCATGCGTCAACCTGGTCCATGTAGCCGCTTATGTAGATGACCGGCAGTCCAGCAAGGAAGTATATCACCAGAACGACCCAAGTTCCAACGTTCCTCTTTATGCCGAGGTCCTCTTCGAGGAGGGCCACGACGTAGTTGTACATTGCAATCGCTGAGGTGAATCCTGCAAACCAGAGCAGGAGGAACCAGAGTGCACCGAAGAGCCTTCCCGCGTCTCCCATGCTGACGAAGGCGTTGGGCAGGCTGGTGTACGAGAAGCCGAGTCCGAAGGTGTTTCCAATTGCCTTGAGGCCTATGTCTTTGTGCTGGGTGAGGTACTGCATAATCTCGCCCCAGTGCTGGCTGAGGTAGCTGGAGATTGTGTCAACGTTTCCTGACTTGGCTATGTCTTGGGGAACTCCCATCTGTATGAGGAAGCTTGGAGCGTCCTTGAAGGCCTTGGCAACGAGGTCTGGAGAGACTATCTTGGTGAAGTAAGCGGTCGCGAGCGGTATTGCTATTGAACCACCGAGAACGACTTCCGCGAACTCGTTGAGCGAGACGGTGGCGATACCTGAGAGGGCAACGTCATCCTTGGGGCCGAGGTAGCTCGCGTAGTTCTGGATGATACCCATACCGAGAGAGAGTGTGAAGAATATCTGTCCCGTCGCCGCGAGCATGACCGCCGCGAAGTGCTCCTTCAGGTAGGTCCAGTTCGGG
Organism: Thermococcus nautili; assembly: GCF_000585495.1. Taxonomy (NCBI): domain Archaea; kingdom Methanobacteriati; phylum Methanobacteriota; class Thermococci; order Thermococcales; family Thermococcaceae; genus Thermococcus; species Thermococcus nautili. The sequence continues at coordinate 1,959,524 of NZ_CP007264.1, forward strand.
CTCCAGATGAACTTGAATCCGTCTATGGTGCTCCAGTTGGGGTCAACCGGCGAGCCAAGGACGAAGACGTAGCCGACCATTATGATGGCGAAGACGTAGAGGAGCGGCATCATGACCTTGACCCAGCGCTCGATACCCTTGCTGACACCCTGGCCGACCGCTATGGCCAGCAGTATAACGGTGATGCCCCAGAAGAGCATTACCTGCGTGTGGTTGGCTAGGTAGTTGCCGAAGAACTCACCGGTGTTCTTGCCGAAGTAGGCTCCGGTTATGCTGAACCAGGAGTACGCCGCCGACCAGCCGATGAGGTGCAGGTAGTAGCTGTTGAGGAGTATGGTCAGCGAGAACGCGAGCATACCGCTTATGACGCCCCACCAGAGGGCGCTTCTCGGCTTGAGACTCTCCCTGGCCATGAGGTAGTAGGTAGGTCCTAGGGTGCCGTGTCCATACTTGCCACCGTAGCGACCGGCGACCCACTCAATCCACATCACTGGGATACCGAGGAAGAACAGCGCTATGAAATACGGCACCATGAAGGCGCCGCCACCGTTCTGGGCGACCTGGGTTGGGAACCTCACGAAGTTACCAAGGCCAACGGCGTTTCCTGCCATGGCCAAAATTAAACCAATCTTGGTCGCCCATTGGTCCCTTCCCTGCTCCACTTTTAACCACCTCCAGTCGAGACTGTATTATACCAGGGGTAAATGCCCACCTCGGGGGCACTATGTATAAGAACCTTCATTGTATAAAAAGCTTTTTGAGGGCGTTTTTCGACGAAAGACGATTTACTCTTCCGTAAAATAACTCGAAATCGGCTCTTCGTCATTTTTTCAATTTTGCCGTTTCAAACAGGTATGTACTTGATTGATAGTCGAAGAACTTAAGACTTGTATTGTCATAGTGTCAACAATGTGGCCGGGGCAACTTTATATACTCCGGTCCTTACCCTCACCGCCCGATGATTGGAACGAGAGTGAGCTGACGGGATGATGACCGACTTCTCGCTGAGGGCTTTCGAACTTTTCTTCACCGTTGCACCTCAATGTTCACCAATGTTCATAAAATCTTGGATGCACATCCCTCTTTTTGGCTAAAAATTTCGGGAGCGCTTTTTATTTCTTCGAAAATTTGAGATGCTAACTTTTTGTTGCAAACTAAGCCTTCTCCTGCCTTCTTTGCCGAAAGGTTTATATATGCAAATGCCTAAGAGTACCTCGCAGATTACCGAAACTGAGGTGATAGAGATGGTCGAGATTGACCCGTTTGAGATGGCCGTTAAGCAGCTCGAAAGGGCTGCCCAGTTTATGGACATAAGTGAGGAGGCCCTTGAGTTCCTCAAGAAGCCCATGAGGATTCTGGAAGTTAGCATTCCCCTTGAGATGGACGACGGTTCTGTCAAGGTCTTCACCGGTTTCCGCGTTCAGTACAACTGGGCCCGCGGTCCGACCAAGGGTGGTATAAGGTGGCACCCGGCCGAGACCCTCAGCACCGTTAAGGCCCTCGCCGCCTGGATGACCTGGAAGACCGCCGTCGTTGACCTCCCGTACGGTGGCGGTAAGGGTGGTATCATCGTCAACCCGAAGGAGCTCTCCGACAGGGAGAAGGAGAGGCTCGCCCGCGGTTACATAAGGGCCATTTACGACATCATCAGCCCCTACACCGACATTCCGGCTCCTGACGTTTACACCAACCCGCAGATTATGGCCTGGATGATGGACGAGTACGAGGCCATCAGCAGGAGGAAGGTTCCGAGCTTCGGAATCATCACCGGTAAGCCACCCGGAGTCGGTGGTATCGTCGCGAGGATGGACGCCACCGCGAGGGGTGCCAGCTACACCGTCCGCGAGGCCGCGAAGGCCGTCGGATGGGACGACCTCAAGGGCAAGACCATCGCCATCCAGGGCTACGGTAACGCCGGCTACTACATGGCCAAGATAATGAGCGAGGAGTACGGCATGAAGGTCGTCGCCGTCAGCGACAGCAAGGGCGGTATCTACAACCCGGACGGACTCAACGCCGACGAGGTTCTCAAGTGGAAGAGGGAGCACGGCTCAGTTAAGGACTTCCCAGGAGCCCAGAACATCACCAACGAGGAGCTCCTTGAGCTCGAGGTCGACGTCCTCGCCCCGAGCGCCATCGAGGGAGTCATCACCAAGGACAACGCCGACAAGATTAAGGCCAAGATTGTCGCCGAGCTTGCCAACGGTCCGACCACCCCGGAGGCCGACGAGATACTCTACGAGAAGGGCGTCCTCGTCATACCGGACTTCCTCTGTAACGCCGGTGGTGTCACCGTCAGCTACTTCGAGTGGGTCCAGAACATAACCGGCGACTACTGGGACGTCGAGACCACCAGGGCCAAGCTCGACAAGAAGATGACCAAGGCCTTCTGGGACGTCTACAACACCCACAAGGAGAAGAACATCAACATGCGTGACGCCGCCTACGTCGTCGCCGTCCAGAGGGTCTACGACGCCATGAAGTGGCGCGGATGGGTCAAGAAGTGATTTCTTCTCCCTTCCTTTCCTTCTCAATTCTCCCGCCGGTTCTTGAAAGCAGGTTTGCTGGGATAAGAAGAGACTAAAAGAAGGTCAGCCTTTCGTCCAGTAGTCCTTCTCCTCGACCATCGCCCTTATCATCTCGTCCTCGTCCCTGAACATCGTCCGCCTCGATGGGTTCTGCATGCCGTAGAACTCCATGAACGGACTTGGACGCCTCTTGAAGGGGTAGTAGAGGTATATCGCCGCAAGCGTCCTGTATGCTTCTGCCATCTCGCTGACGACTCCCGCTGAAACGCCCTCGGCGTAGTGGTAGACCGCTATTGCTTTGCTGACATCGACAAGGTTGAAGTCCCTCTCAACGAGCTGTCTCCTCAGTATCTCCGTTGCCTGCTCTATGTCCTCCCTCTCAAGCTCGTCTACCTCGTTTCCATCGAGGAGGTGCTTTATCCTGATTTTCTTCACGTTCGGGTTCTTGGCGACCTGGTTGTCGTATTCAGCGACGACCCACCAGTCGTCCAGGGCACCGGGGTCGAGAACGGTAAAGTGCTCGCTCAGTTTGTCGTAGAAGCCCCTGACGCGGTGGTAGTACTCCTCCTCGTGGCCGGTCATCGGGTAGCTGAGGTAGACGAGGGGCTTCTCCTTCTCCCTGAACAGCAGGTCGAGGAAGACCTCCGGCGGGTGCCTTATGCCGAACTGGAGGACGTAGCGGACGTTTATTCCCTCCTTCTTGAGCTCGTGGACAAGGGTCTTCACGTGGTTTATGGCATCTTCACGCCACATGACGAGTGTGGTGAGCTTTATGTTGTTCGGGTCGTTGCCGAAGCGCTCGAACCACTCCGGGTCGTTGATTATCCTCCTCCTGACCGAGAGCACGTCGTCGAGGACGATGATGACCCTGTCAGGTTTGAGGAGCTTGAGGTTGCTGAGGGTAAATCCTATAACGCTCCCGCTCCCCCAGCGGAAGAGGCTCGGTGTCGAAACGAGGTGGAACCTTTTGTCGCTCTCGTCTATCTCCCGCCTTATTCTCTCGAAGGCCTCGTCGCGAATCTCGTTCATCAAGTCCTGGTGGTTTATTGCGAAGTCGAGGACGTTCTTGCGGGTTATCTTAACCCCCCTCTCCTTTCCGACCTCGCGGAGGTATTCGAAGACGTGGTAGTAGGCGTAGCTCTCCCCGTTGGCCTTTTCAAGGGCCTCGCTCAGGTATTCGTCGCGCCCGTTGAGGGGCGGGCCGGTTAGAAGGATTACCTCCTTTGCCATGACAACCACCCAAGGGAGTGGGGCGAAACCTTTAAATACTCTTTCTCTAAGCGGGGTTCAGAGGTTCTTCTATTCTAAAAACCAACTCCAGGGGTGTTGTAGTTGACTGAGAACCTAAAGGGAACCACTACCGTCGGCGTAGTTTGCAAGGACGGTGTAGTTTTAGCGGCAGACAGAAGGGCATCGCTCGGCAACATGGTGCTTTCTGAGGGCGTCACGAAGGTCTTCCAGATAGACGAGCACCTCGCCCTGGCAGGAGCTGGGAGCGTTGGCGATATACTGAGCCTCGTCAGACTTCTAAGAGCCGAGGCAAAGCTCTACCGCGCGAGGGTCGGCAGGGAGATGAGCGTCAGAGCCCTTGCAACCCTTACGTCGAACATCCTGCACGGAAACCGCTTCATGCCATACTTCGGCTGGTTTCTCATAGCCGGCTACGATGAGAAGCCGGGCCTCTACTCGATAGACATGGCCGGTGGCGTCACCGAGGATAAGTTCACCGCCGCCGGTTCCGGAATGGAGTTCGCCTTCTCAATCCTTGAGGAGAACTACCGCGATGACCTCTCACTGGAGGATGGAATAAGGCTCGCCCTGAAGGCGATAAAGGCTTCCACCCGCAGGGACGTTTTCACCGGGGGTGGGGTTACACTCGTGACGGTAACGGAGGACGGCTACCGCGAGTGGAGCGAGGAGGAGCTCAAAGCGCTGTTCTGAGGTGGTGGCGTTGATTCGGAGGGAAACCTACGTTGACGAGATACTCAAGGAGATTCGCGAGGTCATAGCCCAGATGGTTCCGCCGAACGCGAGGATAACCGACGTCGAGTTCGAGGGGCCGGAGCTCGTCATATACACCAAGAACCCGGAGGCGATAATGAAGGACGGCGACCTCATCAGGAACCTCGCGAAGGTTCTGAAGAAGAGGATAAGCGTCCGCCCCGACCCGGACATCCTGATTCCGCCCGAGAAGGCCGAGGAGATGATTAAGGAGCTCGTCCCGAAGGAGGCCGAGATAACGAACATAAGCTTCGACCCCTCCGTCGGCGAGGTTCTCATAGAGGCCAAGAAGCCCGGCCTCGTCATCGGAAAGAACGGCGAGACGCTTCGCCTGATTACTCAGAAAGTTCACTGGGCGCCGAGGGTTGTCAGGACTCCTCCGCTCCAGAGCCAGACGATTTACTCGATAAGGCAGATTCTCCAGACCGAGAGCAAGGACAGGAGGAAGTTCCTCAGGCAGGTCGGCAGGAACATCTACCGCAAGTCCGAGTACAAGAGCAGGTGGATTAGGATTACCGGCCTCGGAGGCTTCCGCGAGGTCGGAAGGAGCGCGCTCCTCGTCCAGACGGATGAGAGCTACGTCCTCGTTGACTTCGGCGTGAACATAGCCGCGATGAGGGACCCGCTCAAAGCGTTTCCGCACTTTGACGCCCCGGAGTTCCGCTACGTCCTCGACGAGGGCCTTCTCGATGCAATCATCATCACCCACGCCCACCTCGACCACAGCGGAATGTTGCCGTACCTCTTCCGCTACAAGCTCTTCGACGGGCCGATTTACACGACCCCGCCGACGAGGGACTTGATGACGCTCCTCCAGCAGGACTTCATCGAGATTCAGCACATGAACGGCGTCGAGCCCCTGTACAGGCCAAGGGACATAAAGGAGGTCATAAAGCACACCATAACCCTCGACTACGGCGAAGTCCGCGATATAGCCCCCGACATAAGGCTGACCCTCCACAACGCCGGTCACATACTCGGCTCGGCGATAGTTCACCTCCACATAGGCAACGGACTCCACAACATAGCCGTAACCGGAGACTTCAAGTTCATCCCGACCAGGCTCTTCGAGCCCGCTGTGAGCAGGTTCCCGCGCCTTGAGACCCTCGTCATGGAGTCCACCTACGGCGGAAGCAACGACTACCAGATGCCGAGGGAAGAGGCGGAGAAGAAGCTCATAGAGGTCATAAGAGAGACCATCAAGCGCGGTGGAAAAGTGCTCATTCCGGCGATGGCAGTCGGTAGGGCCCAGGAGATAATGATGGTTCTCGAGGAGTACGCGCGCGTCGGAGGGATAGAGGTTCCGATTTACCTCGACGGAATGATTTGGGAGGCAACGGCAATCCACACCGCCTATCCGGAGTACCTCAGCAAGAGCCTCCGCGAGCAGATATTCCACGAGGGATACAACCCGTTCCTCAACCCGATATTCAAGAGCGTCGCCAACTCGCGCGAGAGGCAGGACATCATAGACTCCGGAGAGCCGGCCATAATCATAGCCACCTCTGGCATGCTCGTCGGCGGACCGAGCGTCGAGTACTTCAAACAGCTCGCCCCAGACCCGAAGAACAGCATCATCTTCGTCAGCTACCAGGCCGAGGGAACCCTTGGAAGGCAGGTGCAGAGAGGTTTGCGCGAGATACCGCTCATCGGCGAGGACGGCAGGACAGAGGTCGTTCAGGTCAACATGGAGGTCCACACGATAGACGGCTTCTCCGGCCACGCGGACAGGAGGGAGCTCATAAGCTACGTCGCCCGCGTCAGGCCGAGGCCGGAAAGGATAATCACCGTCCACGGCGAGGCCCACAAGTGCCTCGACCTCAGCTCGAGCATCCACAGGAAGTTCGGCATCTCCACTAGGGCACCCAACAACCTCGACGCCATAAGGCTCAAGTGATGGGCTCGCTGAGCCCTTCCTCTTTTCGATAACGTTTTAAATCTCTCCCACAAGAGCCCCTTAGGTGGGAGGACGTGAAGATAGAGTACAAGTTCTCGTTCGCGGTTTACATATGGGGCATTATCACCGGGATAATCAGCGGACTGCTGGCTTACTACAACAGGAGCGCATGGATACTCGGCTTCCTGCTCTACTTCTTCGTGGACAAGTTCGTCATGGCGCTGATTAAGGAACTCCCGCCGGACGTTCCGGACGAGAGGGCGATACTCAGGAAGGCCTTCTGGGGCTGGCTGTTGTTCTGGCTCTACTTCACGATGCTCAGCTACTCGGTGGCCATCAACTTCCAGCCGGTCTGCTACTCCAACCAGAGCCTCCTCTATCAGGTCGTTCACAACGGAACGGCCGGGATTAAATGCGTGTTTAACGTGACCAACGTGACGGGGTGATTTCATGAACGTTGAGGAAATGAAAAAGGCCGTTGCCAAAGAGGCCCTCAACCTCATCGAGGACGAGATGGTCATTGGCCTCGGTACCGGCTCTACAACCGCCTACTTCATCCGCTACCTCGGGAAGCTCATCATGGAGGGTGAACTTGAGGAGGTCTACGGCGTCCCGACCTCATACCAGGCGAGGCTTTTGGCCCTTGAGGCAGGGGTTCCGGTTGTGAGCCTCGACGAAGTTGACGCGATAGACATAGCGGTTGACGGAGCGGACGAGGTTGACCCGCAGATGAACCTAATCAAGGGGCGCGGTGCCGCGTTGACCATGGAGAAAATCATCGAGTACAGGGCAGGAATGTTCGTCGTCCTCGTTGACGAGACCAAGCTCGTCGAGTGGCTCGGCCAGAAGATGCCCGTCCCAATAGAGGTTATCCCGGTCGCTTGGCGCGCAATCGCGGAGGAGATAGAGGTCTTCAACGCCACCGCCGAGCTGAGGATGGCCGAGAAGAAGGACGGGCCCGTCGTTACGGACAACGGCAACTTCATACTCGACGCCAAGTTCCACCGCATAGAGGACCCGCTTGACCTTGAGATAGAGCTCAACAACATTCCAGGCGTCGTCGAGAACGGAATCTTCGCGGACATAGCAGACCTCGTCCTCGTCGGCACGAAGGACGGGGTCAAGAGGATGGAGCGCTGAGAAAGAAGGATTCTTTACTTTTCAGCTCCATATTTCTCCCTAATGTGCTTCAGGAACTCTCCGGCGGTGAGGATGTAGAACCAATGCCTCTTGAGCTGGAACCTGAGCGTCTTTTCGTTCCTCAGCTTAACTAAGTGTGCTGTGTTCATGCTGATGAGGTAGCGAGCTTTGGAAGCGTAAACCACATTGAGGAACTTAACATCGTCGAGGTGACCTACGGCATTAACTATCCTGGGGTCACCTTCAAACTTCACGCGGGGAGAAACCTTCTTGGTGTGGTTTTGAACGAGGTTGTAAATGGCCCTGGCCTTCTCCGGCTTCCCAATAAGGAGTCCAATGACTGCAAGGGTTTCCTTCATCTCCTGCAGGGTCTCCTTGGAACCATAGTTCTGGAGTGTTGATTCCTTGAGAAGCTCAAGAATCCTAATGGCAGGACTTCGAGAAGGGTCTTTGGTCTTAAGAGCGCTGATTAGAATTGATGTGTCGAGGACAACCTTGAGCCGAGCCATTCAAATCACTCCGAGCTTTTTCAGCTTCCCCTCGATGCGGTGAAACTTCTTAAGCTCCTCTCTCGCGAGTTCAAGAAGCTCCATGGTGCTTAAGTTTGCGGTTCTCTTGTCTTTCAAGATTATTTCCCAGGCCTTTTCGTCGCTCATGGGTTTGTCCATCTCGTTCATTAACTCTCTCACCTGGAAGAACCAGACAATATCCTCTGGCTTTTCTTTTGTGGCCTTGGCGAGGCCGTCAATTACCGACTCGAAGACTCGCCTATCAACGGCTTTTACCGCCATGCTCTCACCGTTTTATGGTTTGTGGGAAGATAGATTAACTTTGTGGTGGTTTCTCCAGACTTCTCCAGGGTGTTGAGGATGGAGCGCTGAAGCAAGGTTTATAAACTCAGCCCTTTTTCACTTCTTCGGGAGTCCCGCGAGCGCGGGGGTTGCCGAGCCTGGTCAAAGGCGGTGGACTCAAGATGCTCTTTTTTCCCCGAATGAAGGCCTCTCCCGTCAGAACGACAACAAAGAAGAGCCGAGCGCCGATAACGTTTTTACAGGAAAGGCTTTGATAGACTCAACGGCCAAAATCCACTATGGTCGTGATAGACAGAAATACATCGAATGGGTGAAACGGCGCACGCCAAGCATGGCCGACAAATACATTTCTCTGCTTGACAAGTACCTCTGGGGAAAGAAAGCCAATACTCCAGAGGACCTCCGGCGCATTGTAGAAGCTATCCCTCCCACCAGGGGAGGCTTTCCCAATAGGCATGCCTACATGGCGTTGAGGAGCTACATTAACTTCCTTGTGGATACCGGAAAGCTGAGGAAGAGTGAGGCCATTGACTTCAAGGCCGTGATTCCGAACGTTAAGACCAACGCTCGCGCTGAATCCGCGAAGGTCATAACGGTTGAGGACATTCGTGAGATGTTCAACCAGCTCAAGGGGAAGAACGAGACGATTCTCAGAGCGCGCAAGCTTTACCTCAAGCTTCTCGCCTTTACAGGTCTCAGGGGAGACGAGGTCCGCGAGCTGATGAACCAGTTCGACCCGAGGGTTATTGACGAGACATTCAAGGCCTTTGGCCTTCCTGAGGAATACAAGGAGAAGATAGCGGTCTATGATATGGAGCGGGTGAAGATTAAGACGAGGAGGAGTCAGACGAAGCGTGGCTATGTCGCGGTCTTTCCCGCTGAGCTCGTTCCCGAGCTGGAGTGGTTCAGGAGCACTGGGTACAAACTCACTGCGGACAACTCTGATAAGCATAAGCTGTTCAGGGATTCCAAGGAGGTTAAGGACCTGGCCTTGCTGAGAAAGTTCTGGCAGAACTTCATGAACGACAATGTGATGAGCACGGTTCCAAACCCTCCTGCTGATACCTGGCACCTCATTGAGTTCCTCCAGGGACGCGCTCCCAAAAACGTGGGTGGCAGGAACTACCGCTGGAACGTCAAAAACGCCGTGAGAATCTATTATTACATGGTGGACAAATTGAAAGAGGAGCTGGGGATTCTGGAGCTTTAGGTTTTCTCTTTTCACTGTTTTGTTGCGAAGATAATTTCGTCAACAGCTGTTTTTATGTACATTACTGAACTATAGTCAAGTTTCTCTTCAAACTCGATTTTGATTGTGATATCCTGTCCAGCATACGGGGTTAAGTCAATTCCAACTTGGTTCCATCCAATGTACTTGTGGGTTGGGTCGTAATCAACTTTGGCATCGATGTGGTCCTCGTACACTTTTACTCCATTAATGTAAACTCTCACGTAATTCAATCTCGCATAGTGGCCATTCCATCCAGAGAACAGGTGCGCTCCGTAGTAAAAGATTAGAGTCGCTTTTGAGACTCCGGATGGGACGCTGATGCTTTTTGAGATGTACGGGAGCTTAGTTGCAGTTGTCCCCGATAGATAATAATACATTGAATATCCATTTGATTTAACGCTTGCAGTATTGCTAACGCTGAAGTCTCCGCTCCATCCTCCATCCTTTCCATCATCAAAATCATTGATTGATACAGTCCATCCTGATGGTGAAGCATGGAAGTCGATAATATTGGTCTTGATGGTCTTGCTGATTTGGTCAACTTTCTGAGAGTAGGAACTGTCTTTGTAGAACTCAAAAGTTATTGTGAACTGTTCGTCCTCAATGTCCGAGCTTGGAACAGCTCTTTTGAGTGTCGCCTTGAAGTTGGCATAATCAAACCCTCTGACTTCCCCTAACTGTTTTGCGGTTGTGCCGTCATCGAATTTCCAGTTCCCATTTGAATCATTAATCACGGCTTTCACATAGATTGGCTGAGGGGACTGATTCCACACCTGGATGTTCACAGTCGTTGTGAAGTCAGATAGCGTTGAAATTCCCCACCTGTCAACATACAGCACGTCATTCACAGCGACCGTAAAATCTGAGGTTGAACTCGGCATTCACACCACCTCCTCACGCACTAAAGCTTATTCCAGTTTGGACGCGGAAAGCATGCGGAATCATCTTCTGACTATGAATATCTGCATTTACCCTGAGAGCTCTGAGAACACGCTGGCTCTGAACGTCAGCATTTATGTGGAATGCTCTCAAGACCTTCTGGGACTGCACGTCAGAGTGAAACCTGTTCCCAATGAATCGCACTTTAAATGGGGAAATTACTCCTCCCCCAACCCCTTTCAACAGCACGCTCTCACCCCTGGATGTAGCTTATATTCACGAGAACACTGTCAGATATAGAAGTCAGCGAGCCTCCCGGCTCGACCTCGACCACGACCTTCCGAACCGGGTTCCTGGGAATCGGCTGGATAAATACCTGGCCGTTCAGACCCTTGTAGAACTTCGCGCTCCAGAAGGGTTTGGTGTCATCGAACTTCCTCACCTTGACTATGACGTAATCGTCGTTTCCGTGGCTGACGCTTATGGCCGTGATGTGGCTTGGACTGCCAAAATCAACGGTCTGGTTCCTCTCGCTGTCGGTCAGCTCGATGACGGTGTTATCAGCTGGCTCGAAATAGGCATTAACCTTCATCTCGCTCACTTTCCATACCTCCTCATGTACCAGGTCGCAATCTTAAACAGCATCACCCACGCGAACAGAAGGAGGAGTATAAGTTTCCAGTTCACCTTCTTCTTAGCCTCCTCAGCCGGCTTCTTCTCTTCTGCCTCCGCCTTCTTTGGTAGAATGAGCCTCATTCCACCCACGTTTCTGACTCCCCCACCAGCCGAAGCCGGCACGGCCGATGGCATGGTGAAGTCGATGAGGTTCACGCCGGTCATTTCCTCATCCCCCTCAGCTTCTCCTCATACTTCCTCACAATCGCGTAGGCCTTCCTCTTCTTTCCGACCAGCTTCTCGCTCCGCTTGATGACGGTCGTGCGGAGGAAGACCAGGCGCCTCATCGCTGTTCTGTAGGGAATTCTCCCGCGCTTGAAGTCAGCGAGAATGGCCTTGCAGATGTCTCGAACCTCGCGGAGGTTATCAAGGCCTTTCTTCCCCGTGTCCTTCACGCGCCTGCCGAGGTAGATGTTACTCCTGCTCATGCTCCTGCCTCCCTTCCTTCAAGCCTCGCGATTCTCTTCTCGTGGTTGAAGATGCGGTTCTCAAGCTCATCCACACGGTCCATAATGTTCCTCAGAACCCGCTCGTTTGCCTTTGCCGTGGCGTAGGATGTAAGGAACGCGGTGACGACGGGAGTAACTATGGCACTAAACACGGCGAGCTCTTCGGGAGTCATCTCACCTCACCCGCTCAATGAACTTCTTGAACTCAATCTGGAAAGCCATCCAAAGGAGGAAAAGAATAAGGCCTTGGAAAATGGTCTCGCGGTCAAGCTTCATGTTCTCACCTCACAGCATTATAATACGACGTGGCATCGGAACAGGTAGTATATGCTTCTCGGGTGGGAGTTTTGGTTTGGGTAGTAGTATGTACCTCGGGTTAGGTACTGGAGGACATGGTACGAGTTTACCTCCGTGCTTTATGTCAATACACATGCCATTATCTACCGGGAGAAGACCCCTCGCAGGTAGGGAGCCTCCAATCACTGGAGTGAACTTGCGCTGATGGTCAGGGAACAGAATCCTGTTTAATCTATCAGCTTCTGGAAGAGGTAGTGGCTTTGCTCCTGGGGGAGCGCCTGAATTGTAAGCATCAAGAACTGGCGTTGCCTTGTCCGGGTTTTGCTTCTTCCACTCCTCTTTCTTCTTCTCGAGCTCCCTGCCGTACTTCACAATCTGGTCGAGGCTCATCCTGCTCGGGTCCTTTCCCTCGGCCTTGAGCGCCGACTTTATCCCCTCCAGCCAGGCGTTGAACTGTGCGTAGGTCATGAAACCGTACTTTCTCGCGAGACAGTCTTCCTTCGTGAGAACCTCCCCGCCAGCGTACTGGCACTTGACCATATTGTTCACTACCGTTTCGGTGTAGGTTCCACCGTGGAAGACTTTCGTTTTGCCTGGCTTGACTACGTGGCCGTACTTGTGTATGTTACCCGCCTTGTCAACTTTGCCACTTCCAGGCTCCCACTCGTGGCCACCGTAGTGGAGGTGCGCCATTGCGTCGTTATACTCCGGTGTGTTCTGCTTGCCGGTGAGAGTTCCAGTTATTATGGTCACTATGTCCTTCCCTGTTTCTTTGAACTTCTCCGGTGCATCGGATGGATTGAGGTCGAGGTTTCCGAGTGTGTTCTTCAGCTCGTTTAGTTTCTTCTCAATGTTCCCTCCAAAGTCTTTGAAGAGTCCGAAGAGCTTGTAGAGTGCGTAGATTATCGTGATGAAGGCAATGAAGTACAGCGCTATTTCGGCCAGCCTGCCATAGTCCTTTGAAACAACTACGTTCATCTCACCGCCTCCTGCCGATTATGTAGAGTCCCACAAGAACTCCAACTGGGATTACCCAGCTCGGGAGGGTCTTTTTCTGTTCAGGCTGGCTCTGCTGCTCAACCATCGCGTGAACGGTCGTGGGAACAGAAGAGGACCTCAGCACAGGCTTCGACTGTACCTTCTTAGCAACCGGTTTCATCACAACAGAAGGCTTAGGCTGTGACCTCGGGACGGTTTTCACTCCCGTGTTCTTCTCTACCTCGACCTTGACGACCTGGTTGTATTTAGCGAGGTGAGCGGTCCTGCTCTGCACCTTTCTCTTAACCTCCTCGTAGTGCCTTTGGTAAACGCTTCCAAAGCGAGCCAGGTCTCTTTTTGCAGAGCGAAGCGATTCGCCTGCTCTCGCAATCATTAGCTCATTGTACAGCATGCAAAGCGCCTTGTTCGTTATAGGGTCCTTGTTCCAGAAAAAGCTGGACGGATTGCATCCGCTCATGCTCATATCCCAGCCAATACTCCTGAAGTAGCGGTCAACTTTCATCATATCATTGTGGCTCCACTTCTTAGGGTCAGAAGGCACACCAAGCCGTTTCTTTATCTCTTCCTTCTTCTTCACAGCCTCCAAGTCACTCGGTCTGTAAATCCGAGTCACGACCAATTTAACCACCCCTGAGAACTGATTTTAGCCTCTGATTTCACCAGCTGATTCAAGGAAAGGAAAAGAGGTCAGACTCTGATGGCCTGAGGAACGACCTCGTGGCTTATGTAGCGAAGCTTACCGCTGTTGGTCGTCTTAAGCGCAATCTTGAAGGTTCCAGAGGCTTCCTCGCGGAGGTCAAGGCCTCCGAACACGACCTCCTTGTCGTAGTCGAACATAGTCATGCCAGTCGGAACGCTCGGAAGCTTGTACTGAACCTTGTCAAGCTCACGGCTGGTCTCGTAGTCAATCTTGTAAAGCTGTATGCGTGCCGGCCTGGTCCTAACGAGCGCGTACTTGTCAACTATATCAGCACGTGCGCCGGTGTCGTCATAGAACACGAGGAGTGCACGCTTGAGGACCGAGCCGACTGGAAGCTCGAAGACCTCAGTCAGCTCGCCGAGCGCGTTGAAGCTCTTCTCAATTGCATAGACCTTCGGCTCCTCAATGAAGACCTCGCCATATTCGCCTGCTGAATAGGTCATGACGTACTCTTCAGCGCTTTCATAAACCTCCTTATCGAGGGTGACCTTTATCGAGGCGTCGTTCACTGAAACGTTCTCGGCCACGTTCGTGTTCCAATCAACCCTTATCTGAAGCTGGTCCTTGATAAGCGCGTGAATCTGGCCGGCGTCAAGCATGATGAGGAATCTGACGTCCTTCGTCTCGTTCGCCGGGACGGTGACCGTGTCGTCGAGGCTGAGCGCCTTCCCGTGCGTGTCGTAGATGTTGAGATAAGCGATGTCAGTTCCCCTAAGCGCGTAGTGAACGACGTTTCCGTTAGAGACAACCCTTATCTCGTTGATGGCCTTGAGAACATCCTCCATCTTCACGGTCGCGTCAGAACTGCCGGAATTGCTGAGGGTGATTTTAGCTAGAAGCGCTATCGAGTCGATGACTCCGTTGCGCGGAAGGTCAATGGACTTCACCTGAAGGGTAAGAACATCATCCAGGGTCTCCTTCACCTTATACACTCGTCTCACCTCCTGATTTTACTGCCTCGCCTTCAGACCCTCTTCTTAATGAATTTCTCCCAGACGTACAGCGCCACGAGGACGCTCAGCATGTTCACGAGGAAGTCGCCGGTAAAGATTTCCTTCCAATCCATCTCGCCTCACCTCTCAAGCTCTCGCTTTGAGGCCGTAAGGCCTCGGCATAGAATAGAACAAACCCCTATTTAAGCACTGAACCAGAAAAGAGGAGAAAACGGCAGAAATCTGGAGAAAACTCCCGCAATCGCAACTTTTATAACGAACCTCCGCCAACAACAGAATGAGGCCTGTTGCAATAAGACTCTAAGAGAATTGAAACAAGGTCGCTCGGCGTTTATGTTCATATATCCACAACCGTTGCAATAAGACTCTAAAGAGAATTAAAAAGGACTACTGCTGGCGTTGCAATGAGGCCTGAGAGTTGAAAGGCTTGCTCAGGTGGTAGAGGTATTTGACCGCCATGCTCCGCGAGATTCTCTCCTTTCTCACTCCCAGCTGTCTCGCCAGGCTTTCTCTCACTTCGTCCAAAATCTCCAGCGCCTCACGGTCGAGGTAAACACCCACCGGCCTCACCTCTTCCGGGGTTTGTACAATTTCACCCCAAAGTCCCGCATTCTCTCAAAATGGTCAGTGTTCGTGGTCCACACGGTATAGCCTTTAACTATCGCTGTGGCACCGATGAGTATATCAGCGTCATCGATTAGCTCTCCTTTTCTCTTCAGGTACCTGTATATTTTCGAGGCCGTGAGGATTATCACGTTGTCCAAGGGTTCAACCTTGAACAGCTTCTCCAGCCTCTTCAGAACTGCCACTCTTTTCCTCTCAGTGCGGATTCCTCTAACGAACTCAAAGAGAGTAACTATCGAGATTGCCGAGCCTGCGTATTCTTCAAGCTTTTTGGCCTTGTAGAGGTCAATCAGAACGCTCGTATCAATCAATATCCCCGAAGTCCCTGAACGAGACCCTCTTCTTCGAGACTTCCCTTTTGATTTCATCGAGCTCCTCCTCCGATAGAAGTTCATACAACTCGCTCGCCGTCTTCTTAATCTCAAGCGCACGCTTCAATTCTCTCGCAAGAACCCGCTCCGGAATCGAGCCACCATACACCCTGACCCTGACCCTCACTTCTCAAGCACCTCCACCCTAACCCTCACCTTTTTCAGCTCCTCCTCGCTCGCACCCTTCTCGCGAAGGTACCTGAGGACAATCTCCCTCACCATCTTCCGAATCTCGCTAACGCTCATTCCCTTAGGAACTTCAATTACAATCTCGCTCTTAGTCGCTCCCATCAAGCTCCCTCGCTTCTTGTTCTCACCTAAGTATAAAACCCTAACGCCAGCCAGAGGAGGACCGCCAGGCCGGCCACGTAGCCGATGATGAACTCAACCACGTCCCCAATTGTGGAGATAGGTGCTTCCTTCTCGCGGACCTCATAGACCAGGTAGCTGATGAACACCACCAGGCCATAGATGAGAAGGAAGGCCGAGGCGAAGCCGAGGACCGTGTGAAAGACTGACCGCTTATCATCGTAGAGGTAAAGCCTTGCCAAGGTCATCACCCAAAATGCCTCGTCCTCCTCACAACGAGTTCTCTCTTTATAATGCGGGTCCTGTTCGGCGGGATAAACTCAATCAGGTCATGCTCCCTCAGCTGGTCATTCAGCTCCGAAAAGCCAGGAATCATTCTGTTCAGGTAGATGACATCGTTCGGGACGTAGTGCTGGAAGATGAAATGCCTCTGCGCCTGGCGGAAGAGAAGCTTCGGGAAGTCCGCGATTGACTGAGTTATAGCGACCGTGTAAAGCTTCCCGTCCCTTCCCTCCCTGAACAACTGCTCCAGCTCCTTCCCCGGCCTCCTTGAGGACGGGTTATAGCGATGAGCCTCTTCCACCACAATGATACGGTCCCTATCCCGCCTGAAAATCTCATCAAGAAGAGGCTTGTAGTACTGCTCCACCAGACCTTCCACGCCAATCCTGTTGATGGTTCCCCTGGTTGGAACCACCAGCACCTGGTCAAACTCAAGGAGCTTCCGCCAGTTGTACCTCGTGCCGACCTTAATCTTGAGGAGCCTGACACCCTTCAACTGCACCAGGCCGAGATGGTTTCTCACCTTGGTATCGAGAATGAGGAACCTCCTCCCCTTCTCCCACGCCTGCTCAACAAGCCACCCCGCGAAGTAGCTCTTCCCCGAGCCAGTGTTCCCGTAGATGAGGTCAATACTCCACGCAGGAATGTCAATGTCCAGAATCCCCAACGCTCTCACCTCCAAAAAG